>CAYTWU010000069.1:0-13945 GCA_964442175.1 uncultured Rubrivivax sp.
GCTCGCCGCCCGTGCCGTACCAGGCCGGGATCTGGTGGCCCCACCAGAGCTGGCGGCTGATGCACCAGTCCTGGATGTTGTTCATCCACTGGTTGTAGGTGTTGACCCAGTTCGGCGGCACGAAGCTCACCTCGCCCGAGGCCACGGCGTCGATCGCCTCCTGCGCGATGGACTGGCCGTTGGCCCCCGGCTTCTTCATCGCGACGAACCACTGGTCCGTCAGCATCGGCTCCACCACCTGGCCGGTGCGGGCGCAGCGCGGCACCATCAGCCGGTGCTTCTTGGTCTCGACCAGCAGGCCCAGGGCATCGAGGTCGGCCACGATCTTCTTGCGGGCGACAAAACGGTCCAGGCCGCGGTAGGCGGCCGGCGCGTGTTCGTTCACCGTGGCGTCCAGCGCCAGCACGCCGATCATCGGCAAGCCGTGGCGCTGGCCCACCGCGTAGTCGTTCGCATCATGCGCCGGCGTGACCTTGACGACGCCGGTGCCGAAGGCACGGTCCACGTAGTCGTCTGCGATCACGGGGATCTCGCGGCCCACCAGCGGCAGCGTTACGGACTTGCCCACCAGCGCGGCGTAGCGTTCGTCCTCGGGGTGCACCATCACCGCCACGTCGCCCAGCATGGTTTCCGGGCGCGTGGTGGCCACCACGAGCTGGCCGCTGCCGTCGCTGAGCGGGTAGGCGATGTGCCACAGGAAGCCGTCTTCCTCTTCGCTCTCGACCTCCAGGTCCGACACGGCCGACTTGAGCGCCGGGTCCCAGCTGACCAGGCGCTTGCCGCGGTAGATCAGGCCTTCTTCATACAGGCGCACGAAGGTCTCGGTGACGACGGTGGACAGTTTTTCGTCCATCGTGAAGTACTCGTGCGGCCAACTCACCGAATCGCCCATGCGGCGCATCTGGTTCGTGATGGTCGCGCCCGACGTGGCCTTCCAGTCCCAGACCTGGGCGACGAAGTTCTTGCGGCCCAGGTCGTGCCGGTTCAGGCCGGCTTCCTGCAATTGCCGCTCCACCACGATCTGCGTGGCGATGCCGGCGTGGTCCGTGCCCGGCACCCACAGCGTGTTGTAGCCGCGCATGCGGTGGTAACGCGTCAGCGAGTCCATCACCGTCTGGTTGAAGGCGTGGCCCATGTGCAGCGTGCCGGTCACGTTGGGCGGCGGCAGCTGGATGCAGAACGAGGGCCTGGCCGGGTCCAGCGTGGGCTGGTAGACGCCGCTGGCCTCCCACAACGGCGCCCAGCGGGCCTCGATGGCGGTGGGTTCGAAGGACTTGGCGAGTTCGGTCATGGCAGGGGCTCGGACGGGCCGCCGCAGCGGCCTGTCAACGAAAAGGGCGGTCCGGGGGTTGGAGGCATGATTGTAGGTGTCGGGTCCCCGGCGCCCCGGGGTCTTCCAGGAGCACTGCATGAAGTTTCGCCAGCTCGCCGCCGCTTTCATCGGCGCCCTCGTGATGTCCGCCTGCGGCGGCGGTGGCAGCGACACCATCGCACGCTGCGAAGGCAGCGACGACAAGGCCTGGCTCTGCGCCTACATGGACGACTGGTACTTCTGGTACGCCACGTCACCGCAGGTTTCACCTTCGGCCTACAGCACGCTGGACAGCTACTTCAACGCCTTGCTCTACCCGGGCGACGCCAACTTCCCGTCCGACCGCTACAGCTACTACGAGAGCACCGCCAGCTTCGACCAGTTCTTCAGCGACGGCGAGACCCTGGGCTACGGCGTCTCGGTGGCCGGCCTGGAGGTGGAGGGCCGGCCCGACCTGCCGCTGCGCATCCGCTACATCGAGCCCCTGTCACCTGCGGCAGCGCAAGGCCTGCAGCGGGGCGACGAGATCCTGCTGATCAACGGCCTGGCCGCGTCCAGCTACATCAGCAGCGGCGATTTTTCCGTGCTCTCGGCCACCACGGCCGGCCAGGCGATGGCGCTGCGCGTGCGCGGCATCGGCGGTGTCACGCGCGACCTCACGCTGGTGGCTACCGTGCACGCGCTCAGCCCGGTGCCCACGGCCACCCTGCTCACCAGCCCGCTGGGCCGGCGCGTGGGCTACGTGATGGTCAAGGACATGATCAACCAGGTGAACACACCGCTGGAGACCGCGTTTGCGCAGTTCCGGGCCCAGGGGGTCAGCGAGGTCGTGCTCGACCTGCGCTACAACGGCGGCGGCCTGGTCTCGGTGGGCGGCACGGTGGCGTCCTACATCGGCGGCAGCCGCAGCAGCGGGCGCGATTACGCGCGCCTGCTCTACAACGACAAGCGCAGCAGCAACAACGTCACCTACAGCTTCTCCAGCCCCGCGTCGGCGCTGGGCCTGTCGCGGGTCTACGTGCTCACCGGGGCGCGCACCTGCTCGGCGAGCGAGCAGGTGATCAATGGCCTGAGCCCGTATGTGACCGTCGTGCAGATCGGCGACACCACCTGCGGCAAACCCATGGGCTTCCTGCCGCGTGACCACAACGGCAACACCTTCAGCGTCGTCAACTTCGAGTCGGTGAACGGCCTGAACCAGGGCCGTTACTTCGATGGCCTGGTGCCCAACTGCTCGGTGGCCGACGACCTGGACGGCGCGCTGGGCAGCGCTGGCGAAGGCATGGTGGCCGCAGCACTGCAGCACGCCGACACCGGCACCTGCCCGGTCTTCAGCCGCCGCGCCCAGCCGTTGGCGGCGCGTGGCACCGGCCGGCCGCTGGTGGAGCCGGGTGAGCGCCAGGGCATGTGGGCGCGCTGACACTGCAAGCCCTGCAACGCTGCCGCAACGGCCCCGGTTCATCCTGCAACCTCGTCACCTGGATCGGCGCCTGGCGCCCGGCCCAGGGCCCTGGTCCATCCCTGCAGGAGCAACCCATGTCCAACCCATTGCATGTCGCAGCCGCCGCCTTGGTCATTTCGGCCAGTGCGTCCCAGGCGGCGACGCAGCTTGTCGATGACTTCAGCCGACCCGCTGCACCCGGCGTCAGCGTGTTGACGGGTGAGGCAGAAAACAGCTTCGTGCAGTTCACCGACACCGTGCTGGGCGGGGTCCGTGAGGTCTATCACCGGGCCTACCTGAACCCGCTGGGCAGTGTGTCGGTCGTCAGCGCCGGCAATGGCCTGCTCAGCAGCAGCGACGGGATCGGCGTGACCAGCGAGGTGCTGGTCTCGTATGGTGCCTTCACCAACCCGACCGGGACACCGGGCACAGCGGGGCCGTTCCTGGGCCTGGACGTGACCCCGTACGACGCTTTCAGGCTCGACTTCAGCGGCATCGCGCAGCAGATGAACATCAACATCGTGATGTACAGCAGCACGCCGCTGGACGCCGATGCAGCATCGCCCACGTACTACACCGCCGCCGCGGTCAACGTCGCCCCGCACATGCCCGGTGGCCCGCTGAGCGTGGTGCTGCCTTTCGCCGCGCTGGCCGGGGGTTTCAACTTCAGCAGCGTCGACGGGGTCGTGCTCGTGCTCAATCGCGCGGTGGGCGGTGTCACGAACAACGCCTTCAATGTCGACAGCTTCGCACTCGTCAGCACGGTGCCGGAGAACCCGACCGCCGCGCTGGTGCTGGCCGGTCTGGGCGTGGTGGCGCTGGTGTCGCGTCGGCGCAGGCGGGATTGAGCGCCGGAACGCGCGCCGCAGTGGCCTGAAGCCACCGCGGCTGGCATCATGGCCTGATGCTGGCGCTGGAACTGCTCGGACCGGTGGTGCTGCGGCGCGACGGCGCGGCGCTGCCGCTGACGATCCGCAAGACCGCGGCGCTGCTGGTGCTGTTGGCCCTGGGCGGGCCGGCGCCGCGTGCGCGCGTCGTTGCGCTGCTGTGGCCCGAGCTCGAAGAGGCCACTGGCCGCCGCAACCTGCGGCGCGAGCTGGCCCGGCTGCGCGAGATCGGGGCGCCCGGTGCGGTGCTGGCCGAAGGCGACCGGCTGTCCTTGGCGCCCACTCTGGCCCTGGACTGCCGATCGTTCGGGGACGCGCTGCAGGGCGGCGATGCCGCTGCAGCCCTGGTGCACTGGCGCGGCCCACCGGCCGACGGGCTGGACCTGCACGACGCCCAGCCCTTCATGGATTGGCTGGGTCCCGAGCGGGAGCGCCTGCAGGCGCTGCGGCGGCAGGCCATGCAGTCGGCGGCCGAGGCGGCGCAGGCCCGAGGCGAGCCCGAGGCCGCGCTCGTACTGTTGCACCAGCTGCTGGCAGACGACCCGCTTCAAGAGCAGCACCACCGCGCCGTGATGCGCCTGCTGGCCGCCTGCGGCCGACGCGAGGCTGCGCTGGCGCAGTACCGCCGCTGTTGCGATCTGCTGCGCGACGAACTGGGCTTGGTGCCCATGGCCGACACCGACGCACTGGCCACGGCCCTGCGCAGTGCCGCCCCGCATGCGGCGACACAGCCGCCTGCGCTGCCGTCGGTCACCCCTGCCGGGGCGACGCCGGGCCGGCTGTTGCCGACGGCGCTGCCCTTTGTCGGCCGCCAGGCCGAAGTGCAGTCGCTCGAAGCGGCGTGGCACAGCGCGGCCGCGGTGCTGATAGAGGGGCTGGCCGGCGTGGGCAAGACGCGGCTGGCGCTGGACGTCGCCGCGGCGCACGGTGCGTTTGCGCTGGTGCGCTGCCAGCCGGGCGATGCCGAGTTGCCCTATGCCGCGTTTGCACGGGCCCTGCGGGCCTTGTGCGGGCAGGCGCCTGACCGGGCGACATTTGCGACCGCCGGCTTGGCGCCTTGGGCCATCGACGAACTGGCGCGCCTGCTGCCCGGGCTCGGCGCCCCGGCGCCGGCCATCCGGTCGGCCGAAGAGCAGGCCAGGTTCTTCGACGCCTGCAAGCAGGCCTGGCGGGGGCTGGCGGCCGACAACTTCGATGTTGTCCTGCTGGACGACTGGCATCTGGCCGACGCTGCCAGTCTGAGCCTGCTGACCCGGGTGGTGCAGCAGCGGCGCGACAGCGGCCAGCCCGGCGCACGCGAGTGGCTGCTGGTACGGCCCGAGTGGGACGCCGGCGCCCGGCAACGCCTGTGCGACGGGCTGCGCGCGGTGACTGTCCCACTGGAGCCGCTGGACGAGGTGGCCGTGCTGGAGCTGGTGCAGCAACTGTCCGGCGCACCGCAGCCGGTGCGCTTCGCGGCGCGGCTGCAGCGCGCCACCGGCGGCAACCCATTTTTCATCGCCGAGACACTGCGCCTGCTCGCCGACACGGGCGCGCTGTACCTGGATGCCGAAGGCCGCTGGTCCACCCCCTTCGACGCCGAAACCGAGGATTACCGCGAGCTGCCGTTGCCGGAGAGCGTGCGCGACGCCGTGCTGGCGCGCGTCCAGCGCCTGCCGCAGGCGGCACGCCGCCTGCTGGAGGCCGCCAGCCTGGCTGCCGAGCCGTGGTCGCCGGCGATGCTGGCCACCGCCTGCGCGCTGTCGGAGCTGGAGGCGACCGTGGCCCTGGAGCAGGCCCTGGAGGCGACCCTGGTGCAGGAGCGCCCCGAAGGCGGCCACGGCTTCACGCACGACCTGGCGCGGCAGGCGCTGGAGGTCAGTCTGTCGGCGCAACGACGCCGCCTTGTGCACCGCCGCCTGGCGTTGGCCGCGGAGGCGGCCGGCGATTCGCCGGCGGTGGCGGCCCAGCACCACGAAGCCAGCGGCGACCTGCCACGCGCCGCGCCGCTGCGCATGGCCGCCGGTGACCGCGCGGAGCGGCTGCAGGACATTCCGCAGGCCGTCGATCATTGGCGGCGCGGGCTGGCGGACGATCCCGCACCGGCCGTCGCGGCGCGTCTGCACCGCCGGCTGATGCGCAGCTTGCGCTGGGTCAACCAGGCCGAGGCGGCGCAGACCCAGATCGATGCGCTTCGCACGCTGGCGCAAAGCGGGTTGCTGGCGCCGTCCGAGCGACTGGATGCGTGGATCGACATCGCCGGTTGGCTGGCCCGCAACGCCCGCTCGGACGACGCCCTGGTGATGGGCCGCGCGGAGGAGGCGCTGGCGCTGCTGGACACCGTGGCATCCGGCGGCACGCCGCTGCAGCAGGCCTTGGCGCGTCTGTACCGCGTGGATGCCTTGCGCGAGAGTGGCCGCACCGAGGACTCGCGGGTGGAGGCGCATGCGCTGCTCGCCGATCCGCACCTGCCCGCCAGCAAGCGCGCCGACCTGCTGGATGCGCTGGTCCTGACTGAGCAACAGGCCGGCCGGTTTGCCGAAGCCTTGCCGTTGCTGGCGCGGGCCGAAGCCGTTTCCCGGCAGATGGGCGACCACTTCGGCAGCGCGCGGAGCCTGTACCGCCGGGGCCAATTGCTGATCAACCTGAAGTCCATCGACGAGGCCGAACTGGCCTTGCGCGCTGGGCTGGCCATCGCCCGGCGCATGGGCATGACCCGCAACACCGTGGCGTTCCTGCAGAGCCTGTGCGAGGTGCACCAGGCGCGTGGCGAGATGGACGCGCTGCTGGCCACGGCGCAGGAGGCCTGGGCGCCGCCGCTGGGCCCGCCCACCGGGCTGCTGGACCCGGTGTTCCGTGCCGCGTTTGTCCAGGCCCACAGTGCCCGGGGCGAGTGGGATGCCGCCCTGGCCCATGCACGGGCCGCCGTCGAAGCGATGCGGGCCTTGCCGATGTCGGTTCGCCTGCAGATGGCCGTCTACCTGCCGCTGGAGGTGTTCCCGTTGAGCGGCGACACGGCCACGCCGGCCGCGTGGCGGGCTGACCTGGCTGACGATCTCGCGCAGGGCGCGGCCGAGCTGGTGCACGCCCAGCGGCTGCACTTCGTGCGCTGTGCGCTGGCTGCGGGTGATGCCGTTGCAGCGCGCCAGGACCTGGCCGCCATGCCGCCGCCGGCGAGCCTGGCCGATGCCGTGCAGCGCCAGGCCTGGCAGGTGGCCGAGGCCGCGACCTGCCTGGCCGAGGGCTTGCCCGCTGCAGCGCTGAGCGCGCTGCCGGCTGACGAGCCTGTGCCGGGCGCCGAGCTACAGGCGCGCGGCCTGGCCGTGCGGTTGTGGGCTGAAAGCCGGCTGCCCGGCGGCCTGCAGCATGGGTCGCTGGACCGGGCCCGCCGCCTGCTGGCGCAGCCCGGCTTGCATGCCGTGGCCGCGCAGGCCTTGCGGCAAGCCCTGGCGGCGGTCGGCGGGGCCCCCGCGCGCTGATCCGCCCGCTGTATCGCGGCTGCCGCAACGGCGCCGCAACGGCAGCCGCAGACAGTGGGGTCGTCCATCCCCCTACGGAGTTCCCCATGCCCACCTGCTTCTCGGCCGCCACCGGCTTCATCACGTTGGCGCTGTTGTCTGCCGCCGCCCCTGCCCAAGCCAACTGGCCGGCCGTGCTGTCGGGCAACACCACGGGCTTTGCTGACAGTTTTTTTCTGGGCCCACCCGACGATGTCTTTGTCGGTCTCGCGGCCGCCGAGGTCACCTTCGACTTCGGGCCTGCTGCGGTGATCGCCAATCGCTTCGGCACGGGCAACACGCTGGCGCCCGACATCAACGTCTACGAGTCCGGCTTCACGACCGAGACACACCTGATGCGCATTCTGGTCAGCCAGGATGCCCTGAGCTTCACCGACATCACTTCCCAGACTGGGGGCGTCACGCAACGTATCCCCGGCGACGCCTTGGGCGACCTGCCTGGCATGCGCAACTACGATCTCGGCGACCTGCCCTGGGTTCGCTACGTGCGCATCCGGGGCCTGGGCAGCGGCACGCCCGGCGGCACCAACGGCTTCGAGCTCGACACCGTGGGTGCGTTCGAGCTGATGGCGGCTCCGCCGGTGCCCGAGCCCGGCACCTGGGCGCTGATGCTGGCCGGCATCGCCACCCTGGCGCGCCGCCGCTTCGCCTGAGCCGCGACGTCCTCCACATCCACCGGGAGCTGCCATGACACGCACCATGTCCATCGCCCTGTGTTCCCTGGCCACGCTGCTGCCGTTCGCAGCGGCGGCGGGCACACCTCCTGTCACCCTCGGCAGCAGCTACGGCCTGTACCTGTACAGCTTGACGAGCTTGCAGCCGGCGCACGATGTCTCTGCTGTCCCGGGGCTCGTCTTCGATGGCCGGTCGGAGTCGTTCGAGCGGACCGTGACGCTGCCCAACGGCCGGCAGCGGACCATCGACGTGCAGGTCGACGAAGAACAGTTCTTCCAGGATGGCTTCTGGACCGTGCGCATCCATGTCCAGTCCGCCGAGGAGCTGTACCCCACCGGCGACTACGCCGTGCACGGCCTGGGCAGCGTCGTCAGCAACCCGCTGGACCTGGACCAACCCTTCAGGCTGGTGGGCGCGAGCACGTCTGTACACGCCGGCGATCAGTTGCTGGTCCGCAACGACTGGTCGTTTGCGTTGCCGACGCAGTTCCAGGCCGATCCCTGGGACGGCTACTTCATCCAGGAGAACCTGCTGGCAACCTTCATCGCCGTCAACGGTCTGGGCGGCAACCACCTGACCTTCGAGATGCAGCTGGCCCCGGTGCCGGGCCCCTCGCCATGCTGCCGTCACCACAGCCCGTGGCGTCCACGGCGCTACTGACCCTGTGGCTCGATGCCGAGGGTCGCTGGCACGCCACCGTTGTCATGCCGGATGGCCTGCGGCTGGAGTTCCTGAGCCCCTTCGAGCTCGCCCGCTGGTGCCGGGGGGCAACGCGCCCCGTGGTCCCCGCAACGGCTGACACGGGCCTGCGCTGACCCCGGCCGGTGCGCCGCCAGCCGTAGTGCAACGGCGTTGCAACGGGGTGCGCGCACCATGGTGGAACACCACAGACGCTGAGGTCTTCATGCACGTGCCAGACACCCGTCTGCACGCCGCGCTGCTCGCGCGGCTGCATCTTCTGGTCCCCACGGCGGTGCCTCCGCAGCCGACGTCGGGCCGTTCGGCCTGAGGCCGGCAGGTGACAAGCGCCGCAATCCGGCCGGTCATGCCGATCGCCCCGTCATCAGATCCGTCTGCGCCTGCCGCAGCCCTGTTGACCCTCTGGCTCGACGCCGAGGGACGCTGGCATGCCAGCGTCGTGCTGCCCGACGGCGAACGCTTCGAGTTCCTGAGCCCCTTCGAGCTGGCACGGTGGAGCCGCGGCGTGACGGTCCGGCGCCCGCCCGCCGGCAGCGGCCTGCGCTGACGTCATCCGGTGCCCCGGCTTGCACCCACAATCCGCGCATGGGTGACGCCGACGCGCCGCGCTTCGAACTCCAGGTCCTGGGGCCGGTGCGCCTGCTGTGCGCCGGCCGACCGCAGCCGCTGAAAACCCGCAAGGCGCTGGCGCTGTTGATGCTGCTGGTGCTGGAGGGCGGCCTCAGCCGGCCACGGCTGTGCGCCTGGCTCTGGCCCGGGCAGGACGAAAGCAGTGCGCGGCGCAACTTGCGGCGCGAGCTCGTGCGCCTGCGCGAGGCCGGTGCGGCCGACGCCGTGCAGACCGAAGGTGACCACCTGCGCCCCGGCCCGGGGCTGGGTTGCGATCTGCTGCGTGCCGAGGCCGTGCTGGCCGGTGGGCAGCCCGACACCGCACTGGCGCTCTGGCGCGGCGAGGCACTGGATGGCCTGGCCGCAGAGGGTGACGACGACACGGGCTTTGCGCCCTGGCTGGAGGCCCTGCGCCAACGTGCGCAGACGCTGCACCGCCAGGTGCTGGAGGCCAGCGCTGCCGCCGCCGAGGCGCGTGGCGACCTGTCCGCGGCCCTGCACCGTGTGCAGACCCTGCTGCTGCAAGATGCCCTGCAGGAGCGCCACCACCGTGAGGCGATGCGGCTGCTGGCCGCCACCGGCCAGCGCGAAGCCGCGCTGCGCCAGTTCGACCACTGCCGGGCCTTGCTGGCAGCCGAGCTGGACCTGCAGCCCATGCCGCAGACGCTGGCGCTGGCGCAGTCCTTGCGCGAGGGGCCGCAGGCCGTGCCGGCGCCTCCTGCGGCAGCCACGGTGCCGGCCCCGGTGCAGGCCGATCGCAGCGTGCAACTGCCGCCGCTGCTGCCCTTCGTCGGCCGCGAGCCCGAGGTCGCCCAGCTGCAACGCGCCTGGGCGCGTCGCCAGCCCTTGCTGCTGGTCGGCCCGGCCGGCGTGGGCAAAACCCGGCTGGCCACCGATTTCGCCGCAGCCCAGGGCCCCTATGCGCTGCTGCGCGGTCAGGTCGGCGACCACGAGCTGCCGTTCGGCACCTTTGCGCGCGCGCTGCGGGTGCTGGCCGGCCAGCCGCCGGAACTGGGTGCGCTGGCGCCCTGGGTGGTGGCCGAGCTGGCCCGGCTGCTGCCCGAACTCGGCCCGGCACCGCCCCCGCTGCGCAACGACAACGAACGCCTGCGCTTTGACGAAGCCTGCGTGCGGGCCTGGCAGGCGCTGGCGGGTGAGTCTTTCGACGCTGTTGTGCTGGACGACTGGCAACTGGCTGATCCGGGCAGCCGCCGCCTGCTGGCGCGGGTGGTGGCGCGGCGGCGGGAGCTGGGCGGTGCCGGCGCCATCGAGCTGCTGGCCTGGCGCGGGGAGGCCGACGACCCCGAACTGCTGGCCACCGCCGAGGCCCTGGGCGCCGAGACGCTGCCCCTGGGCCCCTTGCCCGAGGCCGCGGTGCACGAGCTGGTGCGCCAGCTGTCCGGTGCTGCCGCCCCGACGCGATTTGCCCAGCGCCTGCGCAGCGCCACCGGCGGCCACCCCTATTTCATCGCCGAGACCCTGCGCGACCTGGCCGAACGCGCCCTGCTGCGCGGCGATGCGGCCGGGCACTGGCACACCCCCTTCGACGAACAGACCGAGGACTACCGCGAGCTGCCCCTGCCCATCAGCGTGCGCGATGCGGTGCTGGCGCGGGTGCGCCGCCTGGGCGCGCCGGTGGTGCGGCTGCTCGAAGCCGCGGCGCTGGCCGGCGAGCCCCTGGGCGTCACGTGGCTCGCCCAGGCCTGTGCACTGTCTGAGCTGGAAGCGGTGCAGGCGCTGGAGCAGGCCGCGCAAGCCCAGCTGGTGCTGGCACGCGACGGCGGTGGTTATGCCTGGGCGCACGACCTGGCGCGGCTGGCGCTGGCCTCGGCGTTGACGCCCACACGGCGCCAGCTGCTGCACCACCGCCTGGCGCTGGCCGCCGAGGCCGCAGGCACGGCGGTCGAGGCGGCACGCCACTTCGAGGCCTGCGGCGAGCCGGCGCGTGCGGTGCCGCACCGGCTGGCGGCGGGGGATGCGGCCCATGCGCTGCATGCGCTGGCCGAAGCCGCCTCGCAATGGCACCAGGGCCTGGCCGACAGCCCCGGCCCCGCCGACGAGGCGGCCCTGCTGTCGCGCCTGAGTTACACAGAGTGGCTGCGTGGCCGGCACGACGAGGCCCAGGCGCTGCATGGCCGCTTGCAGGTGCTGCTGGCCGATCCCACGATCACAACCGAGGCGCGCAACGACCTGCAACTGCGGGCCGCGCGGTTTCTGGCCGGTTGCGGACGGGCCCAGGAGGCCGTCGCGCTGCTGGACAGCATGGCGCCGCCCCAGTCGCCGGCGCAGGCGCTGCGCTGGCGCACCGAGCGCATGGGGGCGCTGCACCAGTGCGGCCGGCTGGACGAGGCCCTGGCCGCGGGCCAGGCGGCACTGGCGTCGGCCGCGGCCGGCACGCGCGAGCGTGCCGACGTGTTGGTCTCGCTGTCCACGCTTGAACACTCGCGCGGCCAGATGCAGTCGGCCGTGGCGCACGCCGATGCCAGCCTGGCGCTGTTCACCCAATTGGGCGACCACAACGGCCGCGCGCGGGGTCTGCTGTTCCGCGGCGCGTTCAGCCTCGAACTGGGCCACCAGGCCGCCGGCGAAGCCGATCTGCGCGAGGCGGCAGCGCTCGCGGCGCGCCATGGCAATGTCTTCCTGCAGCGCTTGGCGCTGTACAACCTGGCCACGGTCTTCTCCAACTGGACCCGACCCGACGAGGCCCTGGTCGTCGCGCACGAGGCCTGGCAGACCCTGTCGGGCTCACCGCGAGACGAGATGGCCTTGATGTTCCGTGCCCTGTTCATCGAGTGTTACCACGTGCGGGGCGATTGGGGCCCCCTGTGGGAGCACCTGGTGCCGGCGGTCGAACTCGTCGTGGCGGGTGCGCAGCCGCTGTCGATGCTGGGCGTGGCCAATTCGGCGCTGGAGCCGGCGGCGGCGCTGGGCCAGTGGCCGCTGGTGCAGCCCCTGGTGCAGGCGCTGGACGGCGGCCTGTTCGACGACGTGCCGGTGGCGGCCGAGATCATGCTGGGCTGCGCCCATGCGGCCCTGATCATGGGCGATCACGAGGCCGCCGCCGGTTGGCTGGCGCGCGTGGCGGCGGCCGGCGAGCAGGAGTCGCCGCGGGTGCGTTGCCGCGCCGCGCTGCTGCGGGCCGATCTGGCCCTGTCCGCGGGTGCCGGGCCCGAGGTGCTGGACAGCCTGCCGGCCGACGACGCACCGGGCATGAATGCCGAACTGGGCCTGCGGGCCCTGACGCTGCGCTGCCGTGCCGGCGCCGATGCCGCCACGCGCGCACAGGCGCTGGCGGCGCTGGACGACCCGGCGGCGCATGCCGGCGCTGCGCTCTACCTGGCCCGCACGCTGGGGGGCAGCGCCTACGTGGCGATGCGGCAGCGCCTTTCGCAGCGCCTGGCCTCCTGGCCCGAGGTGCAGGCCAGCTTCCTCGCGACCTGGCGCTGAAGCGGGGCGCCCCTTGCAACGGCTGTGCAACGGCCCGGTCGCAGCATGGGGCACCCGTTACCCACACCCCACACCAGGAGGTTTCCCATGTCCCTGCCACACCGCGCCGCGGCCGCCGCGTTGATCGCTGCTGCCGCCCTGCCGCCCGCCTTCGCGGCGGAGATCGACTGGGCCCTGGGCCCGAGCTTTGGTGGCGCCCTGGGGCACCAGGGCATCCTGACCAATGGCACGCTGGTCGAGGCCATCGACCTCGGCGGCACCGGCACCGCCATCACGGTGGACCCGACCGGCCTGAACCTGACGTTCACGCGGGTGAATTCGCCCTTTTTCCCCCTCAGCTTCGCCGACAGCGGCCTGGGCTATCCCAACAACATCGGCGACGCTGGCTGGAAGGCCGTCATCAACACGGCCGAGTACCGCAACGGCGACGTCAGCGCCCCCGGCTTTCTTTCGGGCCTGACGGTCGGCCTGACCTACCAGGTGCAGTTTTTCTCCGGCCGCTCCTACCCCGGGCTGGGCGGCCGGCTGCTGAAGTACGGCGACGGCCTGGGCAACTTCTCGCCCGAGGTCTCGATGGGCCAGAACGTCTTCACCAGCATCGTCGGCACCTTCGTGGCCGATGCCGCCACGCAGGACATCGTCTTCGACGAAAACGTCAACACCCCGTCGCTCAACGCCTACGTGCTGCGCGAGGTCTCGCCCGTGCCCGAGCCGGGCAGCTGGGCGCTGATGCTGGCGGGCGCCGGCGTGCTGGGCAGCCTGGCCCGCCGGCGCATCACATGAACAGGTGTTCGCCCGCGTTTTCGCCACCCAGCACCACGTAGTTCACCTTCTTCAGGTCGGCCAGGGTGCTGCCGCCGGCGTAGCTGATGCTGCTCTGCAGGTCCTCGCGCATCTCGCGCAAGGTGTCCTGCAGCGCGCCCTTGATGGGCTCGAGGATGCGTTTGCCCTCGACGTGTTTGTACTCGCCCTTGTTGAAGTCGCTGGCCGAGCCGTAGTACTCCTTGTAGCGCTTGCCATCAACTTCCACCGTCTGGCCCGGTGATTCTTCGTGGCCGGCGAACAGGCTGCCGATCATCACCATGCTGGCGCCGAATCGGATGCTCTTGGCGATGTCGCCGTGGTGGCGGATGCCGCCGTCGGCCACGATGGGCTTGCTGGCCACGCGGGCGCACCACTTCACGGCGCTGAGCTGCCAGCCCCCCGTGCCAAAGCCGGTCTTCATGCGCGTGATGCAGACCTTGCCCGGGCCGATGCCGACCTTGGTCGCGTCGGCGCCCCAGCGCTCCAGGTCGAGCACGGCCTCGGCCGAGCCGACGTTGCCGGCGATGACGAAGGCATTCGGCAGGTGCTGCTTGATGTGCGCGATCTGCCGCTC
>CAYTWU010000070.1:0-13913 GCA_964442175.1 uncultured Rubrivivax sp.
GGGCTGGGGATGATCAGCGCCGGCCAGACGCACAAGCGGCTGTTCGGCGCCGGCACGCTGCTGGTGCAACTGGGCGGGCCGGGCATGCGCATCGGCATGGGCGGCGGCGCGGCCAGCAGCATGGCCGCCGGCACCAACACCGCCGCGCTGGATTTCGACAGCGTGCAGCGCGGCAACCCCGAGATCCAGCGCCGCGCGCAGGAGGTCATCAACCACTGCTGGGCGCTTGGTGACACCAACCCCATCCTTGCGATCCACGACGTCGGTGCCGGTGGCATCAGCAACGCCTTCCCGGAGCTGGTGGACGGCGCCGGCCGCGGCGCGGTGTTCGACCTGCGGAAAGTGCCGCTGGAAGAAAGTGGCCTGGCGCCCAAGGAAGCCTGGTGCAACGAGAGCCAGGAACGTTATGTGCTGGCGCTGGACCCGGCGCTGATGCCACTCTTCGAGCAGATGTGCGCACGTGAGCGCTGCCCCTTTGCCGTCGTCGGCGTGGCCAGCGAAGCCACCGCACTGGTGCTGGAAGACGGCCCGGGCGCTGATGGGAAAAAGCAGCGTGTGATCGACATGCCGATGGACGTGCTGCTCGGCAAACCACCCAAGATGCGGCGCGACGTGCAGCGCGTGCCGCGCCAGGAAGCTCCGCTGGACCTGACCGGCGTGAAGCTGGACGACGTCGCCTTCAGCGTGCTGCGCCACCCCAGCGTGGCGAGCAAACGTTTCCTGGTCACGATCGGCGACCGCAGCGTGGGGGGCCTGAACCACCGCGACCCCATGGTCGGCCCCTGGCAGGTGCCGGTGGGCGACGTGGCCGTGACGCTGGCCGACCACGACGGCTTCCGTGGCGAGGCCATGTGCATGGGTGAACGCACGCCGCTGGCGGCACTCAACGCCCCTGCGTCTGGCCGCATGGCCGTGGGCGAGGCCATCACCAACCTGCTGGCCGCGCCGGTGGACCTGTCGAAGGTGAAGCTCAGCGCCAACTGGATGGCGGCCTGCGGCGAGCCGGGCGAAGACGCGGCCTTGTACGAGACCGTGAAGGCCGTTGGCCTGGAACTGTGCCCGGCACTCGGCATCGGCATCCCGGTCGGCAAGGATTCCTTGTCCATGCGCACGCAATGGGAAGGCAAGAAGGTCACGGCGCCCGTCTCCCTGATCGTCACCGCCTTTGCCACGCTGGACGATGTGCGCGGCACGCTGACCCCGCAGCTGCAGCCGGGCGACACCACGCTGGTGCTGGTGGACCTGGGCCAGGGCCGCAACCGCATGGCCGGTTCGATGCTGGCCCAGGTGCATGGCCAGTTCGGCGATCAGGTGCCGGACCTGGACGACCCGGCGCTGCTGAAGAGCCTGGTCGCAGCTGTCAACACGCTGCGCGCCCAGGGCCGGCTGCTGGCCTACCACGACCGCAGCGACGGCGGCCTCTGGGCCGCTGCCTGCGAGATGGCCTTCGCCGGCCGCCTGGGCCTGAGCCTGAACGTGGACATCCTGGTCACCGAAGGCGATGGCATCAGCGACAGCCGCGCCGAGATGGGCGACGCCAAGAACTGGGCCGGCCAGGTGGGCGAGCGCCGCAACGAGCTGACGCTGAAGGCGCTGTTCAACGAAGAACTCGGCGTGCTGCTGCAGGTGCCCACCGCGCAGCGCAACGAGGTGATGGCCGTGCTGCGTGAACATGGTTTGTCGCGCCACGCGCATTTCGTCGGCAAGACGAATGACCGTGGCATGGTCGAGGTCTGGCGCGACACCAAGCTGCAGTTCAGCGCCCCGCTGGGCAATCTGCTCGCGGCCTGGGACGAGGTGAGCTGGCGCATCAACCGCGAACGCGACAACCCCGCCAGCGCCGACAGCGAACACGCCGCCGCATCGGACGCGAGTGCACCCGGCCTGCACCTGCAGCTGGCCTTCGACCCGGCGGAAGACATCGCCGCGCCCTTCATCGCCAGCGGCGCACGGCCCAAGCTCGCCATCCTGCGCGAGCAGGGTGTGAACTCGCACGTGGAGACCAGCCGTGCCTTTGCGCTGGCCGGTTTCGACACCTTCGACGTGCACATGAGCGACCTGCAGGCGGGCCGCACACGTCTGGAGCAGTACACCGGCTTCATCGCCTGCGGTGGCTTCAGCTACGGCGACACCCTGGGCGCGGGTGAAGGCTGGGCACGCTCCATCCTGTTCAACCCGCAGCTGGCGGACGCGTTTGCCGCGTTTTTTGCGCGCCGCGACACGTTTGCGCTGGGCATCTGCAACGGCTGCCAGATGCTGGCCGCGCTCTCGCCGATGATCCCGGGCGCGCAGGCCTGGCCCAAGTTCACGCGCAACCGCAGCGAGCAGTTCGAGGCCCGCCTGGCGATGGCCGAGGTGCTGGACAGCCCCAGCCTGTTCTTCGCCGGCATGGCCGGCAGCCGCATCCCGATCGCGGTGGCGCATGGCGAGGGTTATGCCGATTTTTCGCAGCGCGGCGACGCGGCGGCCGTGCAGCGCGCCATGCGCTTCGTGGACGGCCACGGCCAACCCACCGAGGCCTACCCCGCGAACCCCAACGGCAGCCCCGGCGGCCTGACCGCCGTGACCACGCCCGACGGCCGCTTCACGGCCATGATGCCGCACGCCGAACGGGTGTTCCGCAACGTGCTGATGAGCTGGACGCCTGGGAATGTGTCCGAGCTCAGCCCCTGGATGCGCATGTTCCGCAATGCCCGTCGCTGGGTAGGCTGAGATGCCGAGTGCGAGCCAGGCCGAAGCGCTGACCGCGCTGCTCGACACGCACACCCCCATCGTCGTGCTGCAGACGCACGAAGAAAAACGTGTGCTGGCCCTGGCCGAGGCGGTGACACGCCGCACGCAGCGGGCGCTGTGGGCCTGGTCGGCCAGCCGCGGCCTGCGCGCGCTGCACGGCCTGAAGCTCAGCCTGGTCGACAAGGGCACGGCTGGCCACCCGGGCGTCGACGACACGCTGGAACTGCCCGCCGCGCTGAAAGCCATCGCCCGGCTGGAGGGTCCGGCCCTGGTGCTGCTGCTGGACCTGCACCCCTACCTGAGCCACCCGGTGACGGTGCGCACGCTGAAGGACCTGGCGCTGCAGTGCGACGGCAGTGGCGTGCAGCTGGCCTTCGTCGGCCACAGCATCGACGTGCCCGACGAGCTGCAGCCCTGGGCCAGCAGCTTTGAGCTGGAGAGCATGACGCCCGAGCGTGTGCGCACGGTGCTGAAGGAAGAGATCACCCGCCAGCGCGGCCGCAGCGGGCAGGACGTGGCCGGCTGCCAGCGCACGCTGGAGTCGCTGCAGCGCCACCTGGTCGGCCTGCCCGAGGCGGCGGTGCGCCACCTGGCCCGGCTGGCGCTGGGCGACGGCCAGATCACCGCGGCCGACCTGGCGCGGGTGCTGGCCGCCAAACAGGCCCAGCTCGGCGCGGCCGAGCTGCTGGTGTTCGAGCAGGACCTGCCCGACATGGCGGCCGTCGCCGGCATGCAGGCGCTCAAGCGCTGGCTGCTGCTGCGCCGCGAGCCCTTCCTGGAGCCCGACGCCACCGGCCTGCCGCCCCCCAAGGGCCTGCTGCTGCTGGGCGTGCAGGGGGCCGGCAAGAGCCTGGCGGCCAAGGCTGTGGCGGCGTCCTGGCAGCTGCCGCTGTTCCGCATGGACTTCGGTGCGCTGCACGACAAGTGGCAGGGCGAAAGCGAACGCAAGCTGCGCGAGGCGCTGCGCACCGCCGACAGCATGCAGCCCTGTGTGCTGTGGATGGACGAGATCGAAAAAGGCCTGTCCGGTGGCGCCTCGGGCGACAGCGACGGCAGTGGCGCCACGCGCCGCATGCTGGGCACCCTGCTCACCTGGATGGCCGAGCGCCGCAGCCGGGTGTTCCTGGTGGCCACCGCCAATGACATCGAGTCGCTGCCGCCGGAGCTGGTGCGCAAGGGGCGCTTCGACGAGATCTTCTTCGTCGACCTGCCCGACGAAGAAACGCGCGCCGAGCTGTTCCGCATCCATCTGACGCGGCTGAAGATCGTCGTTGACGCGGCTGGCCTGCAGACCCTGGTGGTGGCCAGCGAGGGCTTCTCCGGCGCCGAGGTCGAAGCCGCCGCGATCGCCGCGCGCTACGAGGCCCACGCACTGGGCAAGGCGCCGGACGCCGCCCTGGTGCTGGCCGAGCTGGTGCGCACCAAGCCGCTGTCAGTGACACGCGCCGAGGCCATCACCGCGCTGCGCGCCTGGGCGGCCGAACGGGCGGTGCCCGCGGGCTGAGGACCATCAGGCGTCCCGTGCCAGCCGCAGGCCGCTGAACTGCCACTGCGCCGCCGGCGGGAAGAAGTTTCGGTAGCTGGCGCGCGTGTGGCCGGCCGGCGTGGCCAGCGAGCCGCCGCGCAGCACCTGCTGCTGGCACATGAACTTGCCGTTGTATTCGCCCAGTGCGTCAGCCGCCGGGCGGTAGCGTGGGTAGGGGGCGTAGGCCGACTGCGTCCATTGCCAGGCGATGGCGTCGCACTGCTGCAGCCCGCCTTGCCGCGCGGCATGCTCCCATTCGAACTCGGTCGGCAGACGCGCGCCTGCCCAGCGCGCGTAGGCGTCAGCCTCGAAATAGCTCAGGTGCAGCACCGGGGCCTGCGCGTCCAGCGGCTGCGGGCCGAAGAGCGTGAAGACCTGCCAGGGCTCGCCCTCGGCGGGGCGGTGCCAGTACAGCGGGGCGTCGCGGCCCTGGGCCCAGTCCCAGCCCAGTGACAACCACAGCGCCGGCCGGCGGTAACCATCGTCGGCCATGAAGGCCAGCCACTCGCCCTGCGTGACCAGCCTGTCCTGCAGTGCAAAGGCCTCCAGGTGCACACGGTGGCAGGGGCCCTCGTTGTCGAAGCTGAAGGGCCCGTCGGCCGCCGGGTCGTGGCCTGCCATCGTCCAGCCGGCGTCAAAGTGCAGCCAGCGGGCATCGGCCGCCACCGCTGCGGGCGGCGGCATGCCGGCGGCATAGGCCGGGCGCAGCGGGTTCTGCCACAGCAGGTGCTTGATGTCGGTGACCAGCAGCTCCTGGTGCTGCTGTTCGTGCTGCAGCCCCAGCATCACCAGCGTGGCCAGCTCGGGCGCCGGGCCGGCCTGCAGCAAGGCCTGGATGCGCTGGTCCACCGCCGCGCGCCAGGCCAGCACCTCGGCCAGCGACGGCCGCGTGACCAGCCCGCGCTGCGGCCGCGGGTGCTGCGGGCCCACGGCCTGGTAGTAGCTGTTGAACAGGCTGCGGTAGGCGGGTTCGTGCGGCCGGAAGCCGGGCTCGCAGCGTTCGAGCACGAAGGTCTCGAAGAACCAGGTGGTGTGCGCCAGGTGCCATTTGGCGGGGCTGGTGTCGGGCATGGACTGCACCTGGCAATCCTCGGGCGACAGCGGCGCCACGCGCTGCAGCGATTCGGCGCGAACCGCACGGTAAAGCGGTGACAGATCGGTCATGGCCCCACCTTAACGGCACAATGCCTGCATGACCAGCCCGCTGACCGTGCGCCGCCTGCAGGTGGACCTGCACACCCCCTGGGCCCGCCATTGGGCCGGTGGCGACGCCTTCCGCAGTGCCTGGTTCAACGCCTTGTCGTTCAGTTTCCCGGCCGGCGAACAGCTGTTCATCGACGCGGTCAAGCAGGGCCTGGCGAAGCTGGACCCGGCGCAGAAAGGCAGCTTCGCGGCCGAGGTGCAGGGTTTCATCGGCCAGGAGGCCACACACCGGCGGGTGCACCAGCTGTTCAACCAGCAACTGGCCGAACAGGGTTACGTGAACCACTGGGAGCCGCGCATCCGGCGGCGCATCGCCACGCAGTTGCAGCACCTGGATGCCCGTGCCTGGCTGGGCGTGACAGCCGCCACCGAACACCTGACGGCCATCCTGTCCGATGTGCTGCTCACACGCCCGGGCTTGCTGGAGGGCGCCGAGCCGCGGCTGCGCGACCTCTGGCTGTGGCACGCCAGCGAAGAATCGGAGCACCGCTGCACCGCGTTCGACCTCTACCGCGCGCTGGGCGGCAACGAACGCTGGCGGCGCCGGCTGTTCGTGGTGGTCTCGCTGCACTTTGTGCTGGACCTGAGCCGCCAGACGCTGCACAACCTCTGGCGCGACGGCCACTGGTGGCGGCCCGCCACCTGGGCCGGCGCGGCGCGGCTGCTGTTCGGTGCCGATGGTGTGGTGCGCCACGCCTGGCGCCCCTGGCGGCGCTACCTCGCGGCCGATTTCCACCCGTCGCAAGGCGATGGCACCGCGGCCACCGCGTGGCTGGCGGCGCATGGCGACCTGGCGCCGCCGGTGCGCGGCTGACGCCATGCACGGCGCTGCGCTGCTGGTGGCCGGGCTGCTGTGCGCCAGCGCGGCCGGCCACGCGGCCGGCGAGCGGCGCATGTCGCCACTGGGCCTGTTGCCGGCGTCGTTTGCCGGTGCGGGGCCGCAGGGTGCGCGGTGGCAGGTAGATGTGTTGCCCGGCGGCACCTACCAGTTGCGCCAGCAGCCGGCCCAAGGATCGGCGGTCGACACGCTGGGCCGCTACACCCTGGAAGGCCGGCAACTCACGCTGAAGGGGGCACCCGGCGCGCAGCACTGGACGCTGCAAGCCGACGGCGCCTTGCGCGGTGCCACGCAGGGCCTGCGCCTGCCGCGCTTGGCCACACCCGCACCCATCGAACCGCGCCTGCGGCTGAGCGGCCTGTTCACGTACCTGGCCGATGCGCCCCGCATCGAACTCTGTGCCGATGGCCGTGCGCTGCCGGTGGCGCAGGCGGGCGACTACCTGGCGCTGGAGCGGTCCTACGGTGCCGTGAAGCCGGCCCCGGGTGCGCCGGTGTGGGTGCAACTGGTGGCGCACATCACGCCACAGCCGGCTGTGGACCCGGCGATGCCGCCCCTGCCGACGTTGACGGTGGAGCGCTTCGAGCGCGCCGATCCGCAGGCGCGCTGCTGACGGGGCTCAGCCGGGCAGCTTGATGCTGGCGGCCGGCGTGAAGCCGGGCAAGGGCATGCTGCTGGCCATCACCACGGCGCGTGCTTCGCCGGTGGGCAGGGCTTGCAGCGCCTGCGCCAGCGTGCGCAGGGCGGCCGCGTCCAGCCCGGCGGTGGGTTCGTCCAGCAGCGTCAGCGGCGCCTGGCAGCTCAGCGCCACGGCCAGCGCCGCCTTCTGGCGGGAACCGCGCGACAACATGTACAGCGGCTTGCCGGCGTGTTCGGCCAGGCCGAAGCCGTCGTGCAGCCGGCGCCAGGCCGCTTCGTCCAGCGTGGCATGGGTCTGGCGCAGGTGGTGCATCAGCCCTTCGGCGCTGAGGTCGTCGAACGCGGGGTCGCGCGCATCGAACCCGCACACTGCCCGCTGCCACGCGGCGGTGTCGCCACTGGCGCGCACGCCGTTCAGCCAACGTTCGCCGTGGCCGACCAGTTCACCGGCCAGCAGGCGCAGCAGCGTGCTCTTGCCGCAGCCCATGTCGCCGTCGATCAGCGTCACGCCGGCCGGCACGGCCAGGTCCAGGCCGTTGAACAGTGGCGGCTGGCCGGGGTAGGCAAAAACCAGGCCGCGCCATTGCAGCACCGGGCTGGGGTTCATGCGCCGCAGGCGGCAGACAGCTGGATCGGCACACCCGACAGCACCGCGTTGCCCGACAACGGATCCCGCAGGCGGTCGTCGAGCAACTGGTTCAGGTTGGCGCCGGGGCGCTCCGCTGCCACGGCCATCTGCGTGCCCGCCAGGCCGTGTCCCCAGCCGTGCGGCAGGCTGGCCACGCCGGGCATCATCGCGGCGTCGATGGCCACGGGCGCGACCACGCTGCCTTGAGGTCCGGTGATGGTGACGCGCTGGCCGTCCACCACCCCGTGTCGGGCCGCGTCCAGCGGGTGCAGCAGCAGCGTGCAGCGCTCCGGGCCCTTGGCCAGCGTGGGCAGGTTGTGCATCCAGCTGTTGTTGCTGCGCACCTCGCGCCGGCCGATGATCACCAGGTCCGGCGCCGGGGTGGGCAGGTCGGCGGCAGCGGCCTGCAGGTCGGCCAGCAGCGGGGGCGGTGCCAGCTCGATGCGGCCGCTGGGTGTGCGCAGCACCCCAGGCAAACGGGGCTGCAGCGGGCCCAGGTCCACGCCGGCCGGCATGGCCGCCAGCTTGTCCAGTGTCAGGCCCTCGGGCCGGCGGCCGAAGCCGTCGCCATGCGGGCCGCTGCGCAGGGCCAGGTCCAGCAGCCGCTCCGGCCCCTGCCAGGGTGACACGGCGGCCAGCACCGCCTCCGCCTGCGCACCGGCCAGGCGCTGCACGTCGGCCGTGACCCGTTCATCGTCCAGCGCCTGCACATCCGCGTTGGCGCCGCGCCCCAGCGCGATGGCCGTCAGCTTCAGCAGCACCTGCCACTCGGGCATCGCCCCCGGCGCCGGTGGCAGCACCGGCGGGCTGTAGCGCGCGTGGTTGCGCACCGAAAACTGCGGGAAGGCGACGTCGTAGTGGCCGTGCTCCAGCGCGCTCATGCCGGGCAGGATGACGTCGGCATGGCGTGTGGTCTCGTTCAGATACAGGTCCAGGCTGATCATGCAGTCCAGACCCTCCAGGGCACGCGACAGGCGTGCGCCGTTGGGTGACGACAGGACCGGGTTGCTCGCGATGCTGATGTAGGCCCGCACCTGGCCGGCGCCCGGAGTCTCGATCTCCTCGGCCAGCAGCGTGATCGGCAGCTCGCCGTAGACCTCGGGCGCGCCGCTCACGCGGCTGTGGTGGCGGCCCACGCCGATGCCGCCGCCGATGCCGGGCCGGCCCTCGGTGTTGCGGGCGAACGCGGCGGCCTGGGGCCACATCGCGCCGCCGGGCCGGTCCAGCTGGCCGGTGAGCGCGTTGACCACGTCGACCAGCCACGAGGCTGTGGTGCCAAAACGTTGTGTGCAGGTGCCGATGCGGCCGTACAGGCAGCCGCGCTCGGCCGCGGCCAACTGGCGCGCGATGCCGCGGATGGCTTCGGCCGCCAGGCCACAGCGCGCGGCCACCGTGTCGGCGGAAAAGGGCTGCACCGCTTCGCGCACGGCCTCGATGCCGTTGAGCCAGGGCTGCAGACGGCCGGGCAACACCAGGTTTTCGTCGAACAGTGTGTGCACGATGGCGGCGAGCAGGAACACATCGCTGCCCGGGCGCAGGAAATGGTGCTCGTCGGCGGCTTCGGCGGTTTCCGTGCGGCGCGGGTCGATGACGACGATGCGCCCGCCGCGTGCGCGCAGCGCTTTGGCTCGGCCGCGGTAGTCGGGCACGGTCCACAGGCTGCCGTTGCTGGCCATGGGGTTGGCGCCCAGCACCACCAGCAGGTCGGCGTGGTCGATGTCGGGCACCGGGATGGAGAGCCAGTGGCCGAACATCCAGCCGGCGGCCAGCTGCTTGGGCATCTGGTCCAGCGTGGAGGCCGAGAAGATGTTTTTCGTGCCCAGCGCCTTGGCCAGGCGCGGGAAGTACAGCAGCAGCGCCATCTTGTGCGCTGCCGGGTTGCCGATGCTCAGGGCCACGGCGTCGCGGCCATGGCGCTCGATCACGGGCAGCAGGCGGCGCTCCACCTCGGCGAAGGCTTCGTCCCAGGTGGCCGGCACGTGCACGCCGTTGCGCTTGATCAGCGGGGTGCGCAGGCGGTCCGGGTCGTCGTGCAGGTCTTTCAGCGCAAAGCCTTTCGGGCAGATGTAGCCGTGGCTGAAGACATCGTCGGCGGCGCCGCGGATGGCCGTGACGTGGCCATCGCGCACGCTGATCTCCAGCCCGCAGCAGGCCTCGCACAGCGGGCAGATGCGGTGGTGGGTCGTCGGGGCAGGGGAGGTGTCGCGCATGGTGGACCGATGATCACCCGCGGCACGCAGCCTGCCAATGACCCCGGGGGTCAAGTTTTCCCGGGGGTCGCCGAAATGCCGAAGATGGCCGAAAGCAGCTTTCCCCCCGACGCCGACGACACACCGGTGCACACCACCGAGTCGCTGGCCGCGGCCAGTGCCCGCCTGGCGGCGGTGCACAAACTCGACGGCGCGCTCTACCGTGTCGTCGAGGTGACACGCCAGGCCAACGGCCGGCTGTTGCGGCAGGGCCAGATCTGGCACACCGACCTGGGCCTGGCACGCCGCTTCGGACGCGCGCTGGCAGCCAACTCGGTGGCGCAGAAGGTGCAGGTGGCCGACGCCGACGGCCAGGTGATCGAGACCATTCCACCGCCAGCCCCCGGCACCCCGGCGCCGGGCTGGGGCGCTGGATGGCGGCACACACCCTTGCCGCCGGCACCGCCGGTGCGGCGGCGCATCGCCGCCCGACCGGCGGCCCAGCCTGCACCGGTGCCATCACCGTCAGCGCCTTTGCTGCCACCGGTCTTGCCCGTGATGGCAACGGAAAACGAAGTCGAGCGCACCAGCACGCTGACGCCCTGAACAAGGACCTGCCTAGGCCGGCACGACCTTGCTTGACGCGCTGGCGTCGGCGATCGCCTCGGCGGCCATGTGCGCCTGTTCCTCGGGTGTCTTGGGCAGGCAGCAGCGGCGTGCGATCAGGTCGTCGCGTGCGAACAGCTCCACCACCCAGTCGACGAACACGCGCACCTTGGTGCTGAGGTGCCGGTTGGGCGGGTAGACCACGTACAGCGGAATCGTCTCGGCGCACCAGTCCAGCAGCAGCGGCACCAGCGCGCCGCTGACGATGTGCGGGTGCGCCTGGAACGTGGACGTGTAGACGATGCCCAGGCCCGCCAGGCCGGCGGCCATGCCGCCGATGGAGTCGTTGACCGCGATGGTGTGTGGCGCGTTGATCTCGACCCTGGCGTCGCCACGCTGCAGCAGCCACGGGAACGGCCTGCCGGTGCGGTGCGACAGGTAGTTCACGACGCGGTGCGTGCCTTGTTCCAGATCCTGCGGCGTCTGCGGCTTGCCGTGGCGCCGGATGTACTCGGGCGCGGCGCACAGCAGCGTGTGGAACTCGCCGATGCGGCGCGCCACGAGGCTCTGGTCGGTGATCTCGCCGCCACGGATGACGCAGTCGACGTTTTCACCCATCAGGTCCACCGGGCGGTCGCTGACACCCAGGTCAATCTGGATGTCGGGGTAACGCGCGTGGAAGTCGGGCAGGTGCGGAATGAGCAGCTGCTGCCCCACGGACGTGGGCACGTCGATCCGCAGGCGGCCCCGCGGGTTGGTCTTGGCGCGTGTCATGCTCGACTCGAGTTCGTCCAGTTCGCCCAGCAGGCGCAAGGCGCGGTCGAAGTAGGCGGCGCCGTCGGCGGTGACGGTGACGCGGCGCGTGGTGCGGTTCAGCAGCTGGGTCTGCAGCTGCGCCTCCAGCGACTGCACCAGCCGCGTGACCGTGGCCTTGGGCATCGCCATCGTGTCGGCGGCCTTGGTGAAGGTGCCCGCCTCGACGACGCGCACGAACGCCTGCATGGCAGAAAGTTTGTCCATCTGGATGGTTCCCTCGTGTGGCCTGCATTGCACCGCAATCCGAGGCCTTGATTGTTGTCACTGGTGGAACACGCTGGTCGCGCTGCGGCTATTGGTGCTCGCCGCGCTTGAACCTATCTTCCGCTGCATTGCAACACGCCCGGCGCCACCGTTGTAGTGGCGACAGACCATGTCCAGGCCCTCGAACAGGTCGATCTCCGATGAAACGCTGCGTCTGGCCGATGGCAGCCCCGTCACGCTGCGCCTGTATCGCGGCGCCGCAGCGCCGCCCTCCGGGGCCTGGGTGCTGCACTTCCATGGCGGCGGTTTTGTCGGGGGTTCGCTCGACAGCGGGGCCGCCGTGGCCCGTGTGCTGGCCGAGCACGCGGCCGTCGTTGCATCGCTCGACTACCCGCTGGCGCCGGCGCGCCCCTTCCCCCAGGCCGTGGAAGCCGCGTATCTGGCGCTGCAGTGGCTGGACCGGACGCGTCGCCGGACGAGCCGTCACAAAAATCGGCAGGCACCGCTGTTCGTGGCCGGTGAAGACGCCGGCGGCAACATCGCTGCCGCCGTGGCGCTGATCGCACGCGACCGGGCGGGCCCGGTGCTGGCCGGCCAGATGCTGTTGTCGCCGATGCTCGATGCCTGCATCGCCACCGCGTCGCAGCGCGATGCACGCGACGGCCCGCTGGGCTGCCCCTGCGCTGACGGCTGGCGCGCCTACCTGGCGCAGGCCACGGATGCGATGCACCCCTACGCATCGCCCGGTGCGTCGCTGCGCCTGGCGGGCCTGCCACCGACGTTGCTGCTCACCTCGCCGGACGACCCGCTGCGCGACGAGACCCTGGCCTATGCGCGGCGCCTGCGCGAAGCCGGTGTGGCGGTGCAGGCCCATGTGCTGCCGATGGCCACCGGCTGGCCCAAGAGTTATGCCCAGGCTGCTGCAGCGTCCTGGGTCGAGCCGCTGCATGTCCTGGTGCAGCCCTTCCTGACATGCACGTCCCCGACATCTGAAACCGTCGCCACTTCCTGAGGGAGATCACCCATGAACACCCCACACCCCAAATCACGCCCGGCGCTTCTGGCCGGCGCGACCGCACTCACGGCCGTGGTCGCCGTGACCGCCGCGTTTTTTGTCCTGCACGGCGAGCCGGCCAACGCCAATGCACCCGCCGGCGCGCCGCCGGCGGTGCCGGTGTCGGTGGCCACCGTGGTGGCCACCGAGGTGGCCGCCTGGGAGGAGTTCTCGGGCCGCCTGGAAGCCGTCGACCGGGTCGAGCTGCGCTCGCGCGCCGCCGGCACCGTGCAGGCCGTGCACTTTCGCGAAGGCTCGCTCGTCAACAAGGGCGACCTGCTGTTCAGCATCGACCCCGCGCCGTTTGCCGCTGACGTGGAACGCGCCGAGGCGCAGGTCGCCGCGGCCCGCTCGCGGGTGCAACACGCCGGCAGCGAGCTCGAACGTGCCAAGCGCCTGTGGGAGGAACGTGCCATCGCCCAGCGCGAGTACGACGACCGCAGCAACAGCCAGCGCGAGGCCGACGCCCACCTGCGCGCCGCGCTCGCGGCGCTGCAGTCGGCGCAGCTGAACCTGGGCTACACGCAGGTGCGCGCACCGATCTCGGGCCGCATCGGCAGGATCGAGATCACCGCCGGCAATCTGGTGGCCGCCGGCCCCGGTGCGCCCGTGTTGGCCACCGTGGTGTCGGTGAGCCCCATCTACGCCAGCTTCGACGCCGACGAGAAGGTGGTGCTGCGTGCGCTGAAGGACCTCCGGGGTGGCGCGCGCGAACAGCTCTCGCGCATCCCGGTGCGCATGGGCACCGCGGCGTCGAGCGACCTGCCGTTCGAAGGCCGGCTTCAGCTGGTGGACAACCAGGTCGATGCCAGGAGCGGCACGATCCGCGTGCGCGCCGTGTTTCCCAACCAGGACGGCGCGCTGATCCCCGGCCAGTTCGCGCGCCTGCAGATGGGCGCGGCGCATGCCGGCCACGTGCTGCTGGTGAACGAACGTGCCGTCGGCACCGACCAGGACAAACGTTTTGTGATGGTGGTGGGCGCGGACGACAAGGCCGTGTGGCGCCAGGTCAGGCTGGGCGCCTCGGTGAACGGCCTGCGCATCGTCAGCGAAGGCCTTGTGGCCGGCGAACGTGTGGTGGTGGGCGGTGTGCAGCGTGTGCGCCCGGGTGTGCTGCTGGCGCCCAAGCCCGTGCCGATGGACGCCAAACCTGAAATGCAGGCGCAGCGCGAAGGCGCGACCACCGCCACCGGTTCCAAGAGCTGAACATGAACCTGTCCAAGTTTTTCATCGACCGGCCGATCTTTGCCGGCGTGCTTTCGCTGCTGATCTTCCTGGGTGGCCTGATCGCGCTGCCGTCGCTGCCGATCTCGGAGTACCCCGAGGTCGTGCCACCGTCGGTGGTGGTGCGCGCGCAGTACCCGGGTGCCAACCCGCAGGTGATCGCAGAAACCGTGGCCACGCCGCTGGAAGAAGCCATCAACGGTGTCGAAGGCATGCTCTACATGGGCAGCCAGGCCACGACCGACGGTGTGTTG
>CAYTWU010000071.1:0-13848 GCA_964442175.1 uncultured Rubrivivax sp.
CGATGCCGAACTCCAGCAGCTTGACCTGGCCCTCGTCGTCGACCAGCACGTTGCCGGGCTTGAGGTCGCGGTGCACCAGCAGGTGCCGGTGGGCATGGGCCACGGCATCGCAGAGCTGCAGCATCCACGCCAGCCGCCGGGCCAGCGGCTGGCCACGGCAGGCCTCGTCGATGTGCCGGCCTTGCACCAGCTCGAGCACGAAGTAGGGCAGCCCGGCGGCATCGGCGCCGGCGTCGAGCAAGCGGGCGATGTGCGGGTGGTTCAGCCGGGCCAGGGCTTGCCGCTCCAGCGCAAAGCGGCCGAGCACGGCGGCGCTGTCCATGCCGCGCTTGAGCCGCTTGATGGCGGCCCGCCCCTGGTAGCGGCCATCGGCGCGCTCGGCCTCGTAGACCTCGCCCATGCCGCCGCTGCCCAGCGGGCGCACCACCGCCCAGGCGCCCAGGCGGTGGCCGGCGGGCAGGGCGGGGGCGGTGTCCACCCGATCCCGGCCGCTGCCCTGCAGGCGTTGTGCGGCCGGCGTGGCCAGGAGCTCGTCACGCGCCTCGCCGTCGTCCGGCAAGTGGGCCAGCAGCGATTGCAGCTCGGCCTGCTCGGCGTCGCTGAGGCCGGCCCGTGCGATCAGCGCGGCGTGTTCGGCCTGCGGGCGCTCGGCGCAGGCATCAAAGACGGCCCGGACGTGGGGCCAGCGGTAGGGGGCGACCGACATGGGCGGCAGTATCGAGCCCGCCGGCGGGGTGCCGGTCAGCCGCAGGCCGCCCGGTTCTCCGGGGCGATGTTGGTCGGGTACTCCAGGCTGCCGTCCAGCGTCAGCGTGGTGTTCGTGCTGCTCAGCGTGAACCCGGTGAAGACGATGCGGCGGTTGGCCACGTCCACCGCCACGCCGGCCGTGGGTGCTGCCACGCGCGCCAGCACCGCCAGGCCCGCGTCGGTGCCGAAGTTGACCAGGCCGATGGCGCCGTCCGTCTTGCGGAAGGACAGTTCCACGAAATAGGTGCCGCTGTTGCCGGGCAGGGGCATCACATAGGCGGCGACACGGCAATGGCTGTCGGTGGCGTTGAAGCTGCCCATGGTCTCGTTGCTGCTGCCCGCTTCGAACAGGGCCACCGACTTGTCGAGCGTGCCGTTCAGCGTGGACGGCGCGGCGTTGCTGATCACCAGCGGTGCCGCCGTGCTGCCACCGCCTGCGGGCGGCGGGGGTGGGGTGTTCCCGCCGGCGTCGTTGCCGTCGTCACCGCCGCCGCCGCAGGCGGCCAGGGCCAGCGCGCAGCACAGGGCCAGGGCGCTGCGGGTCCGGCGGAAAGGGGTCGTGTTCATCCAGTTGTCCTCAGGGTGGTGGTTGGGGTGTGGTGGATCGGGGTTCAGCGCGCGGCCGCGAGACGCGCGACCAGCAGGTCGCGGGCGGCCTCCAGGCCGGCGGCCACGACGCTGCTGTAGCGTTCGGGTGCGGCCACGGCCTCGTATTCCTGGGCTTTTGCGGTGCTGCCCGTGCCCATCGCGAAGCCCAGGACGGCCAGGCCGATGTTGGCCGCGGTCGAACTCGTGTCGCGCAGTGCCGCGAAGGCGCCGCCGTCCAGCAGCAGCGGCGCCTTCAACTGCAGCCGCAGCGGCGCACCGCCCGGGCGCACCAGGGTCAGGTGGCTCTGCACCGGCACGAGCATCGGGCTGATGCCCACGCCCACGCTGGCCGTGGCGTCGCGGCCGAACAAGCGCTGCAGGCCGCTGCTGCGCAGGTCGGCAAAGTGCAGCACCAGGCGCACCTGCACCGGTGCCGCGTCCAGCTCACGGGCCAGTGCCGGCAGGTGGTTCATCTGGCTGAGGGCCTGCGCCATCTGACCCAGGCCGCCCAGCATCGGCAGGCTGCTGGTGCCGGCGCCCTCGCCGTACACGGGCATGCCCTGCGGGGCGTGCACCACCGACCAGGTGTTGTGGCCGCGGGTCTCCACCGGCCCGGCGGGCCCGTTGCCGGCCAGTTGCTGGAAGCTCGGCGCCTGCAGCACGCGCGCGAGCGGCACCACCTCGTAGCCGGCCGACGCCAGGGCCGCCTGGAACTGCGCATGGGCCTGGTCGGTCAGCGCCTGGCGCTCGGCCGGGCCCACGCCCGTGAGCTGCACGTGCGTGTGCACGCTGGCGGTGCCCGAGCGGCCGACTTCGTACGACGACGCGCTGGCCGCGCCCCGCACGATGAACTCCACCTGGAACGAGGTGATGGCCACGCGCCGGACCTCGGCCAGCCCGCGGGTGTCCGTGGGCACCAGCGCCACCAGGGCATTGGCCTGCGCCGCGGGCTGGAAGCCGGCATCCACCGCCACGCCGTCCACGTGCTGGGCCGTCGCGGCCAGCGGACACAGGCCCAGCCAGGCCGACAGCAACGCGCCACACAGGCGCCAACGGCAGGAGAGAGAAGTCAACAGCATCCCGGGTACTCCATGGGTTCGCCACAAAGGCGAGGTCTTCATGCACTAGCGCACATGCGCCGCGCCAAATGGCTCACGCCCGGGGACGCACAATGCGCGGCGATGCTGGAGGACCCCGCCGACGACCCACAGATCACTGCCTGGCTGCAGCAGATCGACCCGCGCGACCCGCGCGCCGTCAACGGGCTGTTCGAGGCGCTTTACGCCGAGCTGAAGCGGGGCGCCCGGGCGCTGATGCGCCACGAGTCGCACGACCACACGCTGAGCGCCACGGCGCTCACGCACGAGGCCTGGTTCCGCCTGACCGAGCAGACCCGCACGCAGTGGCAGAGCCGCTCGCACTTCCTGGCCATGGCATCGGTGATGATGCGGCGCATCCTGGTGAACCATGCCATCGCCCGCCGCGCGCTCAAGCGCGACGTGCCGTTGGTGTCACTGACGCTGACCGAGGCCCAGCAGGTGGCCGGCGATCCCGGCGCCGAGGTCGTGCGCGTGCACGAAGCGCTGCTGGCCTTCGAGCAGGTGGACGCCCGTGCCGCCAAGGGTGTGGAATTGCGCTTCTTCGGCGGCCTGGAGAACGAGGAGATCGCCGAGGTGCTCGGCATCTCCTTGGCCACGGTCAAACGCGACTGGACGCTGGCCCGCGCGTGGTTGCACCGCGCGCTGGGGGCCTGAAGCGCTCAGTTCACGGTGTCGTGATGCTCTGCGTCGCCGAGCAGGCGGTGTTGGAGCCGCGCTGGCAGATCTTGTAGCTCCAGGTGCCCGCCGGGCGGTTTTCGCTGTACGCGCCGTCGTTGGGGGTGGCCGCCAGCAGCGCGCCGTTGCGGTACAGGTCCACCCGGTTGCCGGTGGCCCCCGTCCACGCCAGGTTCACCGGCGTGCGGCGCGGCGTGCCGTTGCCCTTGGTGACCGTCAGCGTGATGGCCGGCGGGGGCGCGCTGCCGATGTTCAGGAAGCCGGCGCTCACCGGGCCGGTGGCGCCGGCGGCGTCGGTGCCGACCACGTAGACCAGGTAGCGGCCATCGGCCAGGCCGGCCGTGGGCAGGCTGCCGGTGACGTTTTCGGTGCTGCTGTTGAAGTTGCCGTCCGCGGCCGTCAGCGGGATGGCGACGGCACCCGGCGCCCAGGGCGGGGTACCGATGTAGGCGCTGGCGCCTGTGATGGCCTGCACACCTTCGGCGCCGTTGCTCTGGTTGAAGCGGGTGTCCGTCACCTGCGCCGTCAGCGTGGCCGGTGTGCCGGCCGTGACGCTGCCCGGCAGCACGACGTTCAGCGTGTCCGGACCGGCGGGCGTGAGGTAGGGCGTGCGCACCACCTTGGCAGCGTAGATCAGGGCCGGCAGGTTGTCGGGCTGGATGGTGTTGGTGTAGGTGCTGCAGCTCTGGAAGAAGCTGGTGCCCAGCTCGAAGGTGTAGGCCGCCACGCCCAGTTCGCCGTAGCTGGGACCTTCACTGGTGCCGTCGGTCGGGTACAGACCGATCGACTGCATGGGGGTGTAGCCGTTGTACCAGGCAAAGCGCCGGCCCAGGGTCTGCAGCGCCGTGCCGTTGGGCGCCGCGTTGGGTGTCGATCCCCAGGGCCAGAGCACCAGTTCGCTGTAGCTGTGGATGTCCAGGTGGATGCCGCTGGTGTCGGCCGGCGCGGCGTCGTTCATGCCCGGGCCGCGGCGGTCGGGCCAGAGGCTGCGGACGTAGGCCTCGATGGCCTGGGTCTCGGGTTCGGACGCCGGGTTCGGGCCGCGGTAGGTCTCGGCGCACGGGTTGCCACTGGAACCCGCGCCCCCGGTGGCATTCCACTGGAACGTGAAGTTGCGGTTCAGGTCGGCGCCGACGCTGTTGCCGGAGCAGTAGTCGGTGTTGGTGTTCTTGCGCCAGGACAGGCCGGCCTCGGCCTTCTTGCGGCCGTCGGGGTTGGTCTGCAGCAGCAGGTGCACCTCGTGGTGGTCCAGGATCCAGGTGGCGTCGGCATTGGTGCCGTAACCATCGGTCAGCCAGCGAGCGAAGCTCAGCACCAGCGGTGCGGTGGTGTACTCGCGGGCGTGGATGGCGGCATTGATGAAGAGCTTGGGCTTGGTGCCGGCGATGGCGCTGTTGCTGAGCTTGAGCACCTTGATGTCGTAGCCGCCCAGGCCGCGGGTCTTGGCCCAGGAGTCACCCACGTCCGTCCAGGTCGCCAGCTGCGGTTTGGCCACGGTGATGCCCTCGGCCGCGGCAAAGGTTTCTTCCACCGTCTCGTAGCAGGCAAATCCCGGGATGGATTGTGTGCCGTTGCCACCGGCGTCGATCTGGTCCAGGAAGCGGTTGCGGCGTTCCACCACATCCGCCGCCGGTGTCACGCGGAATCCAAAACCGTGCAAGGCGGCGATCTCCGGCCCGTCCAGCTCCAGCACCAGGTAGCCCTGCTTCCAGTTCGATTCCACCAGGTTGTGGTGGAAGCTGATGGCGGCCTTGCGGCCGGTGGCCAGATCGGGGAAGTAGGCGCGGTACAGGCCGGTCTGCGTGCGCTCCATCTGGCGCAGCGCGCGGTGTTCGGCGTCGTTGGGGTGGGCGTGGGTGCTGAAGCTCAGCGCGCAGAGGGCGGCGGCAGCGGCCAGGGGCAGGAGTTTCATCGGGTGCCTTCTCGGGCAGATCTGAAGATCCCGATTCTGAGCCGCACCGCGCGGGCGGAACCACTACATTCGCGGGGTATGTTCCCCATTGACAAGCCGCACCCAGCCCAACCCGCGGCGGATCTCTGCGCCCGCTGCGGTGGCCCGTTCCACTGCGGCGCCCAGGACAGAGCGCCCTGCGCCTGCAGCCAGCTGCAGCTGAGCGGCGCGCTGCTGGCGCAGCTGCGCCAGCGTTACACCGGCTGCCTGTGCCTGGCCTGCCTGCGCGAACTCAGTGCAGCACCAGCAACGGGGTCTTGCTCAGCGCCATGACACGTTTGGTCTGCGAGCCGAACAGCAACTCGCCAAACGCGCCCCGGCCGTGCGTGGCCATCACGATCATGTCGCAGCCCTGGCGGTCCGCCGCGGCGGCGATGGCAGCGCCGATGTCGTCGTTGCGTTCGTAGCTGCCCTCGCAGGCCACGCCGGCCTCGGCCGCGGCCTGGGCCACGTAGGCCAGCAGCTTCTGCGCATGGGCCTCGGTGTGGGCCTCGTGTTCCTTGACCTCGCGCTGGTAGTTGGCCAGGTGGGTGCCCATCGTGGGCAGGGCCGGCATGGCCTCGACGACAAAGCCCTGCACGCTGGCGCCCAGCTGGCGGGCCAGGTCCAGGCCTTGTTGCAGGGCGTGGCGCGACAGTTCGCTGCCGTCCACGGGGACCAGGAGTTTCTTGAACATGGTGGGCTCCTCTTCAAAGTGTGGTCCCACTCTAGGCGCGCTGCGCCGGGCCGGTCTTGCGCCGCGTCAAGTTCAGCGTTGGCCGAAGCGCAGGCCGCTGAACAGGTCCTTCAAGTCGCGCGGCGCGCTGCGCCAGTACTGCGGCGGGGCCGTCACCTGGGCACCCAGGGCCGCGGCGGCGTGCCAGGGCCAGCGCGGGTCGTACAGGATGGCGCGGGCCAGGGCCACGGCGTCGCAGTCGCCGTCTGCGATGGCGGCTTCGGCCTGGGCGGGTTCGGTGATCAGGCCGACACCGATCACCGGCATCGTCAGCGCGGCTTTCAGCGCCCGCGCCAGCGGCAGCTGGTAGCCCGGGCCCAGCGGGATGCGCTGCAGTGGCGAGACACCGCCCGAGCTGACGTGCAGCGCCGCGCAGCCGCGCGCCTGCAGCGCCTGCGCAAAGGCCAGCGTGCTGGTCACGTCCCAGCCGCCGTCCACCCAGTCGCTGGCCGACACGCGCACCCAGACCGGGATCTGCACCGCCGCCTTCACGGCATCGAACACCGCGAGCGGGAAGCGCAGGCGCTTGTCGAGCGAACCGCCAAAGTCATCGTCCCGCCGGTTCGACAGCGGCGAGAGGAACTGGTGCAGCAGGTAGCCGTGCGCGGCGTGCAGCTCGATGCCTTGCAGCCCGATGCGCTCGGCCCGCCGGGCGGCCATCACAAAGGCCTGCTGCACCCGCGCCAGGCCATCGGCGTCCAGCGCCTCGGGGGCCTCTTCGTTGTCGCCGTGCGGCAGGGCCGATGGCGCTTCGGCCCGCCAGCCGCCAGCCGCGTGGCTGGGGATCTGCTGGCCGCCATGCCACGGCGCCTGGCTGCTGGCCTTGCGGCCCGCGTGGCTGAGCTGCACCGCCAGCGGCATGGGTGAGGCGGCACGCAGCATGCGCACGATGCCGGCCAGCGCCGCTTCGTTCGCATCGCTGTACAGGCCCAGGCATTGGGGCGTGATGCGGCCCGTGGCGCTGACGGCCGTGGCCTCCAGGATCAGCAGCCCGGCGCCAGACAGCGCCAGGCTGCCCAGGTGCACGCGGTGCCAATCGCCGGCGCTGCCCTCGGTGGCGGAGTACTGGCACATCGGCGCGACCACGATGCGGTTGGGCAGCGTCAGCGGGCCCAGGTTCAACGGGGTGAAGAGGTGGCTCATGGCGGGGACGATAACAAGCGCCCCCTTAGACTGCAGCGATGCAGCCCGTCGCCCTCGCCCATGCCAGCCGCCTCGTCAACCACGGCCCCACGGTGCTGGTGTGCACCGAACATGGCGGCCGCCGCAACGTGATGGCCGCCGCCTGGTCGATGCCGGTGGAGTTCACGCCGCCACGCATCGCCGTGGTGATCGACAAGAACACCTTCACGCGCGAGCTGCTGGTGGCCAGCGGCCGATTTGCGCTGTGCCTGCCCACGCCCTCTTTGGCCGGCCTGAGCTACGCTGTCGGCTCCGAGTCCGGACGTGCGGTGGACAAGTTCGCGCGCGACGGCATCGCCCACACGCCGGGCCCGGTGCTGGGCCTGCCATGGATCAGCGGCTGCTGTGCCTGGCTGGAGCTGCGCCACCTGCCCGAGGCACACAGCGAAGCCACCTACGACACCGTGTTCGGCGAGGTGGTGGCGGCGGCCGCCGATGAGCGGGTCTTCAGCGCCGGGCGCTGGTCCTTCCGCGGCGACAACGCCGATCTGCACACGCTGCACCACCTGGGTGGCGGCGCTTTCGCCGTGCCGTCGCGGGTGGTCCAGGCACAGCCCTGACGGTGCCTGTCGGCACCTGGCAATCCTGGCAGCGACCATAGAGCGTGAGCTCGTGCGTCTCCACGGTGAAGCCGGCCGGGGCCAGCCGCGCCAGGTTGCCAGGGCAGGCGTGCACGTCGAACACCCGCTCGCAGGCCGTGCACTGGAAGTGGTGGTGGTGGGCGTGGCCCACGGGCTCGTAGCGCAGGTTTTCGCCGGGCAGCTCCACGGGCTGCAGTTCGCCGTCGTCAACCATCGCCTTCAGGTTGCGGTAGACCGTGGCGATGCCCAGGCCGGGCACGGCCGCCTGCGCGGCATCCAGCACCTCTTGCGGCAGCAGCGGACGCTGCGCGGCGTGGATGGCGTCGCGGATGGCGGTGCGCTGGCGGGTGGATCGTTCCATGATCCGGCGATGTTACGGCCAATGATTGATAATGAGATCTCAAAATCCGAGATCCCATGCTCCGCCTGCACGACCTCACCCTGGGCTACGACCGCCACCCGGCCGTGCACCACCTCGGCCTCACGGTGCAGGCGGGCGCGCTGCTGGCCGTGGTGGGCCCCAATGGCGCGGGCAAGTCGACGTTGCTGAAGGGCATCGCGGGGCTGTTGGCGCCGATGTCGGGCCACGTGGAGCACGGCACACCGGCGCCGCGCCTGGCCTACCTGCCGCAGCAGGCCGAGATCGACCGCAGCTTCCCGCTCAACGTGTTCGACACCGTGGCCATGGGGCTGTGGCATGAAACCGGTGCGCTGGGGCGGTTGACGGCTGCGCAGCGCACGCGCATCCACGAGGCCCTGCATGCCGTGGGCCTGCAGGGCTTCGAGCGCCGCACGCTGGACACACTCTCCGGCGGCCAGTTCCAGCGCGTGTTGTTTGCACGGCTGATGCTGCGCGACGCGGCCCTGATCCTGCTGGACGAACCCTTCGCGGCGGTGGACGAGGCCACCACCGAGGCGCTGATGGCCCTTGTGCAGGCCTGGCACGCCCAGGGCCGCACCGTGCTGGCCGTGTTGCACGACCTGGCCCTGGTGCGCCGCGCCTTCCCGCAGACCCTGCTGCTGGCGCGCGAGGCCGTGGCCTGCGGGCCCACGGCCGAGGTGCTGACACCGCAGCAGCTGCAGCGCACACGCGGCATGGTCGAGGCCTTCGACGACGCCGCGGCCCTGTGCGAGCCCGCGCCTGCCGCAGCCACGGGCACCTGATGGACCTGCTGGCCCCGTTCACCGAGTTTGTGTTCCTGCAGAACGCGCTCTGGGGCTGCCTGGCCTTGTCGCTCAGCGCGCCGCCGGTGGGCGTTTTCCTGATGCTGCGCCGCATGAGCCTGACGGGCGATGCCATGGCCCACGCGATCCTGCCCGGCGCCGCCATCGGCTACCTGGTGGCCGGGCTGTCACTCGGTGCGATGACACTCGGCGGCCTGGTGGCGGGGCTGGCGGTGGTGGCGCTCTCTGGCGCCGTCTCGCGCAACACGGTGCTGCGCGAAGACACCAGCCTCGCCGCCTTCTACCTGCTGTCGCTGGCGCTGGGCGTGGTGATCATCTCGTCGCAGGGCCGCAATGTCGACCTGCTGCACGTGCTCTTCGGCAGCGTGCTGGCGCTGGACGCTGCGGCCGTGGCCTTCCTGGCCGGCGTGGCGGCGGTCACGCTGGCCACGCTGGTGCTGCTGTACCGCCCGCTGGTGCTGGAATGCCTGGACCCGGCCTTCCTGCGTGCCGTCAGCCGCTGGAGCCCGGTGGCGCATTACGGCTTCCTGGCGTTGCTGGTGCTCAACCTCGTGGCCGGCTTCCAGGCCCTGGGCACGCTGCTGGCGGTGGGCATGATGATCCTGCCGGCCGCCGCGGCGCGTTTCTGGGTGCGCGACCTGAAGCCGCTGCTGGCCGCTGCGGTCGGCATCAGCGCAATCGGCAGCGTGCTGGGCCTGGTGCTGTCCTACCACCTGGACGCGCCCAGCGGCCCCTGCATCGTGCTGACCTTGGGCGGGCTCTACCTGCTGTCCATCGTGTTCGGCCCACGCGGTGCGCTGCGCGCCCGCCGCGTGCCGGCCCACCACCTGAAAGCCTGATGCCGATGCGCCCGTTGTTCTTCGCCGCTGCCGCCCTGCTGTTCTGCGCCACAGCACCTGCCCGGGCCCAGGCCCCGCTGCCGGTGGTGGCCAGCTTCAGCATCTTGGGCGATCTGGTGCAGCAGGTGGGCGGGCCGGACATCGCGCTGCAGGTGCTGGTGGGCCCGGGCAGCGACGCCCACGCCGTGCAGCCCACACCGGCGATGGCGCGCAGCGTGGCCGGTGCGCGGGTGCTGTTTTCCAACGGCCTGGGTTTCGAGGGCTGGATGGCGCGTTTCCTGAAGTCGGCCAACTTCCAGGGCCGGCACGTGGTGCTCAGCGATGGCCTGAAGCCGCTCAAGGCCGCGTCCTCCCACGGCCATGCCCACAACCACGACGTGGACCCGCACGCCTGGCAGGACGTGGCCGCGGCCGTGCACTACGTGCAGGCCATCGCACGCGGGTTGTGTGCCGCCGATGCACCGCGTTGCCCCGCGTACCTTGAACGCGCCCGGGCCAGCACACAACGCCTGCAGGCGCTGGACCGCGAGATCCGTGCCGGCTGGGCGGCGGTGCCGCCGGAGCGCCGCAAGCTGATCAGCTCGCACGATGCCTTCGGCCACTACGCCGCCGCCTACGGCGTGCGCTTCCTGGCGCCGCAGGGCCTGAGCACCGAGGCCGAGGCCTCCGCCCGTGGCGTGGCCGCGCTGGTGCGCCAGATCAAGGCACAGAACGTGCGCGCGCTCTTCGTCGAGACCATCGCCGACCCGCGCCTGATCGAGCAGATCGGCCGCGAAACCGGCGTGCAGCCGGCCGGTGCGCTGTACTCCGACGCCTTGTCCGACGCCAGCGGCCCGGCCGCCAGCTACGAGGCCCTGATGCGGCACAACACGACGCTGATGCTGCGTGCCGTGAACCGATGAGCCCTTCACCAGGAACCGCCATGACCCGCACCCTGTCCCTGCTGATGTCGATCATGTTCGCCACGGCACCCGCCTGGGCCCAGCACAGCCACAGCCATGTGCACGGCCAGGCGCGGCTGGATGTGGCCATCGACGGCCCGCTGCTCACGCTGGCCTTCGAGAGCCCGCTGGACAGCCTGGTCGGCTTCGAGCACCGGCCGCGCAGCGCTGCCCAGAAGCAGGTCGCCGAGGCCGCCATCGCCCGGCTGCGTGATGCCGCGGCCCTGTGGCAGCCCGATGCGGCGGCGCAGTGCACTGCGACCGAGACCACGCTGGACGTCGATGCGCTGCAGCCGTCGGCCACGCCGGCGGCGGCCGTGGCGGCTGAACATGCGGAGGCCGCAGGGCGCTACGTGTTCCGCTGTGCCGTGCCAGCGCAGCTGAAAGCCGTCACGCACGGCCTGTTCGACGCCTTCCCGCGCCTGCAGCGGCTGGACGTGCAGGTGGCCGGCCCGGGTGGGCAGGTCAAGCAGACACTGCGGCGGCCGGCGAAGGCTGTGCGGCTGCTGCGCTGAGCGCCGGCCCGGGCGTCAGCAGCCGGGCCATCAGCTCGCGCACCGGCCGGATCTGGTCGCCGAAGGGCAGGGCACCCACACCGCGGAAGAACAGGCCCTTGTGTGTTTCGCCCCGCAGGGCCGCGGCCAGCTGGTGGTCGATGCAGAACTGGCCCCAGCCGGCCAGGCCGTCGCGCAGCCCGCATTGCGCCAGGCAATCGAAAGCCTTGGTGCAGCGCTGTTTGTGGTGCACCTGGGCCTGCAGCCGCGGCAGCGCCTGCAGGTACTTGCGCAGCCAGGGCGTGCCCACCGCGCGGGCGGGCAGGCCGGCCACGCTGGTGAACTCCACCAGGTCCTCGTCGCGGGCCTCGGCCAGCACCCGCTTGAAGGCGGGGTCGGCATCGCACTCCTGCGTCACGGCAAAGGCCGTGCCCAGTTGCACGGCGTCGGCGCCCAGGGCCTGCAGGCGGCGGATGTCCTCGAAGCTGCGCACGCCGCCAGCGGCGATCAGCGGCACATGGCGCTCGATGCCAGCCTCGCGCAGGAACTGCCGCACGGCCGGAATCACGTTGTCGAAGTCGAAACGCGGATCGGCCAGGTCGGTGATCCTGGCCGCACCCAGGTGGCCGCCGGCCAAGCGCGGGTGTTCGATCACGATGGCGTCGGGCAGCCGCTGCTTGCGTGCCCACTTCTTCACCACCAGCTGCACGCCGCGGGCATCGGACAGGATGGGCACCAGCAGCGCCTGCGGGTGGTCTTGCGCGAGCTCCGGCAGGTCCAGCGGCAGGCCGGCACCGACCACCACCATGTGCACACCGGCCTCCAGGGCCGTGCGCACCGAGGCGGCGTAGTCGCTCACCGCGCGCATCACGTTCACCGCCACCAGGCCGCGGCCCTGGGCCAACGCCAGCGCGGCGGCGATCTCGCGCTGCAGGGCGGTCTGGTTGGCGGCCTGGATCAGCGCCTTGGCCTGCGGCACATCGCCCATGTCCAGCCCGCGCGTGGCGTCCATCAGGTCTGCGTGCTGGCGGCGCAGGTCCACCGACGACAGCGTTCCCACGCCGCCCAGCGCCGCCACGCTGCCCGCCAGCCGGTGCGCCGAGACCCCGACGCCCATGCCGCCCTGCACGATGGGCAGCAGCGTGCGGCCACCCAGGCACAGCGGTGCCAGGCCGCTGGCGGCGAGCAGGTCCTGCAGGTCCGGAGGGGCGTTGAAACAGGGCATGGGGCTGGCCAAAGTGGTGCAGGCTGCACCTTAGGGCCACCTGCGCTGCACACATTTGAGGCCGATCAAGGCCGGTGCTGGCATGTGCTCAAGTTGTTCAACGATGGGTCGATGCCAAGGGCAGCCAACCGGTTCCGGATGGTTGGAGATCCCCATGTCCCTGTTGCAACGCCTGCGCCTTCGCCACAAGTTCGCGCTCATCGGCGCCTTGGCGCTGGCCATGTCGGCTGTGCCGGCCGCGCTCTACCTGCAGCGTGTGCAGGCCTCGCTGGCGCAGATTCAAAACGAGATCGCCGGCCTGCCCCCGGCCCAGGCCCTGCTGGGCATGGCGCGTCTGTCGGCCCAGCACCGCGGCCTGTCCAACGGGGCCTTGAACGGCGATGCTGCCGCGGCCGCCAAACGCAGCCAGACCTGGCAGGCGCTGCAGGACCGGCAGGCGCCGGCCGTGGCTGGCTTTGCAGCCTTCGGTGATGCTGATCTCAGCCAGCGCCTGGACAAGCTCTGGCAGGCGCAAACCACGCTGGCGCAGGCGGTCTCCACCGCCAGTGTGCCCGCGGCGGAGAGCTTCCAGCGCCACACCGCGCTGATCGACGCCCAGCTGGAACTGCTGCACGACGTGGCGATCCGCTCGGAGCTGGTGCTCAACCCCTGGGCCTCGGGCTACCACCTGCAGGACGCCGCGCTGAACCACCTGCCCCAGGTGTCGGAGCTGCTCGGCCGGCTGCGGGGTGGTGGCATGGGCCTGCTGGCCAAGGGCCAGGCCAGCCCTGCCGACCGCAGCCGTCTGGCGGTGCAGGCCGAGCGAGCCCTGTTCGCCGCCGCGTCGGCACAGCGCGCGCTGGGGCACGCGGTGGCCGCCGATCCGGCGGTGGCCGCCGCGCTGGGCGATGCCCCGGCGCGTGCGCAGCGTTCGCTGGAGGCCGCGCTGGCCCTGGCACGCGGCAAACTCATCGCGGCGGAGACGCTGGACCACCCCAGCGCCGACTGGTGGGCGCAGACCACCCAGGCCATCGACGACCAGCTGGCCCTGGGCGACGTCGCCATGGCGGCGCTCGCGGGCGACCTGGCGCAACACCGCCGTGCCGAGCTCTGGGCGACGGCGGTGGTCAGCGCGCTGCTGCTGTTGCTGGGCGGTGGTGGCGCGCTGCTGCTGTGGGCCATTGCACGGGGTGCCTCTGGCTCCATCGAACAGGCCATCGGCCTGGCCGATGCCGTGGCCGCGGGCCAGCTGCAACTGCCGCCCGGCACGCCGACCGCGCTGCCCGCCAGCACGCAGGACGAAGGCCAGCGCCTGGTGGTGGCGCTGGCGGGCATGGCCCGCCAGCTGGGCCAGGTGGTGGGCACGGTGCGCGACAACGCCGCGCAGGTGGCCACGGCCAGCGCGCAGATCGCGCAGGGCAACCAGGACTTGTCGTCACGCACCGAATCGCAGGCCAGCGCGCTGCAGCAGACGGCGGCGTCGATGGAAGAACTGCGCACCACGCTGGGCCAGAGCGCCGACAGCGCACGCCAGGCCCACCAGCTGGCGCAGCAGGCCAGCGACGTGGCGGGCACTGGCGGCCAGGCCATGGGTGACCTTGCCGGCACGCTGGAGCAGATCCGCGCCAGCGCACACCGCATGGCCG
>CAYTWU010000072.1:0-13453 GCA_964442175.1 uncultured Rubrivivax sp.
CTGCACGATCTTGAAGCCGTAGACCATGGCCGCGGTGCAGACCTGCACGTTGCCGGCGCCAAGGGCGATGTAGTCCAGCGCATCACGCCAGCTGCCCACGCCGCCGATGCCGCTGATCGGCAGGCCGGCGGTGGCCGGGTCGCGCCCGATCTGCGCCACCATGTTCAGCGCGATGGGCTTGACCGCCGGGCCGCAATAACCGCCGTGCGAGCCCTTGCCGCCGGTGGACGGGCTCATCGTCAGCGTCGCCGGGTCCACGCCCATGATCGACGTGATCGTGTTGATCAGCGACACCGCATCGGCCCCACCCGCCTTGGCCGCGCGTGCCGGCTGGCGGATGTCGGTGATGTTGGGCGTGAGCTTCACGATCACCGGCAGCCGGCTGTACTGCTTGCACCAGGCCGTGACCATCTGGATGTACTCCGGCACCTGGCCCACGGCCGCGCCCATGCCACGCTCGCTCATGCCGTGCGGGCAGCCGAAGTTCAGCTCGATGCCGTCGCACCCGGTGTCCTCCACCTGCGGCAGGATGGCCTTCCAGGCGCTTTCGGTGCAAGGCACCATCAGCGACACCACCACCGCACGCTCGGGCCAGCTGCGCTTGACGGCGCGGATCTCGTCCAGGTTCAGCTGCAGCGGCCGGTCGGTGATCAGCTCGATGTTGTTGAAGCCCAGCAGCCGCCGGTCGGGCGTCAGCAGCGCGCCGTAGCGCGGCCCATTGACGTTGACGATGGGCGGGCCGTCTTCGCCCAGCGTCTTCCAGACCACGCCGCCCCAGCCGGCTTCAAACGCGCGGTGGATGTTGTAGGCCTTGTCGGTGGGCGGTGCACTCGCCAGCCAGAAGGGGTTGGGGCTGGTGATGCCGGCAAAGGTGTTGCGCAGGTCGGCCATGGTGTTCTCCTTCAGGCCAGTTCGGCATGGATGGCGGCGGCGGCACGTTTGCCGTCTTCCACCGCTTCGACCGTCAGATCCCGCCCGCCGGCCCGGCAGTCGCCACCCGCGTACAGGCGGGGCACGCCGGTGCGGCCGTCGTCGTCCACCAGCACCCGGCCGCCGTGCAAGGCCAGCCCGCTGCCGGCCAGCGGCGCCGTGTCCAGTTTCTGGCCGATGGCCTTCAGCACGGTGTCGGCCGCCAGTTGAAGCTCGCCGCCTTCGCCCTCGAAGCGCACGCCGGCCACGTGCTGGCCGCAACCATCGGCCAGCAGCGCCACCGGCCGCCAGCCGAAGTGCAGGCGCACCCCGTTGGTCTGGGCCCAGTCACGCTCCTCGTGCGAGGCCGACATCTGATCCGGCCCGCGGCGGTAGACCATGTGCACCTCGTCGGCGCCCAGCAGCTTGCTCTGCACCGCAGCGTCCACCGCCGTCATGCCACCGCCGATCACCACCACGCGCCGGCCCACGGGCAGCGCCGCGAGGTCGGGCGCCTGGCGCAGCTCGGCGATGAAGTCCACCGCGTCGCGCACACCACCCAGCTCTTCGCCCGGCAGGCCCAAGGCGCCCGTCCGGCCCAGGCCCACGGCCAGGTAGACGGCATCAAAGGCCTCCAGCAGACCATCGATCTGTGCGGCGCTTTCCAGCCGCCAGCCCAGTTGCAAGGTGATGCCGCCGATCTGCAGCAGCCAGTCCAGCTCGGCCTGCGCAAAGCCGCCGGCCATCTTGTAGTGCGCCAGGCCGTATTGATTCAGGCCGCCGGCCGCGGGGCGGGCGTCGTGCAGCACCACGTCGTGGCCGCGCCGCGCCAGCTCGAAGGCACAGGCCAGGCCGGCCGGCCCGGCGCCGACGATGGCCACGCGCCGCCCGGTGGGCGCGGCGCGCGTGAAGAGCGCCGTCACGGGCCGGTCCATCACCGCATCCACCGCGTAGCGCTGCAGCCGGCCGATGGCCACCGGCTGGCCCTGCTGCGCCACGCGCACGCAGACTTCTTCGCACAGCTCTTCGGTGGGGCAGGCGCGGGCGCAGGTGCCGCCCAGCGGGTTGGCCTGCAGGATGGCGCGCGCCGCGCCGCGCAGGTTGTCCTCGGCGATGCGGCGGATGAAGCTGGGCACGTCGATGCCCGTGGGGCAGGCCTGCATGCAGGGTGCATCAAAGCAGTAGAGGCAGCGCTCGGCCTCCACCAGCGCCTGCGTGCGCGTCAGCCGTGGCGCGGCGTCGGCAAAGGCTTGGTCCAGCGCTGCCGCACTGCGGCGGCCAGGGCGGACATCGGGTTCGGGCAATGCGGCCATGCGGCGCTCTCCTTCAGGGGTCGTCACGCACCAGTTCAGGCACAAAAACTGACCATTCGGTCAAGTTCTGGCCCATCGTACGCAACCCGCATGCCAGGCCGCATGCGGGTGTTCACCAGTCCGGCGGCCGGTGCACGCACGCTGGCGGTGCACACCAGGGTTCTCACGGGCACCGTTTGCTGGCATGAAACTGGCTTCCCTGGGCCAGAATAAGCTGACCATTCGGTTAACTTCACTCCCCCAGCCGCACCCCGTGAGCCCTGAACCCGACCTGGCCGTGTCCGTCCGCCGCGCGAGCGTGGTGTATCCGTCTGCCGGTGGCCCGGTGCACGCGCTGTCCGAGGTCGACCTGGCCATCGCGCCCGGCGAGTTCGTGTCCTTGATCGGCCCGTCCGGCTGCGGCAAGACCACGCTGCTGCGCGTGGTGGCCGACCTGGAGCCCATCAGCGCCGGCGAGGTGCGCGTCAACGGCATGAGCCCGCACGATGCGCGGCTGGCCTGGGCCTACGGTTATGTGTTCCAGGCGCCGGCACTGTTTCCCTGGCGCACGGTGCTGGCCAACGTGATGCTGCCGCTGCAGATCCAGGGCCGCGGCGCCGACGAGTGCAAAGCCGTGGCGCTGGAGCAGCTGGCCCGCGTCGGCCTGCAGGGCATGGAGGGGCGCTACCCCTGGCAGCTCTCCGGCGGGCAGCAGCAGCGGGTGTCCATCGCCCGGGCGCTGGGCTTCGAGCCGCGCCTGCTGATGATGGACGAGCCCTTCGGCGCGCTGGACGAGATCACGCGCGACCGGCTGAACGAACAACTGCAGCAGCTGTGGGAGCGCGAGCGCCGCACGGTGGTGTTCGTCACGCACTCCATCGCCGAGGCGGTGTACCTGTCCACGCGCATCGTCGTGATGTCGCCGCGGCCGGGGCGCATCGTCAAGGACATCCGCTCGCCGCTGCCGGCCACGCGCCACCTGGGCCTGCGCGACACGCCGGAGTTCATGGCCGTCGCCCACGAGTTGCGGGAGGCGCTGGCGCATGACTAGCCTGCGGCGCTCGGGCCCGGTGGCCTTCGTGCTCTTGTGCATCGGCCTGCTCTGGTACGCCGGTGCCATCGGCATGAACCGGCAAGGCGTGATCGAACGTGTGCTGGCCGACCAACCCGGCTGGACCATGCAAGACCTGGTCAGCGCCACGCTGAACATGGAGCGGCCGGTGCTGCCGGCACCGCACCAGGTGGCGCTGGACCTCTACAGCAGCATCGTGGACTGGCCGCTGGATTCGCCCCGCAACCTGCTGTTCCACGCCGCGGTCACCGCGCAGTCCACGCTGGTCGGCTTTGTGCTCGGCACGCTGCTGGGCGTGCTGCTGGCCGCGGCCATCGTGCACTCGCGCACGCTGGACCGTGCGCTGCTGCCCTGGATCGTGGCCTCGCAGACGGTGCCGGTGCTCGCCATCGCGCCCATCGTGCTGGTGATCCTGGGCAGCCTGGGGCTGACCGGTGTGGCGCCCAAGGCGGCCATCGCGATGTACCTGTGTTTTTTTCCGGTGACGGTGGCCATGGTGCAGGGCCTGCGTTCGCCGCAGCGCATCGAGACCGAGCTGATGCACACCTACGCCGCCAGCCGCTGGCAGGCCTTCTGGATGCTGCGGCTTCCGGCGGCGCTGCCTTACCTGTTGCCTTCACTGCGCGTGGCCATTGCCGCCGGCCTGGTGGGCGCGATGGTGGCCGAGCTGCCCACCGGCGCGCAGGCCGGCCTGGGCGCGCGGCTGCTCACGGGCTCGTACTACGGCAACACCGTGGGCATCTGGTCGGCGCTGGTGCTGTCGGCGCTGCTGGGCCTGCTGCTCACCGGCGCCGTGGCGCTGGCCGAGAAGCTGCTGCTGAAGAAGAGGCACGCGCCATGAGCGCCACGACATTGATGGGTGGCCTGATCGCCCTGGCGCTCGCCGTGTGGAGCGTGCGCCGCTGCGCCGCCATCGAGGGCCCGCGCTGGGCCGGGCCGCTGACGGCCGGGTTGTTCGGCGCCTGGGTGCTGTTTTTCTGGCAGGTGGGTGTCACGGTGTTCGAGGTGCCGAAGGTGCTGCTGCCGGCGCCGTGGGCCATCGTGCAAAGCATGGCGGACAACCTGGCCACGCTGGGCCGCGACTTCGTGCAGACGGTGTTGAAGGCCGTGGTCGTGGGCTGGGTCCTCGGTTCGGCGCTGGGCTTTGTGGTCGGCGTGGCCATCGACCGCGCGCCCTTCCTGCAGCGCGGCCTGCTGCCGGTGGCCAGCCTGACCAGCACCATCCCGCTGGTGGCCGTGGCGCCCATCATGGTGATGTGGTTCGGCTTCGAGTGGCCCAGCAAGGCCGCGGTCGTGGTGCTGATGACGTTTTTCCCGATGCTGGTGGCCACGCTGGCCGGCCTGCAGGCCGCCGGCAAGCTGGAGCGCGAGCTGATGCACAGCTACGCCGCCAGCTACGGCCGCACGCTGATCGACCTGCGCCTGCCCTGCGCTGTGCCCTTCATCGTCAGCGCGCTCAAGGTCAACGCCACGCTGGCGTTGATCGGCGCCATCGTCGCGGAGTTCTTCGGCTCGCCCACCGTGGGCCTGGGATTCCGCATCAGCACCGAGGCCGCGCGCATGAACATGTCGCTGGTCTGGGGCGCCATCGTCGTCGCGGCGGTCACCGGCTCGGTGGCCTATGCGCTGCTCGTTCTGCTGGAGCGCCGCTGGGCGTTCTGGCACCCTTCGGTGCGCTCGCGTTGAGCCGCACCCCCGTCGTGTCCTGTCCGTCATGCCAACCCCGAGGAGCCTGGTGATGAAACGTTTGACCTTGAAGCTGCTGGCCGCCGCCGTCGCGCTGGCCGCCACCGCCGGCGCACACGCGCAAGAGAAGTTCACGGTGCAGATGAAGTGGGTGCCTCAGGCCCAGTTCGCCGGTTATTACGTGGCCGCCGCCAAGGGCTACTACAAGGCCGAGGGCCTGGACGTCACCATCAAGCCGGGCGGCCCCGATGTGTCGCCGGTGCAGGTGATCGCCGGCAACGGCGCCGACGCCATCGTCAACTGGATGCCCGATGCCCTGGCCGCGCGCGAAGCCGGTGTGCCGCTGGTCAACATCGCCCAGGTCTTCAACCGCTCGGGCCTGATGCTCACCTGCAAGAAGGCCAGCGGTGTCAGCAAGCCGGCCGACTTCAAGGGCAAGACCCTGGGCGTCTGGTTCGGCGGCAACGAGTACCCGTTCCTGAACTGGATGGCCAAGCTCAACCTGAAGCCCGACACCGACATCAAGGTGCTCAAGCAGGGTTTCAACGTCGACCCGCTGCTGCAGAACCAGGCCGCCTGCATCAGCACCATGATCTACAACGAGTACTGGCAGGTCATCGACGCCGGCGTCAAGGAGGCCGACCTGGTGACCTTCTTCTACGAGGACCAGGGCGTGGCCTCGTTGGAAGACGGCCTGTACACCACCGAAGCCAAGCTGAAGGACCCGGCCTTCGTGGCCCGCGCCGCCAAGTTCGTGCGTGCCACGCTGAAGGGCTGGAACGATGCCGTCAAGGACCCGGCCGGCGCCGCCAAGATCGTGGTCGCGGCCGACCCTTCGGGCAGCGCGACGCTGAAGGTGCAGCAGCGCCAGATGGAAAACGTGGCCAAGCTGATCACCACCGCCAACTCACCCAAGATGGGTTACCTGGAGCCGGCCGCCTACGAGCGCACGGTGAAGGTGCTGCTGGCCGCCGGCAGCGCGCCGGTGATCAAGAAGGACCCGGGCAAGGCCGGTTACACGCACGCGGTCTGGGAGGCCGCGACCAAGAAGTGACGCGCCTGTGACCGAGGCCGGGGACACCCCCGCCAAGGGCCGGATCCGCGCCGCCAACCGGGCGCGGATCCTGGCCGGTGCCGAGCAGGTCTTTGCGCGCGCCGGCTTCGGCGGCGCGACGATGGAGGCCATCGCCGCCGCCGCCGGCCTGCCCAAGGCCAACCTGCATTACTACTTCGGCAGCAAACCCGAGCTGTACCGCGAGGTGCTGGCCGGCGTGCTGCACGATTGGCTGCTGCCGCTGGACGGCCTGCAGCCCGAGGCCGACCCGCGCACCGCGCTGGAGGCCTACATCCGCGCCAAGATGGCGCTCTCGGCCAGCCGGCCCGATGCCTCGCGTGTGTTTGCCAACGAGCTGCTGCACGGCGCGCCGGTGCTGGGCGACCTGGTGCGCGGCGAGCTGCGTGCGATGGTGCGTGCCAAGGCCCAGGTGCTGCGCGGCTGGATGGCCGCCGGGCGCATGGCCCCGGTGGACCCTGAACACCTGTTCTTCACGATCTGGGCCGCGACGCAGACCTACGCCGACTTCGACGTGCAGGTGCGTGCCGTGCTGGGCCGCAACAAGCTGACGGCCCGCGACCACGAACGGGCCACCGAACACGTGGTCAGCCTGCTGCTGAGGGGCTGCGGGCTGGCGTGAGGGCCTCGCGCGGTGCCTGCAGCGCCAGCAAGGCGGCCAGCAGGCCGGCGCCGGAGCCAAAACGCAGGCAGTCGCCGCTGAGCACATGCTCCAGTTCGCCCACCAGGCCGGCGGCGTCGCCCGCCGGGCCGTGCAGGCGCAAGGCGTAGGTCTGGTTGCACAGGGGTCTGGGGGCGGGGGGCATGAACGGTCTCGCTCGAAAGGGGGATGCCACAGTGTGCGCAGGCCCTGGGCGCGCGTCGTCAGCTTCCCGTCGGGTTCTGGTCGGGCCGGGCCCCGGGGCGCAGAATCCGCGCCGTGACCGCCGCCGCGCCCGCCTCCGCCGCCCGCCTGTGTTTCGACGATTTCGAGCTCGACATCGCCAACGCGCGGCTGTGCCGGGGCGGCGTGGAAGTCCCGCTGCCGCCGAAGTCCTTCGCCCTGCTGGCGCACCTGGCCCAGCGCCCCGGTGAGCTGGTGCTGAAGGACACGCTGCTGGACACCGTCTGGGGCCGGCGCTTCGTCAGCGAGGGCGCGGTGAAAACCGTGGTCAGCGAGCTGCGTGCCGCGCTGGGCGACGACGCCCGCGCGCCGCGCTGGATCGAGACCGTGCAGCGCCGGGGCTACCGCTTCCTGGGGCAGGTGCGGGCCGCTGGCGCCGAGCCGGCCCAGACCCCACCCCTGCCGCCTGCTGCACCGGCCGCACCGGCGCCTGCCCCAGCCGCCCGCGGCAACCTGCCCGCCGGCCTGCCGCCGCTGGTGGGCCGCGCCGAGGCCCTGGCCCAGGCCGCTGCCCTGCTGGACGGCGCGCGCCTGGTCAGCATCTGCGGCCCGGCGGGTGTCGGCAAGACCAGCCTCGCGCTCGCGGTGGCCGCGGGCCAGGTGGGCCGCCATGTCGACGGCGTCTGGCTGGTCGAGCTGGCGCCGCTGCCGGCCGAGAGCAGCGATGCCGCGGCCTTGCGCGCCACGCTGGCCCGGGCCTGCCAGATCCCGCCGGCCAGCGTGCCCGGCGACGACGCCCTGGTCCAGGCGCTGGCGGGCCAGGCCCTGCTGCTGGTGCTGGACAACGCCGAGCATGTGCTGGAGCCGCTGGCCCCGCTGGTGGCCCGGCTGCAGCGCAGCCTGCCCCGGCTGACGTGCCTGGTCACCAGCCGCGAGCCGCTGCAGATCCCTGGGGAACAGGTGCTGCGCCTGGCGCCGCTGAGCCTGCCGCCGCCAGGTGAAGAAGAGGACCCTGACCAGATGGTTCACAGCGGCGCGATGCAGCTCTTCCTGCAGCGCGTGGCGTCGCGCCTGCCGGGCTTCGCACCCGGGCCCGGCCAACGTCGCGCGATGGCGCAGGTCTGCCACGCGCTGGACGGCCTGCCGCTGGCGCTGGAGCTGGCCGCCGCGCGTGTGCCGGTGCTGGGCATGCACGGGCTGGCGGCCCACCTGGCCGACGACGGCGGCACCCGGCTGGAACTGCTCACCCAGGCCAGCCGCACCGCCGAGCCGCACCAGCGCACGCTGCGCTCCGCACTGGACTGGAGCCACACGCTGCTGAAACCGGCCGAGCAGCGGGCGTTTCGCCGGCTGGCCGTCTTCCGCGGTGGCTTCACGCTGGCGGCAGCGCAGGCCGTGTGTGCCGACCCCGGCGAAGCCCCGCTCGCGGTGCTGGAGGCGCTGGAAGCCCTGGTCGAAAAATCGATGGTGGCCGTGTCGCCGCAGGGCCTGCACGAGACCGGGCCAGATGCCGACACCACCCCGCGCTTCACGCTGCTGGAGAGCCTGCGCGAGTACGCCAGCGAACAGCTGCTGGCCGCCGGCGAAACCGACGCCACGCACCACCGCCACCTGGCCTGGATGCGCCGCTACTGGGCGGAGGCCGACCGCCACGCGCTGTCGGCCCCCAGCATGGCCTGGACCGCCCGCCACCTGCTGGAGCTGGACAACCTGGGGGTGGCGCTGCGCTGGGGGCAGGCCCAGGCCACGCCGCCGGGACAGCCCGATCCCGCGGGCCACACGGCCGATTGGTTGGCGCTGGTGGGCCACACGGGCGTGCTGTGGCAGCGCGCCGGCCTGCTGCGCGAGGGGGCACCCTGGTGCCTGGCGGCACGGCCGCATGCCGAACAACAGCCCGATGAACTGCTGCGCGCGGGGGTGCATCTGGCACTGGCCACGCTCAGCCGCTACATGCCGCTGCTGCCACCGGGCGAGGCCTTGCCCCTGGCCGAACGTGCGGCGGCCACCTACGCGGCCGCCGGTGATGCCGAGCGGGCCTACTTCAGCCTTTACATGGCCTGGTCGCTGGCGCTGGAGACCGGTGAACATGTGGCACGTGACGGTTATGTCCGTGCGATGCGGGCCTGGGTGCAACCGGGCTGGAACGCGCTGACGATGCGCTACCTGAACTTTGCAGAGGCCCAGGACCAGCGGCTGCGTGGCAACTTCGAAGCCTTCCTGCAGGTCAGCCGCGAGGCCTACGCACAGTTCCGGGCCCTGGGTGCGCAGGGCGAGACCTGGTCGGCCGGCATGGCCCTGTCCTGGGCCGAACACGACATGGGCCACCCGGACCGCGCCATCGCGATCGGCCACGCCCTGGTGGCCGACATCCGCGCAGCCGGCCGGCTGCGCACCTACGCACAACTGCTGGCCATCCACACGACGATGTGCGCCGAGAGCGGCGACCTCACCAGCACACGCGCGCTGTTGCCCGAGGCCCTGCCGATGCTGCGCACGGTGAGCGCCTGCGAGGTGCTGCACCTGGCGCTGGCCTGGCTGGCCACGCACGAAGGGCGCGACGAAGACGCCGCACGCTTGTTGGGCTGGTTCGACGCCCCGGCGCGTGGTGGCGGTGCCTACGGCCCGAACACCTTCACGCGGCGCACCGCCACCGCGCTGGGCGCGCGGCTCGATGCCCGGCTGGGGGCGGCACATTGCCAGGCCTTGCAATCTGACGCCGCCCAGTTGGGCGACGAACGCGCCTTGCAGATCGGCCTGGGCCGGCTGCAAACCGACGGAAACCCGACCGCATCCTGACGACGCCTGCGGGCCGGCCCGGAACACTGCGGGGCATCGACACCTGAGGTCGACAACCACCCCGAGGAGATTCCGACCATGCGCACCCATCGCTCCCTGCTGGCCGCCGCCGCGGCCGCCCTGTTCAGCACCGCGGCCCCGGCGGCCACCGCCACGGCGCTCAGTGTGGACACCCTGCGCCAGGCCCTGCCTGCCCCGCTGAAGGCCCGCGCCCCGGGCCTGCTGCGCACCTACCTGCAACTGCGCGGCCAGACCCCGGCCCCGGAAAGCGACAGCCAGCCCGAGGCCGAACGCGCCGACCCGGCGCTGGCCCCGGTGGCGCTGCCGCAGGTGCTGGCCACCATCGACCAGGTGCTGGCCACGGCACCGACCGCGATGATCGGCGCCCTGCAGGCGGCGCGCAGCGGCCACAGCCAGGCGCTGGCGTTGATGCAGCAAGGCGGCACGGATGCATCACCGCAGTTCCTGGTTGGCGCGCTGCAGGCCATGGCCGAGGGCCAGACCGGCCTGGACCAGGCGCTGGACATCGCCGCCGGGGTGGACCCGATCGCGATCGGCCTGTTGCTGCCCGCGGTGCAGAAGGTGCGGGAGGCCGCGGCCCGCATGAGCACCGGCATGCTGGACATCGCCGCGGCCGCCGGTGTCTCGCCGGGCCGCCTGGCGCCAGCGCAGGAGGCCCTGCGCCTGGCCGACGCACTGCACAACGCGGGCGACTACGGCGGCGCCGGTGCGCAGTACGCCAACGGCTTCGGCCTCGCGGCCAACACCGTGGTCTTCAGCATGGACCGCTTCGAGCAGAACCTGCGCAACAGCTTCACGAACCAGAGCGTGGGCTACGCCTACGCCTTGTCGCAGGCCGGCCAGGTGGTGCGCCAGGACGGCGTGGGCCTGGCCCGCACTGGCGCCGACCTGCCGCAGACCGCGCAGGCCGAGACCAAGAAGATGCACGTGGCCAGCGTCAGCAAGACCATGACGGCCATCGTGCTGCAGCGCCTGCTGATCCAGCGCGGCCTGAGCGTGGACACCGCCATCGGCGGCTTCCTGCCGGCCGACTGGGCGCGCGGCGACGGTGTCAACAGCATCAGCTTCCGCCAGCTGCTGACGCACCGCAGCGGTTTCGGCCAGAACGCCCCCGGCGGCAGCGACTACAACAACCTGCGCGCGATGGTCGGCCAGGCCGTGCCGTCCAAGGGCAGCTTCGACTATGAAAACGCCAACTTCGGCCTGATGCGGGTGCTGATGGCGGTGATGCTGGGCGCCGACCTGCCCCTGCCCGGGCTGGACAAGGGCGCCTTCACCACCGCCGTCTTCTTGAACTACGCCGCAGCCGCCTACAACACGGTCGGCGTGCCCTTCAGCTGCGAGCCCGAGGCCAATTCGCCCACATTGCAGTACGACTTCCCGGACACGGGCAACCCCGGCTACGTGGAGCCCTCGCGCAGCCTGCAGTGTGGCGGTTACGGCGTGATGATCAGCGCACGCAACCTGGCCCGCACCCTGGCCTACCTGCGCTACACCACCGACCTGATGCCCGCCGCCAGCTACCAGCAGATGAAGAGCGGCTACCTGGGCTTCATGGACCCGGCGCGCTACGGCTTTGCCCAGGGCCAGTTCGGCGTCTACCACACACATGGCGGCGACTGGGACCACAGCGGAGGCAGCGGCAACGGCGGCCTGGACGCCTGCGTGATGGTGTTCCCGATCAACGTGGAGGCCAGCGTGCTGGTCAATTCCAGCCGCAAGAACCTGGGCGTGGGTTACCCCAACGGGGGTTACCAGTGCACGGTGATCAAGAACGCCTTCGAGAACGCCTGGGTCGCCAACTGACCGGCCCACCCTGACCACCCCAAGGAGACAGACCATGAACAAGCTGAACCCGAAGCTGGCGCTGGCCGCCGGCCTGCTGGCCGGTGCCGTTGGTGCACAGGCAGCGGCCTACATCAAGTTCGACGGCGTGGACGGCGAATCCCGCGTCAGCGGCGCGCTCACCGACTTCCGCTGGTCCCAGGCGCTGGCCGGCCCTGACTTCGACCCCTACCAGCCAGCACATGCCGGCGGCGTGCGGGTGGCGGTGGGCGACGTGACCGGCGACGGCCGGCTGGACAGCTTCGTGCTGCGCGCCAGCGACGACGGCGGCACCACCTTCTTCGAGTACCGCCTGGCGGACGTCCTGGTCAGCAGCTACCAGACCACGGCCTCGGGCGGCCACAAGGAATGGATCATCATCGAATCCATGTCACAGCCGGTGATGCGCTGGTCCCGGCAGCTGGCCAACGGTGGACGCGGCGACTGGATCGAGGGCCGCTGGGACGACGACACAGGCCGCTTCCTGGGCGACCCGGCCGTGTTGGGTGCGTTCGACGAGCTGGGTGCGGTGCGCTGGGCCGACGGTTCGCTGGCCATCACGGCCGCCGTGCCGGAACCAGGCAGCTGGGCACTGATGGGCCTGGGCCTGGCGGCGCTGGTGGCCCGCAGGCGATGGCAACCCGCATGACAGCCCGCACAATGAGGGCATGAAACCCCCCATCTCCCTCATCGGCGCGCCGACCGACATCGGCGCCGGGGCGCGCGGCGCCAGCATGGGCCCCGAGGCCTTGCGCGTGGCCGGGCTGCAGGCCGCGCTGGAGGCCCACGGCCTGCAGGTGCACGACCGCGGCAACCTGGCCGGCCCGGCCAACCCCTGGCTGCCGCCGGTGGAGGGCTACCGCCACCTGGCCGAGGTGGTGGCCTGGAACGAAGCCGTGCACCAGGCCATGCACGCCGAGCTCGCGGCCGGCCACCTGCCCATCCTGCTGGGCGGCGACCATTGCCTGGGCATCGGCAGCATCAGCGCCGTGGCGCGCCACTGCCGCGAGACGGGCAAGAAACTGCGTGTGCTGTGGCTGGACGCGCACGCCGACTTCAACACCAGCGTGCTCACGCCCAGCGGCAACATCCACGGCATGCCGGTGGCCTGCCTGTGCGGGCACGGGCCGCAGGAGCTCATCCAGATCGGCGGCACGGTGCCGGCCATCAGCCCCAAGGTCGTGCGGCAGATCGGCATCCGCAGCGTGGACCCGGGCGAAAAACGCTTCGTGCACCAGATGGGCCTGGAGGTGTTCGACATGCGCTACATCGACGAGATGGGCATGCGCCACACGATGGAGCTGGCGCTGGCCACGATGGACACCCACACGCACCTGCACGTCAGCTTCGACGTGGACTTCCTGGAGCCCGACATCGCACCCGGCGTCGGCACCACGGTGCCCGGCGGCCCCACCTACCGCGAAGCCCAGCTGTGCATGGAGATGATCGCCGACAGCGGCCGCCTGGCCAGCCTGGACGTGATGGAGCTCAACCCGGCGCTGGACATCCGCAACAAGACCGCGCTGCTGGCGGTGGACCTGATCGAGAGCCTGTTCGGCAAGAGCACCTTGATGCGAGCCTGAGGGCGATCGTGGACACGGTGGACATCGCCATCGTCGGCGCCGGCATCGCTGGTGCGGCGCTGGCCCAGGCCCTGGCGCCGCAACGCACGGTGCTGCTGCTGGAGCGCGAGGCCCAGCCCGGCTTTCACAGCACCGGCCGCAGCGCGGCGATGTTCATGGAAAGTTACGGCCCACCGCAGGCGCGGGCGCTGACCCGCGCCAGCCGGGCCTTCTACAGCGCACCGCCGGCCGGCTTCTGTGACGCCCCCATCCTGTCCCCCCGCGGCGCGCTGTACGTGGGCTGGCAGGGCCAGGAAGCCCTGCTGGACCGCAGCGAACACAGCCTGCGCGCCACCGGCACCACCATCGAACGGCTGGACGCCGCCGCCACGCTGC
>CAYTWU010000073.1:0-13178 GCA_964442175.1 uncultured Rubrivivax sp.
GCGCTGCCAGTAGTTGGCCGGCAGCGGCGGCACGTTGCGCATCAGCACGGCGTCCAGCGCACCGATGTTCACGCCCATCTCCAGCGTGGGGGTGCACACCAGGGTGTTGATGCGCTCGTTATCGCCCTTGAAAGCGTTCTCGATGCGCTCACGGTCCGGCCCGGGGATCTGCGCCGAGTGCTCCTTGGCCCGCAGCATCGCAAATTCCTGGTCCAGCAGCAGCAGGTCGTAGTCGTCGGGGTTCTCCGGCTCCAGCACCAACTTGCCGGCGCAGCGCCAGGCCATGCACGACAGCGTCGGGTTCGGCCGGCTGTGCAGCCGCCGGCAGGTCTGGCAGCGGTACATGCCCTGGGCCGGCCGCATCTTCAGCCGGTCCGCGTCCACCTGGTGCGCACCCACGCAGCCAGGCAGCAGCTTGCCGCGTGCGCCCTTCAACTGCACCGGTGCCAGCAGCAGCAGCTCGTTGGCCACCAGGGTCCACATCTCACCCAGGAACTCGCCGGCTTCAGCAGCCGGCACACCCCAGGCCACCGCCGCCTGTCGGGCTACCGTAGCGTGGGTGCTGAACCACTGCTTGATGCGCGTCTCATCGTCCTGCCCGTCGCGCTGGAACTTCAACGCCGAGGGCACGCCCTTCATCGACGGCAGATAGCCCCGCATGACCTGCAGCTCGCCGTCCATCCAGATCTTGGAATAAACGCCGGTCACGCTGTCGAACAGCATGCGCCGCGAGCGCGCCGCGTCCAGCAGCGACGCCACGCCCTGCGCCAGCGCCTCGGGTTCGCATCCGATCCTGCCGGCCCAGCGCTTGATCTCAGGGCACTCGCCGTTCAGGCCCAGGTAGTCCACCTTCAGCCGGCCCATGGGCTCCAGGCCCAGGCGCTGCCGGCCACCGATGGCCAGCTCGCGCAGGATCTGCACGCGCAGGAACCACTTGCGCTCCTGCCCGTGGGCCTGGCCTGTCTCCGACTTGGGCTCCACGCGCCACACCTCGGGGATCAGCGCGCGCGACAGCTCGTCGTCCGCATCCAGGTGCTGGTCCAGCCACAGCGTCAGGTCGCTGACCGAGGTTGGCCCGGCCTTCAGCTTCTGGTAGATCAGTTCGCGGAAGCGGTAGCGGCGCGAGCGGTCTTGCATCCAGCCGGCCTGGAAGGCCGCGTCCTGCCGGTTATCGGCAAACACCAGGAGGCGCCGCCGCTCTGCGCGGTGGATCATGCTCTGGGCCAGCACATGCACATCGGCCACGGTGGTGGCGCGCACCGGGCGAGCCGGTTCACGGTAGTTGCCGCTGAAGCGCCGGCCAGCCGCGCCACACGAAACGCAGCGCGTCAACTTGCCCGGGTGCTCGTCCTTCTGCTGTACGAAGTGCAGTGGCTTGAGCGCCTTGTTGCGGCCACAGCCCGCGCACTCGGCCACCTTGTCGTCGTGCACCGTGCCGCAGTAGCGGCAGGCGAACAGCGTCTCGGTGCGAACAGGTTCTTCCTCCGCATCGCTGCCCACCTGGTGGTCCAGCGACAGCGCGCGCACGCCGCCCAGCTTGATGTCGGCGCCGCGCCAGACGCGGCCCTTGCCTTCGGCTGAGCCACCGCCTGGCTTCACGCCGGTGAAGTCGAAGTCTTCCAGGCCATGCTCGAAGTAATGCTGGCCACAGGTGGTGCAGCTCAGCAGCGGGAAGCGGTGCAGCTCGGTGTTGTCGGCCAGCGCATCTTCGGCCGACAGCCACAGCCTGGCGTCCTTGCGCTGCTCGGGGAAGGTGACCACGGCGCCGCTGACGCCGCGCACAAAGCCATGCACCACGGGGCGCAGCAGCGGCCGGCCACCTTGGCGCGCCGCAGCACCCAAGGCCAGCCACACCAGAATCTCTTCTTGCGAGATCGAGCGGCCCAGCTTCTCACCCAGCTCGGCCAGCAGGTCGTCCAGCGCGCGGGGCCTGCGCAGCGACTCGGCGATCTGGAAGACCACCTCGTTGTGGCTCATCCGCTGCCCGATGGCCTCACGCCACGGGCCGGCCTGCAGCCGGCTGCCGGTGGCGGTGGTGAACCACACGCGCAGGGCTTGCACATCGGCCTCCGTGGCGCCCTCGCGGTCCACCTGGGTCAGCACCTCCAGCAGGGTTTGCAGTTGAGCCGACTGGTCGCCGTTCTGCGGCGGGCTGGCCGTGCGCGGGCTGCCCCACACATCGGCCTCGTAGCTCTCGCCGACGAGTGCCACGTTCTTGCCATCCACGCCGAAGAAGCGGCTGGCGAACTCGCGGCCCGCGTCTAGGCCCTTCACCGGGTCGGCGATGGTGGCCGATGTGGCGATGCAGGTGGTGCTGGCCTGGTCTTTACCGCAATAGGCACGCAGCCGGCGGATCAGGCAGGCCGTCTCGGCACCCTGCGCCCCGGTGAAGGTGTGGGCCTCGTCGAAGACCATGAACTCCAGCCTGGCGTTGTCGAACAGCTCCAGGTCGTGCTGGCGCGTCAGCAGCAGTTCCAGCTGCTTCACGTTGGTCAGCAGGATGCGCGGCTGCTGGCCCGGCGTGCGCATGGCCTCGCGGCTGGTACGTTCTTCGGCCGGGTGCAGGGCCACGTCCTGCTTCTTGGCCTGCATGTCGGCCAGCTTGGCCTGGTAGTCGGCCGCGGTGCTGCCCGGGGGCAGGCGCACGCCCACCACGTCAGACTCCTTCTGCGGCGTCTTGCCCACGTACATGCCGAAGGTCACGCCCGTGCCCGCCAGCAGCGCGCGCATGCGCTGCAGCTGGTCTTCGGCCAGCGCGTTCATCGGGTAGACGATCACGGCGGTGATGCCGGCGGTGGCGTCCTGGTCACGCAGCTGCAGGCAGCGGCTGATGATGGGGAACAGGAAGGACTCGGTCTTGCCCGAACCCGTGCCCGTGGCCACCAGCGTGGGCTGGCCGGCGTGGATGGCGCGGAAGGCCTGCTCCTGGTGGCGGTAGGCCGCCGGGTAGGGTGACAGCTTGCGGATATGGGCGTGCAGCACGCCGTCCTTCACCAGTTGTTCCAACGTCGCCCCTTGCTGGAAGGTGCGCGACAGCGAGATGTACGGCCCCTTCATCAGCGGCGTGTTGCGGGTGTGCTCCAGGTTGAGCAGCGTCCGCATCTGCTGGTACAGGCCCGTGTCGGCGAAGGCGTAGGTGCTGAGCTGGTAGCGCAGGAAGTCGCCGACCACCTGCTCGGTGTAGGTGATGGGGTTGAGCATCAGAACAAGCCTCCCTGCTTGTCTTCCGTCCGTTCGGTGGCGCCGTTCGTCATCGCCTCAGCGTACTGGTCCTCGGCATTGATCTGCGGAATCAGGCGCTCGATACGCTGCCGGTGGGCATCTCGTGCACGGCGCTCCTCTTCAACGTCGAAACGCTCCATTTCAGCCAGTAGCCGTTGCCCGAGTCGATCAGCCACAGGTTGAGGTTGTTTGGCTCGATCATCGTGACCAAGGTCAAAATCGGAGAGACAAACGTGGTCCGGAACCATCCATCCTTGGCCGCCGTTTTGCGCCAGGAAATCTTCAAGCCCGCGATGGTTCAAGTCGCGGAAAGCAATCTGCGAAAGCACGGTCAATCGGAGCTCGGGATCAAGCTCCTTGTCGACCCGCCAGAAGCCCTTCGGATCCAGCGTCCGTGAGACCTCATTGCTGCCAACAAGTGCAGCAGGAAGATCGCAGTCTCTCAACAGGTATCCGAGGTCATGCTCATCCAACCCAAGGGCGAACGCACTGACTGCTTCAATCATGCAGCGGATCCGAAGAACCTCATGATCCGTTGCGGGTACGGCCCATCTTCCGGTGTTAGGCGCCATGAAGCGAAGGGGCACCGCCGAGTAGGCCAAGGCGTTCACCATGGATCGAAATGCCGCGCTGTTGAAGGGCTTGGAAATGGGCTGCTCGGCGAGTAGAAACCAATTCAGGTTCGAGCCGCTTTGGCGCACTCGAAGCACGGCATCTGAAACTAGTGAGCCGAAGAGGGCAGCCAGGATTCCGACATCCTCATCTCTAGGTGTTCTCAGTAGGCCGACGCTGTTGCCAGCCGGCCACGGCGGAATAACTGATGCGATGATTGTTCGAGTATCTGTTGTCCGTGCAATTGGTCGGAAGCCCACTCGCGGAGCCATCGGAACCTTACTCTTTAGGACATCTTGCAGGTCCATATAAAATTGGGCTAACGTGGGCTTTCCGCGCTCATGCTCATACCACTTAGCCTTAAGTCCAGTCCCTCCGAGATACTCTAGCGGTAGAAATTCCAGTGATCGGAAAAGAGCTCCCTGTACCAATGGCAACGCAACCGATTCGACATCGCCAACATTCATGCACAAACTACCATCCTGGGATAGCACGACTTCCCGTTCCAATCTTGGTACGGCCGAAGCTCCGGCGCTAGAGCGCCAGGCCCCCTTGATGTAGTGCCCGTACTCGTCTGGCTTGTACGTCCTCTCTTCCCACTTGGCCTTCGGCGGGAAAAGTTTTGAGTCCGCGGTCATATTGAAGTCACCTTGTCGGTAGATGACTTGCCAACCTTGGCTGCTACGATCTCCAAGAAGTATCCCGTTGGTGTATATCTTATTAAGTATACGAAGTTCCTCTGGGCTTCTAATTTCCAGTATCGACTTGGAAAATGGAGAGAATTTGTGTACTTGATCCAAGGAGTAAGCTAGTACATGCCGATCCGCAGATGACCAGTCATCCACATTGCGATGCATGAAAGCTGTTCGGATCGCGTTTGTGACTCCTGATTTTTGAACAATGATGGCGCAAAATTTGAACGAGCGATGGATATCGAAAATTCCATCTCTATTTTCGAACCCAAAGAGCCACTGCCAGTTGCAATGGTTTAGAAATAGCTGCCGAAGCGTTGCGGCGCCCTTGTCTGTGTAGACCCCGCTGGGGACGATAAATCCCAGCAGCCCATGTTTTCTAAGTAGGGCGTGAGCTTGCTCCAGAAACATTTTTTGGAGATATGGCTTGCCGGATCCTTGATGAACGAATGGGTGCGTGCGATCTGAGAAGCCAGAATATTTCGCACGACGTGATTGCCACTTTTCGTGAAGTCGAGCAGAGACGGTGAATGCATCACGAGTACGCCCGCCCAGGTTCAGCTTGTGCCTCTTTCGATCATCGATTCCTTCGATAACCCGATCCCCGAAGGGGCATCCGCAATTCTCCATCCAGTTTGCGAATTCCTTGAAGCCTGCCATGTAGGAGATCCATTCCGATTCCAGGGTTGGATACTCTCGAAAGTACTCGATTTGCTTCACGAGTGCATCTTGCTTTCCGTAAGCACGGTACAGCGGATCATGATTTGAGAAGAACTCTCGTGAACTAGGCTGCATGGTTTCCCAGGGAGGATTTCCCAAGATCGCGTCAAAGCCCTGCTGGCTGGCCGTGAACACGTCGGGGAACTCCAGTTCCCAGTGGAAGAAGCGGCGCTTGGCGGCCACCTCCTTGGCCACGGCCAGGGCGGCCTCGTCAGGCTGGCCGAACTGCAGCGGCAGCGGAGCCTGCTCGATCTGTTCACCCGGCCAGAACCACAGCGCGCACCACAGGTCCATGCGGGCCTTCAGCGCGTGGTAATGCGGGTTGGCCAGCACCTCGTCGCGGTAGACGGCGGCGCGGCGGTCGCTGTCGTGCACGGGCAGGCGGTGCAGCTTCTTGAACACCTTCAGCAGCTCGTCGTGCACCTCGCTGGCTTCCAGCGCGCTGCCCAGGGCCATCTGCCCGCTGAGCAGGCTGACCATCTGCTCAGGCACGGCCTTGGCGCGGGTGGCGATGGCGGCGGTGAAGGCGTCGCCGCGCTGCTTGCCCTTGGCGTCGGTGTAGTAGTGGTTGACCAGGTTCTGCGGCTTGTCCTTCTGGTAGTCTTTGTCGCCGCCTTCGCGGTCCCAGGCCAGGGCCGGGTAATCGCGGTAGGTGTCGAACCAGGTGCCCACCAGGGCGTTGCCCACCTTGAGCTTGTGGTCCAGGAAGCCGAAGGGCAGGTCCCGGTCCATGGTCTCCACCGACAGGGCCATGCGGCCCAGTTCCACAGCCAGCGGGTCCAGGTCCACGCCGTACAGGCAGCGTTCGACGATATGGCGCTTGAGCTGGGCGCGCAGCGCGTCTTCAAAGCCTTCCTCGACGGGGCGCAGCTTCAGCAGCTCGTCGCTCAGCACCTCGCTGATCTGGCCGTCGGCCATGCGCGGCACGCCGCCATCGTCGGCCCGCTCGATCAGCTTGTGTTGGTACAGCGAGGCCACCAGCGCATCGGTCAGGTAGCGCAGCGCACCGGCCAGGAACGAGCCTGAGCCCATGGCCGGGTCGCACACCTTGAGCGCCAGGATGTCTTCCGGGCGCTTGGGCTGCCGCTCCACCACCTCGGTCAGTCCGGTGCGCGGGTCCACCTCGGTGCGCACGGCGTCGTAGGCCAGGGGTTGCAGGGCGCGCCGCACGGTGGGCGCGGCCAGCTGGGGCCGGGTGTAGAACGTGCCTGCGCCCTTGCGCGTGCCGCCCCAGCGCACCAGGTAGAACTGGCCGGGGGCCACCTGGCGGGCACACAGGGTGCGGGCGGCCTTGGCCAGGGCTTCGGCGTCTTCACCGGCGACAGCTCCCGCGGCGCGGCGGCCACGCGGCTTCTTCACCAGGCCGGCGATGACGGCTGCCTTTTCCAGCCAGGCCTGGGCGCGCTGCAGATGGTCCTGGCTCAGCGCCAGCTCATCGGCGTCGGCGGCCTCAGGTTCGGGGTCTTCTTCGGCCTCAGCGGCGTCCTCGGTGTCATCGGCCTGGGCTTCTGGTTCGGCCTCGTCCTCGGCTTCAGCGGCGGCTTCGTCCGCGCCACCGCCTTCCTCATCACCGTCGCCGCCGCCCTTGTCTTTCTTCTTGAGCGCTTCGAAGAGTTGCTTGATGACGGCGTCGCCCATGCCTTCCAGCTGCGACAGGGTCAGGGCCGGTTCGTCGCCCACGGCCAGGAAGATGACCGGGTCATTGACGGCAGCCTGCTTCAGCTCGAAGTCCAGCAGGCCTTCGTACAGGATGCCGATGTACTCGGATGACAGGGCCGAGAAGTCCACCGGCGCATCGACCAGCTTGTTGCTGCGCCCCTGGCGCACCCGCACCTTGGTGCGCGTGAGCAGGCGCAGCATGCGCTGCACCTGCTTGTCCGTCACGGCGTTCTGCGCCCCCTCCAGCAGGGCCAGCGCACGGTCGATGCCGTCTTTGGAGGTGTCATCGCCCGGCGCGAACAGGGCGCCGCTGTAATGCGGCACCGGCAAGGCCTCGTGGGACGAGCCTTCGTGGATCAAACGGAAGAGCGCCATCAGCCGCGGCCAGGCGCTGCGGCTTTGCGACAGGCGGTCGTTGCCGCGGCCGGTGGCCCGGCGGTCGAGGTTCTGGCGCAGGCCTTCCAGGCTGTAGGCGCGCTGGTAGACCGGGTTGTCCACCGGCAGCAAGTTCCGTGCTTCAGCGAAGAGCGTGATGATGCAGCGCATCACGATGCGTGAGCCGGCCACGTACAGGTCGGCATAGGCCGGCGCGGTGCCGGCCTGCTGCGCCTGCTCGATGGCGCTGTGCGACGCGGTGATCAACTCTTCCACGGCTTGACGGACGCGCTCACCCAGCACGGCGGACAGGTCGGCCTGGCCCTTGCGCGAGGCGAGGATGGCCGCCAGCAGCGGCCCCTGGCGTTGGCCTTCGGCGGCCACCAGGGCATCACGGCGGACCAGCTGCCGCCAGGCGGTGACCTGCGGGCCGGGCGCGCCTTCAACGAACCACAGGTCGATGTCCCATTCGCACCAGGCGTCGTAGTCCTGGCCGGCATGCACCAGCCGCCACTGGCGGCCGTTGGTGACCAGTGCCAGCGGCTGCTGCTTCTGGCGCAGCCACTCCACCACGCGGCTGAGCAGTTGGCGCGACCGGCCCACGCCGAGACGGCCGCTGAACTGGCGTGACGCGCCGTCTTCAGGCACGAACACGGGCAGCACCTCGCCCTGCGGGCCTTGCCAAAGCCGGCGGGGCTTGACCAGGGCGCCGGTGAAGCTGCGCAGGCTCCAGCGCGAGTCCACGGCCTGGGCCTTTTGCCATTCGCCATCCGGTAGCTCGGCCAGGTCGTGCAGCACAAAGTCCAGCAGGGTGCTGAGGGCCTCGTTGCCGCCATCGAAGGCGGTAACGGCCCGGCGCAGGCGTTCGGCGCGCCAGCCCGGCAGGGGCGCGGGCTGGGCCGCGAAGTCGCTGGCAATCTTGTCGGGGGCAATCAGCAGGCCACCGTGCTTGAGGCTGCTCCACCAGTCGATCAGGATGCTCATTGCGCGCTCCCCGGCAGGCGGATTTCGATGCTCACGGGGAAGACCTGGGCCTGGCCCAGGAGGGTGAAGCGGTGGGGCATGACGTGCTTGAGGATGCGGTCGCGTTCCTGGGTCAGGCGTTCGAGCAGGTCACCGAACTGGCCCTGCCGGCGTTTCAGCTCGTCCTGCAGATCACGCAGTTCACGCTCGGCCTTGTCGTTGACGTCTTCCAGCAGCGAGTACTGCAGCTGCTGGGTGCGGCGCTCTTCGATCTCGCGCTTGATCTTCTCGATGCTTTGCTCGCGCTGCAGGCTGGCCACTTCGCGGATGCGGCGCTCGAAGGCGGCCTTCTCGTGCTCGGTCGCTGCGGCGCCTGCCGCCTTGAGCTCCTGCGTCAGCGTGCCGGTTAGCTGGGTGCGGTAGGTGGTCAGCCAGGTCTTCACATCGGTGTCGATGTCGTCCCAGAGGTCGCGGGCGGCGCTGATGCTGGCGGTGTCCTCCACACCAGGCGCGGTTGCAGCATGGGGGCCTGCGTACGGCAGTGCGCCGCCCAGGTCTCCGGCGGTCACGGGCAGGGCCACGGTGCGCACCCAGTGGTGCAGGGTCTCACGCAGGGCGTTGATGCCCAGCTCTTCGACGGTCAGCAGCACCAGCGCGTCCACGCCCGCCGGCACAGGCCCGCGGGTCACCACCCATCGGCTGGGCGGCGTGAACTCACTCTGCCCGCCCGGAAAGCGCAGGCGTGCGAACGAGGTCAACGCCTGGCGCATCACCGGGTGGCCCAGGTGCATCAGCACCGTGTCGGGTGACGGCCTGAACACCGGCCGGCCGTTGACGTTGTGGATGAAGTAGCGGTTGTCGAACACCAGCCAGGGCATGGCGCCGGCCACGTTGCGGTCACCACGCAGCCGCAGGCTGTCGTCAGCCACGGCTTGCCAACGCGCGGGCAGCGGCGTGCGCAGCCGCATGCGGCCGGTGGCGTCCGGGCCCTGCAGAGGCTCCTGGGCGGTGCCCAGGCCCAACGCCATGCGCAGGGTGTCTTGCAGGGTCTGCGGGGTCAGGTCCAGGTCGGTCAGCAGACGTTCCAGCCGGGCGCGTTCTTCAATGCCGCGCTCGGCCGTGACCACGCGAGCGTCGTCGGTGGCGTGTTGGCGGGTGCCGATCTCGCGCTCCAGGTCGGCCAGCACGTCCTGGTCGTCGTTCAGCTCCATCATGCGGCGTTGGAAGGCGGCATCGAACAGCTCGCCCACCGACCCGAGGTCTTCACGGATGTCGTTGACCTTCTCCAGCACGCGGGCCACGAAGGCCAGGTCGGCGTCGTCGTCGCTGGCGAAGTGGAAGATGGTGACGTCGCGCGCTTGGCCGTGCCGGTCAATCCGGCCGTTGCGCTGCTCCAGGCGCGACGGGTTCCAGGGGATCTCGTAGTGCACCAGCAGCCGGGCGGTGTGCTGCAGGTTCAAGCCTTCCGATGCGGCGTCGGTCGCGACCAGGATCTGAACGGGTGAAGCCGAGTCGTTGAACGCGAGCTTGATGCGCTCGCGCTCGTCGTCGGACATGCCGCCGTAGAGCTGCACGATGGCGCCGGTGTCGGCGCCGTACTCGCGCTCCAGGCGCTGCACCAGGTAGTCCAGCGTGGTCTTGTACTCGGTGAAGATGATCAGGCGCTCGTCGGGGTTCCAGGCCTCGGCGTCGCGCAGGTGTTCGTTGATCAGCTCGCGCAGGCGGTCGAAACGGGCGTCCACGGCAGGCACCTTGGTGGTGACGGGCAGCTCGGTGAGTTTCAGCGCCTTGAGGGCGGCGTCCACTGCATCGACCTCGCGGGTCAGCTGGCCCAGGTAGGGGTGCATCCAGGCGCCCACGACATGCGCGGCGTGCAGGTTGCGGCTTTCGCGTTCCTGGTCGTCGTCGATGTCTTCTTCAACGGCGCGGCGGGCAGCCAGCACCTCGCTGGCCTGGGTTTGGTCTTGGGCAGCCAGGCCGGCCTTGAAGCGCAGCCAGCTGTCGGCAAACGTCACCGGGCTGGACAGCAGGCGTTTGCGCAGCACCTCGATGGCGAAGTTCAGCACCGCACGTACTTCAGGGGCGGCCATGATCTGGCGCTTGAGCGCGGCGCAGAAGGCCCTCACGGCCACGGCCAGGTCCTTCTCGGCCCGCAGCATGAACAGCGGCATGGGCTTGAGGTTGCGTGTGGCGAAGCGCGGGGGCCGGCCGGCGTCCTTGTCCTGCGCGTTGATCTCGCTCTTCAGGCGGCGGATCAGCACGTCGCCGATCATCGCGCGCTCCTTCTCGGTGAAGGTCGGCGTGCGGGTGAAGCGCACCGGGTCGAGCTGCTCCAGCAGCCCGGAGAAGCAACGGGTGTGGCCGTTGTGCGGCGTGGCCGTCAGGAACAGTCGGTGCTCGAACCACGGGGTCAGCAGGCGCAGCATCTCGGCCAGGTCACTGTCCTCGCCGAAGTTCGACGGCATCAGGTTGTGCGCCTCGTCGACGATCAGCAGGTCCCAGGGCAGCTGGGCGCCTTGGTGCGATTGCGTGGAGCGGCAGTTGGCGATGAACTGCTCCAGCACGTCGGGCTGGCGCAGGTAGTGGTACGAGGTGATGATCCGCGGTAGCGCGCGCCATGGGTTGGCGTCCAGCCCCATCTCCTTCTGCAGGCGGTGGGTGGAGGCCTTGTCCACGATGTCGAAGCCTAGGGAGAACTTCTCCTCCATTTCCTGCTGCCACTGGGTGCGCAGCGAGGCGGGCGTGATGATCAGCACGCGTCGGATGCGGCGCTTGCGCACCAGCTCCGCCAGGATCAGGCCGGCTTCGACGGTCTTGCCCAAGCCGACGTCATCGGCCAGCAGCAGCGACACGCGCGGCATGCGCATGGCTCGGGCCAGCGGCACCAGCTGGAAGTCGTCGGCGCTGACCGCACCGTACACCGGCGCCGTGGGGACGGGTTCTGCCTGGCGCGCGGGATCTTCCGGCGAGAGGAAGGGCGTGATGGCGGTCCAGCGCGTGGCGCGCTGAAGAGCCAGGAACTCGTGCATGCGCATCGGCGCATCAGCGTCCACGCGGGGGAGCGCGTTGGGCTCCAGCACCACAGGCTGGCGCTCGCGCTCCCACAGCAGGGTCTCTTCGGGATCGCCATCGGCATCGCTGAACTCGATGGTGACGAGGTGCAGCAGCTGAGACGTCTTGGACTGGGCGAACGGCTCGACCGCCGAGATCACCCCGCGACGGTTGCGCACAGTGGCGAGCATGCCCACGCGGGGGATCTGGATCGGGTCGGTCGTCATCAGGTCGGTTTGGATGAATTCGGTGGTGCTGCCCACCACGCCCACACCCAGCGACCCCGAAACCATGACCCAAGACAGCCGAGCTGAACCCGATCAAATTCGACGCCTTGCCGGGCGGGCATGTGAGCCACGCTTTCTCGGCTGGCCGCCTTCCAGCGAATGCTGGAAGGGCCCCCATCGAATCACTATACCTGTGGTTACAGATCGCTAGTTCGCGCTGACTGCCCCTGTTGCGGGAGCCCTTGAGGCGCTCTTGAGCGCTAGGGAGGTGGTCGGCGGCTGAGTGCCAAGCATCCAGGCTATGTGACGGCGTGCCGACCAACTTCTCGGCGATTGGCATTTCCCGCAACGCTTCCAGCGTGCGTTCGGCTCTCTCAGTTTCAGCATGGCTTCCACGAAGGCTACCTGCTCATTGCGCGACAAGCAGGCAGCACGTGTTCGACAACCGCCAGGCGCGCATCATCCTGCGCGCCGGCAGCCACGAACTCGCCCAGAGTGCAGCCCAATGGCGCCGCCACCTGCTGAAGCAGCTCTTTCCTTTCAGCGGTGATGCTGTCGTGCAGCTGGTAGTCGCCTTTGGTGTCGCGGCTGTCCTGTCCCGTCTCCTCGCTGCCACTGTGCGGCAGAAGTCTTGCGCCACCAGCCTGGCCGCCAGCGCCGCACGCCGGGTCAAGGGCGGGCAACGCCCGGCACAGCGAACCCTTGACGCGGCGCGCAGCGCCGGCACGCTCGGGGCCGCGGGCAGGCGGCTGTTCCAGCGGCCTGCCCCCGAGCCCGTCCGGCGGCGAGGACTTGGCGCCTTTGCCGCCGGTGCTACCGGTTCATGTCCGGGCCGCGGCTTCGCTCCGGCGACACGCGTTGAACGGTCCGCCCGCTGTCCAGTGCCATACCCGGCAGCTCAGGCTGACGCTGCATGGCACGGTGGCGTTGCACGGCCCGTGCGACATCTGTCTTCGCCACGAAGTTGACGATGCTCTTGCTAAGGTTACGGTCGGCCGGGTCGGGCGAGGCTGCCAGTGCCTTGGTGATCTCGACCCAGGCCTGCAGCGCGCTGGAACGCGTGGCTCGGAACGCTGGCCCCGACTTGTGCTCTCCGTGCATCTTGCTGGTTCGCGCCGCGGCGCCAGGTTGTCGCTCCCATCCGCAAAGGCTGCGCCGCGACACGCCACGCGTCGCCTGCGACGAAGCCTCGGCCTCGATGCCGCAGCCGCGCAGCTTCTCGGCAAAGGCTTCGCGCCAGCGGTGCAGGTCTTCCTTGCGCGGGTTCAGGCGCTTGCCGTCGCGGCCCTCGGCACGCACGCTGATGTGCACGTGCGGATTGGCCTGGTGTGTGTGCAGGACCATGACGTAGCGGTGATTCGCCAGTTCGGCTTTGGCAAATTCGCGCGCCGCCTCGCGCACGGCTCGGGCATCGGTGCCCGTGGGCATCGACAGCATGATGTTGAAGGCTTCACGTCGCTCGCTGGCTTCCGGGATGCGGGTGCCGCCGAACCGCCACTGATCGGCGACGGCGCGCAGGGCTTCCTTCCCCTCGCGCACAGCGCCGCGGTCGTCTTCGATCTGGAGCCGCCCGGCCTTCGAGATGTAGCGCAGGTGGGCGGCGATCGCGCCCATGCCACGCCCGCCGCCGGTGAGTTTGACCATGACCTGCGGTGCG
>CAYTWU010000074.1:0-13002 GCA_964442175.1 uncultured Rubrivivax sp.
GCCACCTTCATGATCATGGGCGACAAGTGCACACGCCGTTGCCCCTTCTGCGATGTCGGCCATGGCCGGCCCGATCCACTGGACGTGGACGAGCCGCTGAACCTGGCCAAGACCATCGCCGCGCTGAAGCTGAAGTACGTGGTGATCACCAGCGTGGACCGCGATGACCTGCGCGACGGCGGTGCCGCCCACTTCGTCGAGTGCATCCGGCAGACACGTGCGCTCTCGCCGCAGACGCAGATCGAGGTGCTGGTGCCCGATTTCCGCGGGCGTGACGACCGCGCGCTGTCCATCCTGCGCGAGGCCCCGCCCGACGTGATGAACCACAACCTGGAAACCGCGCCGCGCCTGTACAAGGAAGCGCGCCCGGGCAGCGATTACGCCTTCAGCCTGAACCTGCTGAAGAAGTTCAAGCAGCAGGTGCCGGGTGTGCCCACCAAGAGCGGCGTGATGGTCGGCCTGGGTGAAACCGACGACGAGATCCTGCAGGTGATGCGCGACATGCGCGCGCACGACATCGACATGCTGACCATCGGGCAGTACCTCGCGCCCAGCGGCCACCACCTGCCGGTGCGGCGCTACGTGCACCCGGACACCTTCAAGATGTTCGAGACCGCCGCCTACGAGATGGGCTTCAGCCACGCCGCCGTGGGCGCGATGGTGCGCAGCAGCTACCACGCGGACCAGCAGGCGCACGCCGCCGGGGTGACCCCATGAAACGCAGACAGGTCCTGATCGCCGGCCTGGCCGCCGGCACCACCACCGCCCAGGCCGCGCTGAGCGAAACCGACGCCGCCAGCGGCATCCGTACCGCGCTCGAACGCGGGGCCGAAGCGGCGGTGCAGATCCTCGGCCGCAGCGACGGTTTCCTGGGCAACGCCAAGGTCCGCATCCCGCTGCCGGGTCACCTGGAGGATGCCGCGAAGCTGATGCGCAAACTCGGCCAGGGCAAGCGGGTGGACGAGCTGGTGACGGCGATGAACCGCGCCGCCGAGGCCGCGGTGCCTGAGGCCCGCACCTTGCTGGTCAACACCGTCAAGCAGATCAGCGTCGAAGACGCGCTGCGCCTGGTGAAGGGTGGCGACACCGCGGTGACCGACTTCTTCGCGCGCAAGACGCGCACGCCGCTGGGCGAGAAGTTCCTGCCCATCGTCACGCGTGCCACCGAGGGGGTGGACCTGGCGGCCAAGTACAACAAGGTCGCCGGCAAGGGCGTGGGCCTGGGCCTGGTGAAGGCCGAAGACGCCAACGTGCAGCAGTACGTCACGCGCAAGGCGCTGGACGGGCTGTACCTGATGATCGGCGAGGAAGAAAAGAAGATCCGCGCCGACCCGGTGGGCACCGGCAGCGCGATCCTGAAAAAGGTCTTCGGGCTCTAGGCTGACGTCAGCGCGTAGCGCAGCGCCGCCGGCAGCTCGCGCATCACACCTTCGGTGCTGACGCGCATGATCTCGAAGCGCCCGCTGGTGCTGACCTCCAGCCCCTTGAACTGCGCGTTCACCTGCACCAGCGCCGGGCCGGAGCCGCCGGCCTTCAGCTCGGCCAGCAGGCGGTCCACCTCGGTGTTGCGTTCGTCGACGATCAGCACATCGGGGCTCATGGCCTGTGCGAACTCGCGTGCCTCGGCCAGCGTGCTGGCGTAGGCCGTCACCAGGCCCATCTGCGCCGTGGCCTCGTGCACCAGGCGGCGCACGTCGTGGCGTGTGGCCAGCACCAGCACCTGGCTGCCAGCCAGCGGCTGTTTGCTCATCGCGTACGGGTCTTCCAGCGCGGTGAGTTCGTCCACCAGCTTGGGCCAGCGGCGTGGGGTCTCGGGGAAGGCCAGGCTCAGCTTGACCTGCCAGGGCGTGTCGCGGCGCTCGATGCGCACGTCCATCGCGCGGCAGGCCTGCTCCACCAGACGCCAGGGCATGGTGTCCAGCGCGGCCGGGTCGGTGCCGCGTTCGGCGCGTTCCACCTCGAAGGCCAGGTCGGCGTCGGCGGCCAGGCGGTCGGGCGCACGCCACGCGAACTCGCAGTGCAGCATGGCGTGCACCGGCCAGGGGTGCAGGCCGGTGCTCAGGCTCAGGGTCTGGGAGCGGCAGTGTTCAAAAGCCCAGTCCAGCAGGCTGACCAGCAGTGCAAACAACAGCGACGGGTCCACCGACACCGCGGCCGGCTCCAGGCGCTGCCGCACCTCCAGCCCGCGGGCGGCCATCTCGTCGCTGCGCTGGCCCAGTGCGTCGCGCAGCAGCTGCGGCAACTCCAGAGATTCAGGCGACTGGCGCACGCGCCCGGCGGCCAGGCGGCTGACCTGCTGGCCCAGCATGGCCACGCGGCGCGCCTGTTCCAGCTCGTCCAGCAGCGCCTGCAGGCTGCGCTGACCGATGCGGCCGGTGGCGCTGAGCAGGCGCACCCGTTCCAGGGCCGATGACAAGGCGGTTGCGACCTCGGCGCCGACCTGCCCGGCCAGCAGCCACTGCTCCGCAGCGGCGTGTGTGCCTTCCGGCGCGCCCGCATCGGCACGCGCCGGGGGCCGGCGGGCTGCGCCGGCGTCCGACACCGTCATGTTCTTCACTCCAATCGACTCGATGGTGTGGCTCCTTGGGGCGCCCGCTGGACGGGCTGGAGCTCGTGTGCGCAGTGTCGCCCGCGGCGGATGCAGCCAGCCCCCCTGAATCCGGGGTCACCAACCCGCTGGGCGGCGGCGCCTGTAACTTTCTGCGTCAGATCACACGCTGCGCCCGCAGCCGCTGGCACTCGTCCGCGGCCAGGCCGAATTCGGCCAGCAGTTCGTCGGTGTGCTGGCCCAGCAGCGGCGGTGGCCGGTGCTGCGCCACCGGCGTGGCCGACAGCTTGATCGGGCTGGCCACCAGCTCGATCTCGCCGGCCAGCGGGTGCGGCCAGCGCGTGACCATGCCGCGTGCCTGCACCTGCGGGTCGGCAAACACCTCCTGCAGGTTGTTGATCGGGCCGCAGGGCACCTTGGCGGCTTCCAGCGCGGCCAGCCAGTCGGCCTTGTTGCGCTGGCGCAGCACGGGCTCCAGCAGCGGCACCAGCACCGCACGGTGGCGCACGCGGTCGGCGTTCTTGACGAAGCGCGGGTCGCGGGCCAGTTCAGGGCAGCCGGCCACGGCGCAGAACTTCTGGAACTGGCCGTCGTTGCCCACGGCCAGGATCAGGTGGCCGTCGGCGACCTCGAACACCTGGTAGGGCACGATGTTCTGGTGTGCATTGCCGGCCCGGGCCGGTGCCTTCTTGGTCACCAGGTAGTTGGCGCCCAGGTTGGCCAGCATTGCCACCTGCGTGTCCAGCAGCGCCATGTCCAGCACCTGGCCCTCGCCGGTGGCGTCGCGGTGGCGCAGCGCGGCCAGGATGCCGATGGTCGCGTACAGGCCGGTGAACAGGTCGGCGACCGCCACGCCCACCTTCTGCGGGCCGCCGCCGGGTTGCTCGTCGCGTTCGCCGGTGACGCTCATCAGGCCGCCGATGCCCTGGATCGCGTAGTCGTAGCCGGCGCGGTCGCGGTAGGGCCCGGTCTGGCCGAAGCCGGTGATGGAGCAGTAGACCAGGCGTGGGTTCAGCGCGCGCAGCGTGGCGGCGTCCAGCCCGTAGCGGGCCATGTCGCCGACCTTGAAATTCTCGACCACCACGTCGCACTGCGCGGCCAGGCGGCGCACCAGGGCCTGGCCGTCGGGGTGGGCCAGGTCGATCGTGATGCTGCGCTTGTTGCGGTTGGCACCCAGGTAATACGCCGCTTCGGCGGTGTCTGCCCCGGCGCCGTCCTTCAGGAAGGGCGGGCCCCAGCCGCGGGTGTCGTCGCCGCTGCCGGGGCGCTCGACCTTGATCACGTCGGCGCCCAGGTCAGCCAGGGTCTGGGTGCACCAGGGGCCGGCCAGCACACGGGAGAGGTCCAGCACACGCACGCCTTGCAGCGCGCCCGGCGGTGGGAGGGCAGTGTCCATCATGGTGCGCGATTGTGAAGGCCCCGGGATAATCGGCCCGATGCGATCCCTGATTCCGGCCGGCCTGGTCCTGCTGTCCCTGGCCGCCTGCAGCCCGGCGCTCGACTGGCGCGAGGTGCGGCCCGAGGACAGCGCCGCTGCGCTGATGTTCCCCTGCAAACCCACCGGGCACGCACGCAAGGTGCAGCTGGCCGGTGCCGAGCGCCTGCTGACGCTGCACGCCTGCACCGCGGCCGAGGTCACCTGGGCGCTGGCCTTCGCCGACGTGGTGGACCCGGCCCTCGTGGGCCCGGCGCTGGAAGAACTGCGCCGCAGCGCCGCCAGCAACATCGGCGCCACCGGCGAGACGCTGCTGCCACTGGCCGTGCCCGGCAGCACACCCCAAGCCGGCGCGGTGCGGGTGGCGCTCAGCGGCCGGCGCCGCGACGGGCAAGCGGTGCAGGAGCAGGTGGCGGTGTTTGCCAAGGGCACACGCGTCTACCAGGCCACGGTGATCGGCACGCAGCTGCCGGCCGAGGGGCTGGAGACCTTCTTCAGCGGGCTGCGCACGCCGTCGTGACGGCCGTCTTCATCGGCTTTGCCGTCGCGTATTTCCTGTCGGCGCTGCTGCGCGCGGTCACGGCGACGCTGGCGCCCGCCTTCAGCAGCGAGCTCGGCCTGGGCGCGGGCGACCTGGGCCTGCTGGCCGGCGCCTATTTCTTCGGCTTTGCGCTGCTGCAGCTGCCGCTGGGCCGCGCGCTGGACCGCCACGGCCCGCGGCGTGTGCAGTTCACGCTGATGCTGCTGGCGGTGCTGGGCTGCGGGCTGTTTGCGCTGGCGCAGAGCCTGGCCGGCCTGCTGGCCGCGCGCATGCTGATCGGCATGGGCGTGGCGGCCTGCCTGATGGCGCCGCTGACGGCCTACCGGCGCCGCTTCACGCCCGCGGCGCAGCTGCGTGCCAACTCGTGGATGCTGATGACGGGTTCGCTGGGCATGGTGGCCTCCACGCTGCCGGTGCAGTGGCTGCTGCCGCTGCTGGGCTGGCGTGGCCTGTTCGTGGCGCTGGCGGTGGCCCTGGCGGTGTCGATGGCGGTGATGTTGTGGCTGGTGCCGCGCGACGAGCCCGCCCCGCCCGGCCCGGCCGAGGCCGGCTCGGGCTACGGCGCCATCGTGCGCCACCCGATGTTCGTGCGCCTCGCGCCGCTGGCCTTCCTGCAGTACGGCGGCATGATCGCCGTGCAGGCGCTGTGGGCCGGGCCGTGGCTCACCCAGGTGGCGGGCTGGACACCCGAGGCCGCAGCCGGCGGCCTGTTCGGCATCAACCTCGCGATGTTGTTCGCCTTCCTGGCCTGGGGCGCGGTGATGCCCCGGCTGGCCGCGCGCGGCGTGCACGCGCTGGGCGTGCTGGCCTGGGGCATGCCGGCGGTGCTGGTGCTGATCGCCGGCATCGTCTGGGCCGGGCCGGCCGCCGGTGCCGTGGCCTGGGCGGCCTGGTGCGTGGCCAGCACCTGCGTGTCGCTCAGCCAGCCGGCGGTGGGACAGGCCTTCCCGGCGGCGCTGGCGGGACGGGCGCTGTCGGCCTACAACCTGGTGATCTTCAGCGGCGTGTTCGCCGTGCAATGGGGCATCGGCCTGGTGATCGACGCGCTGCGCGCGGCCGGCCTGGCCCCGGTGCCGGCCTTCCAGGTGGCGTTTGGCGTCTATGGCGTGTTGTGCGCGCTGTCGTACGCGTGGTTCTGGTGGCGCCGCGCATAATGCGCTGCAACATGGCCGCTGTCCTGATCCTTGCCCATGCGCCGCTGGCGTCTGCCTTGCAGGCCGTCGCGGGCCACGTGTACGCCGATTGCGGCCCGCCCGTGCTGGCCCTGGACGTGGAGCCCAGCGCCACACCCGAGCAGGTGCGTGACCGCGCCCGGGCACTGATGGCCACGGCCCCCGGGGCCGACTGGCTGGTGCTGACCGACGTCTTCGGCGCCACGCCCTGCAACGCCGCGATGCTGCTGTCCGACCCGCTGCACGTGCGGGTGGTCACCGGCGTCAACGTGCCGATGCTGTGGCGCAGCCTGTGTTACGCGCAAGAGCCGCTGGACAGCGTGGTCGCCCGCGCCGTCGACGGTGCCGCCCAAGGTGTCATGCAGGTTTCCACCGCGCGCCCCCAGAACCAGAGCCCCACCGCGTTCCCCCGCGATCCTGCCCGTGATCAAGTCGACCATCACCATCAGCAATAAGCTGGGCCTGCACGCGCGGGCCTCGGCCAAGCTCACCAAGCTCGCCGGCAGCTACCGCAGCGAGGTCCACCTCAGCCGCAACGGCCGCCGTGTCAACGCCAAGAGCATCATGGGCGTGATGATGCTGGCCGCCGGCCTGGGCACCGAGGTCGAGATCGAGACCGAGGGCGAGGACGAACAGGCCGCGATGGACGGCCTGCGCGCGCTGATCAACGACAAGTTCGGCGAAGGCGAGTGAGCGCGGCCTGACGCGGCCGCAGTTTCTTCACGCCAGGCGGCCGACGGGCAGGGCCGACGGCGCTGACATCTGCAGGCGCCAGCCCCACCCGCCCACCGCCGCGGCCAGCGCCAGCTGCGCTGCTGCGATGCCCCACAGCGGCACGCCCTGCCACCGGTAGAGCGCGTAGCCGAAGAAGGCCGTCAACACCACCGCCAGCACCACCGGCGTGCCGCCGCGCCCGCCACGCGGCTGGCGCGACCAGTCGCGCCACACCGTGGCGATGGGCAGCAGGTAGGCCAGCAGAAAGGGCAGCAGCAGTTCGCGCGGCGCGGCGCTGTAGGCCATCACGGCCACCGCAACCGCCAGGCCGCCGCACCACGTCAGGCCGAACTGCAGCAGCCATTGCCGCGCCAGCAGCCGGTTCAGCGCGCGGCCACGGGGCACGCCGGGCAGCAGCACCAGCAGCCCTTGTTCGGCGCGGCTGCGGTCCAGCGCCCGGCCCAGGCTCGTCAGCGGGGCCAACAGCGCGCTCATCAGGCCGATGGTCAGACCGAAGCTGCCGGCACGCAGGAAGTCCGGGAAGCTGACCGGGATCCACAGGCTGCACAGGCCCACCAGCAGCAGGATGCCGCCGTAGAGCACGGCGCCGCTGAACTGCACCGTCCAGTGCACCGCCGGGCCCAGGCCCAGCATCAACCGTGGGGCCACCGTTCCCGGCCCGCGTGCCGCAGACCACTTCTGCAGCTGCCGCTGGTAGGGCAGGTTCATCAGCCCGCCCAGCCCGCCGACCTTGCCGGAGGCCTGCCAGCTGCCGTCCGAGCGCGCCATCTCGCGCCAGCGTTCGGCGCGGGCGTGGCGGGCGCGGTGCGCACGGCCGCCATCGCCCAGCACGCCGGCCAGCACCATCGGCACGATCAGAGCACTCAGCGCCACCACCCGCAGCGGGTGCTGCTGCAACAGGGCGATCCCCTCGGCCCAGGTGCCGGCCGGCAGCAGCCAGGCCCACGGGAAGGGCAGCAGCGACACCGGGATCCAGCCCAGCGGCCAGCGCACCAGCAGGCCCAGCAGCGCCAGGCCGCCGGCCGCCAGCGGCCAGGCCAGCGCCAGACCCAGGCCGCCGGCCATCAGCGCTGCCGTCACCAACACGCTGGCCAGCGCCCAGGCCAGCAGCAGCACCTCCCGCAGGCGGCCCACATGGCCGGGCACCAGGCGGGCGGCGGCGGGCTGGTTCTGCAACAGCAGGCTGCCCACCAGCAGGCACCAGGCCGTGACCACCACCGCCACGCCCAGGCCCAGCGGCACCAGCAGGCGCTGGGTGGGGGTGCCCCAGGCCATGGACGCCAGGGATGGCAGCACGACGAGGGCCAGCACCACGGCCGCGCTGCGCCAGCCGTGCTGGTTGCGGCGCAGCTGCAGGCCGTGCGCCAGGATCAGCTGCCAGGCGCCAGTGTTCACGGTCGTGTTCATTGCGTCAGCGCCAGGAAGAGGTCTTCCAGCGTCGGTGCCTGGCTCAGCAGCGGGGCCGACAGCGCCGGCACGCCGTGGTGGAAGCGCAGCAGGCTGCGTGCGCGTCCGCCGTCCAGCGGCTGGCTCGCCAGGGCCTGCACACCGGGCTGCTGGGCGAGTGCCTGCAGCGCGCTGGCGGGCCCGGTGAGCAGGCGGCAGCTGTCCATCAGCTCGTCCAGCGGCGCCTGCAAGGCGATGCGGCCCCGGTTCAGGAAGGCGATGTTGAAGGCCACCCGCTCCAGGTCGGACAGGATGTGGGTGGAGAACACCACCGTGGTGCCGCGGTCCAGCACCTGCTCCACCAGCTCGCGCAGGAAGTCGCGCCGGCCCACCGGGTCCAGGCTGGCCACGGGTTCGTCCAGCACCAGCAGGTCGGGTTCATGCGCCAACGCGCGGACGATGGACAGCCGTTGTTTCTGCCCGCCCGAGAGTTTGGCGATGGGCGTGTCGCGCGCGATGTCCCAGCGCGACATCAGGCCCTCGACCTTGGCGGCGTTCCAACGGGGGTAGAAGCTGCGGAAATAGGCCAGCAGCTGGGCCGGCGTGAGCCACTCGAACAGCTCGGCCTGCTGCGGCACGTAGCCGATGCGGGCCCGTGTCGTGTCGTCCAGACCGGCCACGGGCTGGCCGAACAGCAGCGCCGTGCCCGCGCGGGTGTCGCGCAGGCCCAGCAGGGCTTCCAGCAGCGTGGTTTTGCCGGCGCCGTTGCGGCCCAGCAGGCCCACCACCTGGCCGGGCAGCAGCTGCCAGTCCAGTCCTTCCAGCACCACATGATTGCCGTAGCGAACCGCGATGCCCTGCAGTTGCACGCTGGCACTGGGCAGCGCGGTGCTGGCCTGCAGGCCGATGCCGGCGCTGGAAACAAGGGAGGTGCTCATCGGTGGTCTGCTTTCTTCACGGGGGGCCTTCGGCCAGGATCTGTTCGAACAAGGCCAGGGCCTGGGCCGGCGGCAGCCCCAGCTGCCGGGCTTCGGCGGCGGCGCGCGCCAGGGTCGGGCGCAGCAGCTCGGCACGCGTGGCGGTCGGCTGAGCCTGGCCATGCTGCGCCGCCACCACCATGGACAGTCCGCGCCGGCGCTCGAACAGCCCTTCGGCCTCCAGCTGGCTGTAGGCCTTGGAGATGGTCATCGGGTGCACCGCCAGGGCCGCCGACAGCTCGCGCACCGACGGGATCTCCTGCCCGGCCTTCAGCTGGCCGGCGGCGACCAGGCGCCGCGCCTGCTCGATCAGCTGGCGGTAGATCGGCTCGGTGGCGCCGGTGTTGATCTGGAAGAGGGCGGTGTCACTCACAGGGGTCTCAGTGTACTAGTACGATAGTACACATAGACACCTGCGGTCAAGGTGGCAGCCTCTGCTGCCTTGGGGGGGGCGGTGGCTCAGCCCAGGAAGTGCTGCCGGTAACGCGCCGGCAAATCCTTCAGCTGCAGCAGCAGCGGGAAATCGGCGGTGCCGAAATCCGGGTCCCAGGCGGGCGGGCCCAGCAGCCGCGCACCGCAGCGCAGGTAGGCCTTCAGCAGCGCAGGCGTCTCCACGGGGCGGCCGGTGGCCAGCTCGTCCACCGGCAGCGGCAGGCGCGCACGCACCTGCTGTTCGATGGGCGCCAGGTGCGTGGGGGCCAGTTGCTGGTAGAGGTCGGCCGCCAGGTGGCCGCCGTCGCGCATGCCCACGCTGGCGCTGCCCAGCATGCTGTGCAGGCCGTTGCGCTGCATGAAGTCGCCCAGGCCCGCCCACAGCGCCAGGATCGCGCCGCCGCGGCGCCAGTCGGGGTGCACGCAGGCGCGGCCGGCTTCCATCAGCGTGGCGCGCAGCGGGCGCAGCCGGGTCAGGTCGAAGGCGGTCTCGGCGTACAGGCCGCCCACGCGCTTCGCGGCATCAGGCGTCAGCACGCGGTAGGTGCCGACCACCTGCGCACCAGCACAGACCAGCAGGTGTTCGCAGTAGGGGTCGAAGAGGTCGGCGTCGTGCCCGGGCGGGATGCCATGCGGCAGGTTCAGGCGCGCACCCATCTCGCCGACGAAGACCGCGTGGCGCAGGCGCTGGGCGGCCGCCACCTCGTCGGCGTGGCGGGCCCAGCGGGTGTGCAGGCGCGTGGCCGGGTCGGCCTGGGGCCGCGTGGGTGCGGCCGGCGTGGGGCTGTGTCGGTGCAATTCGAGCATGCCGGCATCGTGTCGGCAGGCGGTGACCCGTTGGTGAAAGCCCCATGACGGCGGCATGACGGCCGGGCGCGCCCACTGCAGTACATTGATCCCATGAGCCTCCAGGTCTTCGGCATGCCGGTCTCGCGTGGTGTCGCCATCGGGCGCGCGGTGCTGATCGCCTCCAGCCGCGTGGACGTGGCCCATTACTACGTGGCCGCGGGCGGCGTCGAGCACGAGATCCAGCGCCTGCGCGATGCCCGTGATGCCGTGGCCGGCGAGATCGGCGCGCTGCAACGCGACCTGCCGCCCGAAGCGCCGACCGAGATCGCCGCGCTGCTGGACGTGCACCTGATGCTGTTGCACGACGAATCGCTCACGGGCGCCACCAAACACTGGATCGTCGAGCGCCACTACAACGCCGAGTGGGCGCTGTCGGCCCAGCTGGAAGTGCTGGCGCGGCAGTTCGACGAGATGGACGACCCCTACCTGCGCGAGCGCAAGGCCGACCTGGAACAGGTGGTCGAACGCCTGCTGCGCCACCTGGCGCACGACGGCGACACGCCGCCGCCGCTGGGTGTGCCCGGCGTGCGCGATTTCGGCGGTGAAGACCCGCTGGTGCTGGTGGCCAACGATGTGGCGCCGGCCGACATGCTGCACTTCAAGCAGAGTGTGTTCACCGGCTTTGTCACCGACGTCGGTGGCCGCACCTCGCACACCGCCATCGTCGCGCGCAGCCTGGACATCCCGGCCGTGGTGGGCGCGCGCGAAGCCAGCCGCCTGATCCGCCAGGACGACTGGGTGGTGATCGACGGCGATGCCGGTGTTGTCATCGTCAACCCGTCGGAGATCGTGCTCGAGGAGTACCGCTTCCGCCAGCGCCAGAGCGAGCTGGAGCGCGCGCGGCTGAACCGGCTGCGCCACACGCCCGCCGTCACGCTGGACGGCCAGGCCATCGAGCTGCTGGCCAACATCGAGCTGCCCGACGACGCGGCCGCGGCCGTCACCTCCGGCGCCGTGGGTGTGGGCCTGTTCCGCAGCGAGTTTTTGTTCATGAACCGCGCCGGCGACCTGCCGGGTGAAGAAGAGCAGTACGAGGCCTACCGCGCCGCGGTGCAGGCCATGGGCGGCCTGCCCGTGACCATCCGCACCGTGGACATCGGCGCCGACAAGCCGCTGGACCGGCTGAGCGTCAACGAGCTGCGGCACGAACACCAGCTCAACCCCGCGCTGGGCCTGCGCGCCATCCGCTGGAGCCTGTCGGAGCCCAGCATGTTCCGCGCGCAGCTGCGGGCGCTGCTGCGCGCCGCGGCGCATGGCAAGCTGCGCATCCTGTTCCCGATGGTGGCGCATTTGTCCGAGGTGCGGGCCACGCTGGAGGCCCTGGCCCGCGCCCGTGCGCAGCTGGACGACGCCGGCCGCGCCTACGGCCCGGTGGAACTGGGCGCGATGATCGAGGTGCCGGCCGCCGCGCTGATGGTCGACCAGTTCCTGCAGCACTTCGACTTCGTCTCCATCGGCACCAACGACCTGATCCAGTACACGCTGGCCATCGACCGCGCCGACGACGCCGTCTCCCACCTCTACGACCCCTGGCACCCCGCGGTGCTGCAGCTGATCCACCGCACCATCAGCCGCGCCCAGGCCATGGGCAAGGGTGTCAGCGTGTGTGGCGAGATGGCCGGCGACCCGGCCTTCACCGATGTGCTGCTGGCGATGGGCCTGCGCAGCTTCTCGATGCACCCCTCGCGCGTGGCGGCGGTCAAGCAGCGGGTGCTGCGGGCCGACACGCGCCGGCTCGCGGCCGCCGTGGCGCGTGTGCTGGCGTCGGATTCTCCGGCGGCCGAAGCCGCCAGCCTGTTCGGCGGAACGCTGCTGAACTAGGGCCTGAGGCCCTAACCCAGCACCGGCGACAACGCGCGCCGCGCGTCGGCTTCGTCCATGGCCTGGCGTGCGGCCCAGTCGGCCAGCTGGTCGTCGCCGATGCGGCCGACGTTGAAGTACGTGGCGTCCGGGTGCGCCAGGTAGAAGCCGCTCACGCTGGCCGCCGGCATCATCGCCAGGCTCTCGGTCAGCGCCATGCCGATCTCGCCGGCCTGCAGCACCTCGAACATCGCGGTCTTCACGCTGTGGTCAGGGCAGGCCGGGTAACCCGGCGCGGGGCGGATGCCGCGGTACTGCTCGGCGATCAGGTCTTCGTTCGACAGCGCCTCGTCGGCGGCATAGCCCCAGAACTCGGTGCGCACGCGCTGGTGCAGGCGTTCGGCAAAAGCCTCGGCCAGGCGGTCGGCCAGGGCCTTGAGCATGATGGCGCTGTAGTCGTCGTGGTCGGCCTCGAACTGCGCGATCTTCTTCTCGATGCCGGCGCCGGCCGTCACGGCGAAGAGGCCGATCCAGTCCGGCTTCGTGCCCTTGGGCGCGACGAAGTCGGCCAGGCAGCGGTTGGGCCGTGGCACACCGTCGATCACCGGGCGTTCGCTCTGCAGGCGCAGCGGGCTCCAGCGCAGCGCCACCTGGCTGCGTGTGTCGTCGGTGTAGACCTCGATGGTGTCGTGATCCACGGTGTTGGCCGGCAGCAGCGCCATCACGCCGTGCGCCTGCAGCCAGCGGCCCTCGATGGCGCGCTGCAGCAGGCGTTTGCCATCGCTGAAGACCCGCTGGGCCTCGTGTCCGACGACCTCGTCGCGCAGGATGTCGGGGAACCTGCCCGCCAGGTCCCAGGTCTGGAAAAACGGCGTCCAGTCGATGCAGGCGGCCAGCTCGCCCAGGTCCTGGTTGCGGAAGACACGGCGGCCGGTGAACCTGGGCGCGGGCGGCTCGTAGCCCGCCCAGTCCATGGGCGTCTTGTTGGCCCGGGCCTGCGCCAGCGTCACCAGCGCCACCTGCTTCTTGTTGGCATGCTGTTCACGCACGCGGGCGTAGTCGGCGTTCAGTTCCTGGATGTAGGCGGCGGCGCGTTCGTCGCTGAGGAAATCGCTGCACACGCCGAC
>CAYTWU010000075.1:0-12815 GCA_964442175.1 uncultured Rubrivivax sp.
TCGCCGATCTTGTATTCGATGGTGTTCGGGCCGCTGGCGCGCTGCTTGAATTTGGCCAGGTAGGGGAAGAGCTTGTTGTTGACGAACTCGCGCAGGTCGTCGCCAGTCAGCGCGGCGTTGTGGTCGAGCTTGCCATCGGGGCCCTTGGGTGCGGCCCAGCTTTCCCAGCGGTAAGCGGGTTCGATGATGAAGCCGTAGGACTTGCCTTCGAGCGCGGCTTCGTTGGCCTTGTCGGTTTCGAGTGCGTCCAGATACTTCAAAAAGAGCAGCCAGGAGGACTGCTCGGTGTAGTCGAGTTCGCTTGTGCAGCCTGCATCCTTGTGCAGGATGTCGTCGATGTTCTTGAAGGTCTGTTCGAACATGGGTCCCTGGTCCTCTTCTTTTGTCTCTTATAGCCCGGCCATCGGCTGCGGGCCAGATTGAATTTGTGGCGGCCAGCCAGGTCGCGAACTCCAGGGGCGTCACCCCAACACGCTGGCCACGGTTTTCATGGGCAGGTACAGGCGCCGCTCGTTGCTCTGCAGCGGGGTGAAGTCGAAGTGCTTGTAGAACGCGGCGGCTGCCTCGTCCTTGGCGTCGACGACGACGGCCATGGCCGCGATCTCGGCGGCGTGCGTCAGGCTGCGCCTCAAGGCGTCCATGAGCAGGAACGATCCCCTGCCCTGCCCTTTGAGACGCTCATGCACCGCCAGACGGCCGATGAGGGTGACGGGGAGCTGTGGGTAGCGCGGCAGTTTCTTGGCGAGCTCGGGCGCAATGTCGCCGACATCGATCATGGCGGCGGACAAGGTGTAGTAGCCGAGCACCGCCGGGTCGGGCGGTGCGGTCATCACGAAAGGGGCCGCGACGTGTTTGTCGGCGTCCTGGCGGGCCTGTTGCTTCAGGTAGAGGTCGAGGGCGGCTGAGCCGCACTGAAAGCCGGTGCGGTTGTGGTGCTTGGCGAGGGGCTCGATGGTGGGTGCGGCGGCAGACACGGGCTTCCTAGAGCCCCAACTGCTGTTTGTAGGCCTTGGCCGCGGCCTGCAGGCGCTTGCTGGGCGCAGGCGGGTTCAGCAGCGTCCTCACGAAGGCGGTCTGCTCCGCCTGGTTCAGGCGGATGCTCTCGTTCTCCTGGATCACCTTGGTGGCCGCTTCTTGCGCGCTCGCGACCACGAACTCGCTCAGCGTCCGGCCGGAGAGCATGGCTGCACGTTGGAGCAGGCTCTTCTGCGTGCGCGAGACGCGCGCTTCAAGGCGGGCGCCACGCTCAGCGGTCAAAGCATCTGTACTTTCGCTGGCCATGGTCGGCCTCCTGTTCGTTCAAACCCTCACCTCAGCGTACGCCATTTGTACGGACAAGGCAAGAAGAACGAATTGAACCGGGCTCGTTGGTGGCCAACAACCCGCTAGCGCCGCTGAACCGCCCCCGCCGCGCAATGCTGCGCAATGAACGCCGCATGGTCCGGCATCACCCCCGCGCAGCGCTGGATCACCTCGTGCACCTGCGCCAGGTACTGCGAGATCTCGGCCTCGTCCAGGCTGTCCACCAGCGGGTGGTAGCCCTGGGCCTGCAGGTGCTGGCCGTGCATCACCTGCAGCCAGGCGACCTCGGAGAACAGCTCGTTGTTCTCGCGCACGATGCGGCCGTGGCTCCGGTACAGCGCCAGCTTGGCCTGCAGCGCCGGCGGCACCGCCATCTCGCGGCAGTGGGTCCAGAAGTCTGAATCGGTGCGCTGGTTCAGGTGGTAGTGCAGGATGATGAAGTCGCGGATGCGCTCGAACTCGAAGCGCGCCTGGCGGTTGTATTCATCGATGTCCACCTGGCTGAAGCCGGTGGACGGGAAGAAGTCGATCAGCCGCGCGATCGCGGTCTGGATCAGGTGGATGCTGGTGGATTCCAGCGGCTCCAGGAAGCCGCTCGCCAGGCCCACGGCCACCACGTTGCGGTTCCAGCCCTGCTTGCGCATGCCGGTGGTGAAGCGCAGCGTGCGCGGCTCGGCCAGCGGCTCGCCGTCCAGGTTGCCCATCAGCACCGCGGTGGCTTCGTCTTCGCTGATGTGGCGGCTGCTGAACACATGGCCGTTGCCGGTGCGGTGCTGCAGCGGGATGCGCCACTGCCAGCCGGCCCGGTGCGCCGTGCTGCGCGTGTAGGGCGTGAACGGCGTGGCCGAGGCGCAGGGCACGGCCACCGCGCGGTCGCAGGGCAGCCAGTGGGTCCAGTCTTCATAGCCGGTCTTCAGCGTCTGCTCGATCAGCAGGCCGCGAAAACCCGAACAATCCAGAAACAGCTGCCCTTCCACGCGCTGGCCGCCGGCCAGCACCAGGGCCGTCACATGGCCGGTCTCGGCGTGCAGCGCCACCTCCTGGATGCGGCCCTCCAGGCGTGTGACGCCACGTGCCTCGGCATAGCGGCGCAGAAAGCGCGCGTACAGGCCGGCGTCGAAGTGGTAGGCGTAGGCGATGTCGTTCAGCGGCGAGTTCTGCACGTCGCCCGGCGGCCGCATGAAGCGGTTCTGGTAGGCCGCGGTGCGGGTGATCGAAAACTCGCCCAGGTCCGGCACGCGGCCGGCCTGGAACATCTTCAACCAGTACTGGTGGAAGGGCACGGTCCACAGGTCCTGCCCGAAGCGGCCGAAGGCGTGCATGTAGCGCGTGCCCTGGCGGCCCCAGTTCAGGAACTCGATGCCCAGCTTGAAGCTGCCCTGGGTCTCGCGGACGAAGGTGTCCTCGTCGATCTCCAGCACGCGGTTGAAGAGCTGGATCATCGGGATCGTCGCCTCGCCGACGCCGACGGTGCCGATCTCCTCGCTCTCCACCAGCGTGATGGCAACCTTGCCGCGCAGGACCTTGCTCAAGGCCGCAGCGGCCATCCAGCCGGCGGTGCCGCCGCCAGCGATCACGACCTGCCGGATCATCGTGGGGGGTGTCATGGTGTGGAGCATCCAACAAATGAAAAGACCCCGTCGCCGGGGTCTTGAAGCTTGGCAGAAACCGGTCAGAACTTGTAGTTCGCGCCGAACAGGTAGGTCTTGCCGTAGCGCTTGGTGTCCGTCGGGTTGTTGCGGTCCGTCTGGTACTGGCGGAACAGCGCGTCCGTCATGTTGTTGCCCTGGAACAGCAGCGACAAGCCCTTCAGGAACGAGGTGTCGGGGAAGGTGTAGCCAACCTGCAGGTCGACCACCGTCTCGCCGCGGATGAAGGTGATCTCCGAGTCGTCCTTGTAGTCGGTGATCTCACCCAGGAAGTCCGAGCGCGTGCGCGAGGCCACGGCCACCTGGAAGCCGTGTTTTTCGTAGTACAGCTTGAAGTTGGTGACCTTGCGCGACAGGCCCGGCAGCGGGATGTTGAAGGCCCCGCCCACGTTCAGGCCCGAGAGCTGCCCCGGGGTGATGCGGATCGAGCTCTTGGTGTCGCTGTGGCTGACGTAGACGCCAAAACCATCCAGCGCCGGGGTCAACATCGAGAACGGCACGTTCACCGTCAGCTCGATGCCCTGGATGTTGCCGCCGCTGCCGTTGGTCGGACGGGTCAGGATGCCGACCGTGCCTGCACCCGGGATGGCCGCACCCGGCGCCAGCACGGACGCGAAGTCGTAGGCCTGCGGCAGGGTCAGCACATAGGTCTGGATGTCCTTGTAGAAACCGGCCAGCGAGACATAACCCTTGTTGCCGCCGAAGTACTTCTCGACCGAGATGTCCAGCGCCGTGGCGCGGAACGGCTCCAGCGCCGGGTTGCCGGCCGCGGCCGCGAAGTAGGTGGGCTCACCCACCTCCGTGGGCGTGATGATGCTGGGCGCGTCGATGCTGGCGCGCATGTCGTTCATCTTCGGGCGCGAGATGGTCTTGCCCAGGCCCAGGCGGCCCACCGTGTCCGGCGTCAGCTCGAACGCGAGGTTCAGGCTGGGCAGCACGTCGGTGAAGGTCTTGCCGCCGGACTGGCTGGTGCAGGTGTCGGGCGTGGTGCCCACACATTGCCCGGTGTCGTTGACAAAGCCGGTGGAGCTTTGTTTGGTGCGGACCATCTGGGCACCGACGTTGCCCGAATAGCTGAAGCCAAACAGCTCGCCGTCCATGTCCAGCTTGGCGTAGCCGGTGGTCACGTCTTCCTTCACACCCCAGTTGCGGTTGATCACCGTGCCGTAGGTGTTGGGCCGCAGGTCATAGATGCTGCCCAGGGAGTTGCGCGGGTCCCAGACAGCGATGTCGAACCCGGCGACGTTGGTGACGCCAGTGCCGGGGATGTTGCCGCCGGCGAACGGGTCCGTCGCACCGGCGATGACCAGGAAACCTTCCTGCGTGGCCGAGATCTTTTCGCGCTTGACGAAGTTCACGCCGGCTTCGATGCGGCTCAGCGGGCCCCAGCTCAGATCCCGTGTGCCCGACAGGCGCAGGTTGTCGATGGTGTCGCTGAGCTTGGGCGACGCCACATAACCGGCCTGCGGCGAGTTCGGGCCACCACCCCAGCCCATCACGTCGGTGAGCTTGACGAGGTTGCGGTCGGAAAAATCGGTGCTGGAGCTGAACACCAGGTCACCGTGGTTGCTGCCGTTGAAACCCGTCCAGCTGACGGTGCCAGTGGCGCCGGGCGTGGCCGGGAAACCCTGGCTCTGCGCGGTGTTGCCGTTGCCCGGCAGGCCGGCGGTGGTCTCGAAGCGCGCGCTTTCCTTGGTGACCTTGGACTGTGCGATGTCGGCCACCAGCGTCCAGTCGGCCAGCTTGAGTTTGCTGTTCAGGCCCCAGGCCTTGGCGTCGTCATCCGAACCTTCGTTGTGGTTGCGGATCACGCCCTTGAAGTTGTCGATAGTGCCGCTGGTGGCAAAGCCGTTGGCGTCGACCACCGCGTTCACCAGGGTGGGCGGGCTGGTGCGGTAGTTGTGGCCGTCGGAGTTGCCGCCGACAAATCCTTCGATGCCCTTCTTGAAGGCGGCCGAGCTGCCCTTGGACTGGAACACGTCCAGCGTGGTCTCGAAGTTCTTGTTGGGCTTCCACTGCAGCACGCCCATCAGGCCTTCGCGCTCCTGGTCGGAGTACTCGATGTCGCGCCCGAAGCCGCCGGGCACGCCCACCTGCTGGCCGTTGTAGTCCAGCGTGGGCGTCCAGCCGCCCCAGGTGTTCACCCGCAGCTGGGCCGCGCCCTTTTCCTTGAACTTCACCACGCCCAGGCCGACCCCCAGCGTGCGGTTCAGGAACTGGTCCACGTAGGACACCGAGGCGCGGCTGCCCGAACCCTCGCCATTGGGCACGCCGTTGTCGATGCCGGTGCGCATGTCGCGGTAGTTCACCGCCACCTGGCGGCCCTTGGCGTCCAGCGGGCGGATGGTGCGCAGGTCGATGGTGGACGAGATGCCCAGGCCCATCAGCCCGGCGTGCGGCGTCTTGTAGACCAGCACGCTGTTCAGCAGCTCGGCGGGGTAGAGGTCGAAGTCCACGCCGCGGCTGCTGCCGGACGAGGCCACTTCCCGCCCGTTGAGCAGGCCGCCGTTGAAATCGGGCGACATGCCGCGCACGCTGATGCTCTGTGCCTTGCCACTGCCCTTGTTGCGCTGCGCGGCCACGCCCGGCAGGCGCGCCATCGCATCGGCCACGGACGGCTCGGGCAGCTTGCCCAGGTCTTCGGAGTTGATGGCCTCGACGATGGTGTCGGCGCTTTTCTTCGTGGCGATCGAACTTTCGATGGCCGCCCGGATGCCGGTGACGACGACGGTCTGCGCCGGTGCGGCCTCCTGGGCCTGCGCGGCCGAGGCGGCCACCAGCAGCACGGCGCCGGCCACGGCGGTGAGGGCCGGCAGACCCGCACCAGCGGTGCGGGCAACAGGGGTGGTGCGGGGGCCGCGCCGGGGTGTGTAGTGGGTCACCGGTGTCTCCTAGGAACTGCGAGGGGCTTGCAGCGCGCGCGCCCTGGGCCAGGTGCCGAGGGTGAGCGCACATCTTTGTGAACGCCGCTTTTGTATCAAAACTAGCTACAACATTGCGCTTAGGTAAACCCTAGGTGATGTTGCGAATCCGTCATTCCGCCGCTTAAACACGGGGTTTTCCATGAAACTTGGCCCCCGTCAAGTTGTTGCAAGGCCACGATGCCAACCCGACCTGTAGCTCAACTACATTACAACTTCAGCCCGTTGCAGACGCCATCAGCGGTGCGCCCACCCGCATGAACACCCGCCCGCGCCTGGCCCCCGTGGCCGTTCCGCTGTTCCTGGAACTGGGCCTGGGCATGGCCGTGGGCCTGGTGGGCACGGCACTGGCCGCGCGGCAGGCCGATGCGGCTGCGGCCAGCTTTGCATTGGCGCACCAGGTCGCGGCGATGCTGTTCATCCTGCTGCGCATCGTCGGCGCCGGGGTGTCGGTGGTGGTGTCGCAGGCCCTGGGTGCCGGCCGGCGCGACGAGGCCGACGCCGTGGCGCGCGCCGTGCTGGGTGCCAGCAGCTGGGTGGGCGGCTTCTGCGCCGGGCTGGCGGTGGCCGGCGCCACGCCGCTGATGCAGTTGCTGAACGCACCGCCCGAGGTGCTGCCGCTGGCCGCCCCGTTTTTGCAGTGGATGGCGCCGGCCCTGCTGCTGGACGCCTGGAACGCCGCGATGGCCAGCGTGATGCGGGCCCACCTGCGCACACGCGAGGTGCTGGCCGTGGTGCTGGCCATGCACGCCCTGCACCTGGTGTTGGCGCTGCTGCTGATGCCACGCTTCGGGCTTGCGGGATTTGCGGCGGCGCTGGCCGCGAGCCGCGCGCTCGGCCTGGGGCTGCACCTGCATCTGTGGCGCACAAGGCTCAAGCTGCGCCCCGGCTGGCCGGACCTGTGGCGGCTGCCACGCCGCGAGCTGGCCGCGGTGCTGCGCATCGGCGCGCCGGGTGCGGCCGAGAACATCGCGTGGCGGCTGGCTTTCATGGTCAGCGTGGCCGTCACCGGCAGCCTGGGCGCGCAGGCGCTGGCCACCCACGCCTACGTGATGCAGTTCACCCACTTCACGCTGCTGGGCGGGCTGGCCATCGGGCTGGCCGGGGAGATCGTCGTCGGCCACCACATCGGGGCCGGGCAGTTGCACCAGGCCCACCGGCTGGTGCGGCGCGCGCTGGCGCTGGGGCTGGCGACCAGCGCCGGCCTGGCAGTGGCCATGGCCCTTGCAGGGCCGAGGCTGCTCGGCCTGCTCACACCCGACCCGGTGATCCGCGAACAAGGCACGCTGCTGCTGTGGTGGTGTCTGGCCCTGGAAACCGGGCGCTGCTTCAACCTGGTGGTGATCAACGCGCTGCGCGCGGCCGGCGATGCGCGCTACCCGGTGGCCGTGGGTGCGGTGTCGATGGCCGTGGTGCTGGCCGGTGGCAGCTGGTGGCTGGGCGTCCACCTGGGCTGGGGCCTGGTGGGCGTGTGGATCGCCTACGCCGCCGACGAGTGGCTGCGCGGCCTGCTGATGTGGTGGCGCTGGCGCCGCCTGGGCTGGGTGCCGCATGCACGCGCCGCACGGCGGCGGCTGCACCAACGGGGACCATCAAACACGCCGTCAGAACCGCAGCCGGGCGGATAGCGGCGGCACCCGCGCGGCACCGCCGGCCAGGCGCTGGTCGTGGCGGTAGTCGTCGTGCACGCGCAGCCGCCAGTGCGGGCGGTGAAAGTGGCGCTGCAAGGCGGCCACCAGGGCATCAAAGCCATGGCCCTCGTCGGCATTGCTGTCCAGGTGCACAGGGCCAGCCACGGGCTGGGCCAGCAGCGCGACGATGGCCTGTGCCGTGTCGTCCATGAACGAGCACGCCGGCCGCCAGGCCCGGCTGGCCGCCACCTCGCCCCGCTGGTGTTGCCAGCCGTCCAGCTGCGCCAGCATGTTGTTGCCGGGCCGCGTGGGGTGGATCTGCCAGCCGATGCGCAGCACCGTGGCGCCGGGGTGGGCCGCCCGCACGGCGTCTTCACAGCGGATCTTGCTGCGGCCGTAGTCGTCGCGCGCGGTGCGGGCGTCGTGCGGCTGGTGCGGGCCATCGGGCTCGGCATCAAAGACCATGGCCGTGCTGGTGAACAGCATAGCCAGCCCCTGCGCGGCGGCATGGGCCGCCAGGCGGCCAGCCCAGTGTTCGTCGCCCATCGCGAGGTGGGCGATGGCGTCGGGCCGGGCCTGCTGCAGCCAGTGCATGTCGTGCACCGGCACGGCTTGGCGGTCCCAGGCCAGCACCTGCCAGCCGCGCGCCGTGGCGGCCTCCGCGACGCTGGGCGCCAGCGTGCCGTTCAGCCCGGTGAGCAACAGCCGCATGCGGGGCCGGCGGAGTGCTTCACAAGCGCTCAGCCGTTGTGCTGCTCGATCGCCAGCGCAGCACCCGCCAGCGCGGCCAGGGTGTCGGTGATCAGCGCGGTCGGGATGCCGGCCAGGTAGGCCTGGAACCGGCCCTTGGCCTCGAAGCGGTCGCGGAAGGGCGAGCTGAAGAAGCGCTCGCCCAGCCGCGGCACGATGCCGCCGCCGATGTAGACACCACCACGCGCGCCCAGCGTGAGTGCCACGTTGCCGGCAAAACTGCCCAGCAACGCACAGAAGCTGTCCAGCGTGCGGCTGCACAGCGCATCGCCGGCCAGGCCACGCTCGACGATGTGTTCGGCCGCCAGGCCGGGTGCCGCGGCGCCGGCCACGGCGCAGACCGCGTCGTGCAGCACCGGCAGGCCGATGCCCGACAGCAGGCGCTCGGCCGAGACATGGCTGAAGCGGGTGCGCACCTGTTGCAGCAGCGCGCTTTCAAAATCATCGGCCGGCGCCAGCGTGGCGTGCCCGCCTTCGCCCGGCAGGGCGACCCAACCCTGCGGCGTGGGCACCACACCGCCCACGCCCAGGCCCGTGCCCGGCCCGATGACGGCCAGCGTGCCCTGCCCGGTGGGCAGGGCACCGTGGCCGCGCAACTGGTGGGCCTGCAGGCGCGGCAGCGACAAGGCCAGCGCCTCGAAGTCATTCAGCACCAGCAGCGTCTCCAGCCCCAGCTCGGCCTGCAAGGCCTGGCGCGAAAAACGCCAGTGGCTGTTGGTCAGCTCGATCGCATCGCCCTGCACGGCCGTGGCCACGGCGATCGCGGCGCAGCGCGGCTGGGCACCCGCGGGCAGCAGCGCCAGATAATGCCGCACCGCATCGGCCGGCGTCGCATGCCCGGCCACGGGCAGCTGCCGCACCTGTTGCACACCCTGCGCCAGATCGGCCACCCAACCAAATCGCGCGTTGGTGCCGCCCACGTCGGCCACCAGCCACGGCAGGCCGGCACGGCCCCTGCTTTCTACCATCCATCCCTCCGCCCGGGCCACGCCCTGCCGTCGGCGCACGGTAGCAAAACTACAGTACCGGATCAAGGCTGTTTTCCCGCCGACCCTTGTGGGTTCAGAAGGTGGCGCTGCCGCCTGTAGTCAAGCTACCGTGCGGAAGCCCCCTATGGTGTTGCCGGGCCGGCGCCCCACAATCGAGCGCGCTGCGCCCTGCGGCACCCGTCTGACGCACCCATGACACCATTTGACCGCCCGCGCCTGATCGCCGACATCGGCGGCACCTACGCCCGATTTGCGCTGGAAACCACCGCCGGGCAGTTTGAGCACGCGGCCTCGCTGCGCTGTGCCGAGCACGCCGACTTCCACGCCGCCGTCAGCGCCTACCTGACGGCCGCGCCCGGCCCGCGGCCGGACCACGCCGCCGTGGCCATCGCCAACCCGGTCGAGGGCGACGCCGTGCGCATGACCAATTACCACTGGCAGTTCAGCATCGAGCAGATGCGCGAGCGCCTGCGGCTGGAAACCCTGGTGGTGGTGAACGACTTCACCGCGCTGGCGATGTCGCTGCCGCGCCTGGGCCGGCACCAGTACCGCCAGGTGGGCGGCGGCGAGGTGCGGCCGCGCAGCGTGGTGGGCGTGGTGGGGGCGGGCACCGGCCTGGGGGTGTCGGGCCTGATCCCGGCCGGCGAAGGCCACGTCGCCCTGGGGACCGAAGGCGGCCACACCAGCTTTGCGCCACGCGACGAGCGCGAGATGCACATCCTGCAGTTCGCGCAGCGCGAGTTCGACCATGTGTCCTTCGAACGTGTGGTGTCGGGCCCGGGGCTGGTGCTGATCCACCGCGCGCTGCGCGACCGGGCCGGCCTGCCGCCGCAGCCGATGACGGCGCCGGAGATCACGCAACACGGCGTGGACAACAGCGACCCGGTGTGCCGCGAGACGCTGGACGTGTTCTGCGCGATGCTGGGCACCACCGCGGCCAACCTGGGCGTGACGCTGGGTGCGATGGGTGGCATCTTCATCGGCGGCGGCATCGTGCCGCGGCTGGGCCGCTACTTCGACAGCTCGCCCTTCCGCGCCCGCTTCGAGGCCAAGGGCCGCTTCTCGGACTACCTGGCCGGCATCCCGACCTTCGTGATCACGGCCGAGCAGGCCACCTTTGTCGGCGCCTCGACCATCCTGTCGGAGCAGCTGCGCGGCCGCCACGGCCACGCCGGCTCCACGGTGCTGGGCCAGATCCAGCGCAACCGGGCCGGGCTGTCGCCGGCCGAGATGCGTGTGGCCGACCATGTGCTGGCGCACCCGCGCTCGGTGCTGAACGACCCGATCGCCAAGATCGCCCGCGCCTCCTCGGTCAGCCAGCCCACGGTGATCCGCTTCTGCCGCAGCCTGGGCTGCGAGGGCCTGTCGGACTTCAAGCTGCGGCTGGCCTCCAGCCTGACCGGCACCATCCCCGTCACCCACACCCAGGTGACGGGCGAAGACACGATGCTGGAGCTGGGCGTCAAGGTGCTGAGCAACAGCGCCGCGGCCGTGCTGCAGCTGCGCGACCAGCTCAACCGCGAGACCATCGACCGCGCGATCGACCTGCTCACCGCCGCCGAGCGCGTGGAGTTCTACGCCGTGGGCCACTACGGTGTGGTGGCGCACGACGCGCAGTTCAAGTTCCTGCGGTTTGGCGTGGCCAGCGGCGCCATCACCGACCAGCGCCTGCAGCGCATGGCCGCCGGTGTGCTGCGCGCCACCGATGTGGCGGTGGTCATCAGCAGCAGCGGCAAGGTCGACGACCTGCTGGCCGTGGCCGACATCGCACGCGAACGCGGCGCCATGGTGGTGGCCATCACCGCCAGCCATTCGCCGCTGGCCAAGAAAGCCGACGTGGCACTGATCGTCGACCATGTGGAGGATGTGGCCACCCACGTGCCCATGGTCAGCCGCATCCTGCACCTGCTGGTGGTCGACATCCTGGCCGTGGGCGTGGCCATGCGGCGCGGCGCCCAGGCCCAGCTGCCCAAGGAAGCCGTGGGCGCGCTGGACGAACTGCAGCCCGAGCTGCCGCCACGCGCCGCGCGGCGCGAAGGGCCGGGCATCAGCGCCGCCGCGCCGCTGTCGCACCTGGTGTCGCACAGCCGCTGACCCCCCGATCAGGGGGCTTCAAATCGCCGGTTCGCCGGCCGGCGCGGGCCGTGAAGGCGGTTTCAACGGCATCATCGGCGGCACTTGTTTCGATGAAGGAATTTCCCTTGTCCGTCTTCTCCCGCACCTCGCTGGCCGTTGCCGTCACCCTGGCCCTGGCCGGCACGCCCGCACTCGCTGCCAGCAACGCCACCGCGTCCATCAGCGCGGTCTCGTTCACGTTGTTCGACCTCAACGCCAGCGACAACCTGCCCGCCAGCCTGGTCTTCTCCAGCGAGTCCAGCGCGTCCTACGTCTATGTCAATGGCTTGACGGCATACGACACCAGCAACAGCCTGGGGGCCACCACCAGCACGTCGCTGGGCGCACCCTTCGCCAGCGCCAGCGGTGCCACCAGTGCCCTCGGCGCCCAAGGCAGCGCGGCGGTGGCGGGCGGTGATGGCAGCGGCCTGTGGGTCAGCGCTGACGGCCAGGGGGTCTTTGCGTCGTCCCTGGACATCGGCGCCTGGACCGGGGTGGTGATCGAGCTGACCTACACCGGCACCGCCACCACCACCGTGGGCCAGCTGGGCAGCTTTGGCGAGGCGGCCCTGTCATCGGCGTCGGTGAACCTGAACGTCTACTCGGACGTCGGCATGGAAAACCACAGCGCCTCGCGCCAGCTGTACGCCTCCAGCGTCTGGACCGGCAGCGGCTACACCGGCCAGGACCTGAGCTTCAGCGGCACCATCCGGCTGACCTATGCCAACCTGTCCGACACGGCGCTGACCGGCTTCTACAACGCAGCGGCGTACGCCTACGCGACCTCGGCCGTGCCGGTGCCCGAGCCCGCCACCGCGGGCCTGATGCTGCTGGGCCTGGTCGGCGTGGCCGGGCTGGCGCGCCGCCGCCGCTGACACCCGGGCAACAACGCACAGCAGCCGGCCCGCGGGCCGGCTTTTTGTTGGCCGGCGCACTTTAGAATCTTGCGTCCTCGAGGAGCGTTGCGATGGCCTGCCGGCCACCAGGCTCGAGGCGCCAGCGTCCCGGACGCCAACGACGCTCGCCCCCTGCCCCACGGAGCGAGCCATGTCTGCCACCCCCCTGCCCCCGATGCCTGCGATGCCTGCGATGCGTTTGTCCGGCCTGGAGCCGGTCACGCTGGACGCGGGCCACCTGTTCGTCAACATCGGCGAGCGCACCAACGTCACCGGCTCCAAGGCCTTCGCCCGCATGATCCTGAACGGCGAGTACGAGCAGGCCTTGGCCGTGGCGCGCCAGCAGGTGGAAAACGGCGCCCAGATCATCGACGTGAACATGGACGAGGCCATGCTGGACAGCAAGGCCGCCATGGTGAAGTTCCTGAAGCTGATCGCCGGCGAGCCCGAGATCGCGCGTGTGCCCATCATGATCGACAGCTCGAAGTGGAGCGTCATCGAAGCCGGCCTGAAGTGCATCCAGGGCAAGGGCATCGTCAACAGCATCTCGCTGAAGGAAGGC
>CAYTWU010000076.1:0-12731 GCA_964442175.1 uncultured Rubrivivax sp.
CGTGGAATGCGATGCGCTCTCCAGCCATGTGCAGCCAGCGGTGCAGGTGCTTGTCCTCGGGGAAGAGCTCTTTCATCTTCGCGTCGGTCTTGCGGATGTCTTCCGGGTCACCGGACAGCGCCACCCAGCGGAACGGCCCCTTGCCCTGGCAGAACAGCGGGCGCACATAGGCCGGCACGAAGCCCGGGAAGTCGAACGCGTTCTTGACGCCCGCGTCCAGCGCCACCTGGCGGATGTTGTTGCCGTAGTCCACCGTGGGGATGCCCATGGCCTGGAAATCCAGCATGGCCTGCACATGCACCGCGCAGCCCTGCGCGGCGGCATCTCGCAGGCGGGCGTGCTGCGATTCATCGGCCTGCGCGGCGCGCCACTGTTCGACGCTCCAGCCCGGCGGCAGGTAGCCGTGGATCAGGTCGTGCGCCGAGGTCTGGTCGGTCACCAGGTCGGGCCGCACGCCACGCGCCACCATTTGCGGCAGCAGCTCGGCGGCGTTGCCCAGCAGCGCCACGCTGACGGCCTTGCCTTCAGCCGTGTAATGCGCCATGCGGGCCAGCGCGTCGTCCAGGTCGGTGGCCTGTTCGTCCACGTAGCGGCTGCGCAGGCGGAAGTCGATGCGGCTTTGCTGGCACTCGATGTTCAGGCTGCTGAAGCCCGCAAAGCTGGCTGCCAGCGGCTGCGCACCGCCCATGCCGCCCAGGCCGGCGGTGAGGATCCACTTGCCGGCTGCCACGCCGCCGAAGTGCTGGCGCGCCGCTTCGACAAAGGTCTCGTAGGTGCCTTGCACGATGCCCTGGCTGCCGATGTAGATCCAGCTGCCGGCGGTCATCTGGCCGTACATCATCAGGCCCTTGCGGTCCAGCTCGTGGAAATGCTCCCAGGTGGCCCACTTGGGCACCAGGTTGGAGTTGGCGATGAGCACCCGTGGTGCATCTTCGTGCGTGGGGAACACACCCACCGGCTTGCCGCTTTGCACCAGCAGGGTCTCGTCGGGCTTCAGCGCCTTCAGGCTGCTGAGGATGGCCTCGAAACAGTCCCAGTTGCGGGCCGCCTTGCCAATGCCGCCGTAGACCACCAGGGCGTCGGGGTTTTCTGCGACCGCCGGGTCCAGGTTGTTCTGGATCATGCGGTAGGCGGCTTCGATCAGCCAGTTGGCGCAGCTGATGTCGGGGCCGTGCGGCGCCCGCACGGTGCGCGGCTGCGCGCTGCGGTGGACGGTGGACAGGTCGGTCATGGCGGCACCTTCGGGTCGTCGATGCGGCGCACTGTACTTGTCTAGACAAGTGGACGCAAGTAGCATCTGCGGCATGCCCAGAAACGCCGCCCGGCCCGAAGCCCATGCGCCCTATGCCCGCGTCAAGGCCTGGCTGAAGGACGGCCTGTCGCGCGGCCGCTGGCCGGCCGGCGCGCTGATGCCGTCCGAGGCGGAGCTGGTGGCGCGCTTCGGCGTCAGCCGCATGACGGTGAACCGCGCGCTGCGCGAGCTGCAGAGCGAAGGCCTGCTGCAGCGCCGCCAGGGGGCCGGCACCTTTGCCGCACCCTTGGCCCGCGTCGCCTCGCAGCTGAACATCCGTGACCTGCACGAGCAGATCGAGGCGGACGGCCACCACCACAGCGCCACGGTGCACCTGGCCCGGCAGGAAGAGGCCACTCCGGGCCTGGCCGAGCGCCTGGGCCTGCCGGCCGGGGCCCCGGTGTTCCACACGCTGATCGTGCACCACCGCGACGGTGTGCCGCTGCAGTGCGAAGACCGCTACGTGAACCCGGCCGCCGCGCCCGGCTACCTGACGGTAGACTTTCGCACCACCACGCCCACGCACTACCTGCTGCAGGTGGCACCGTTCTGGGAGGCGCAGTACGGCATCGAAGCCGCAGCGCCCACGGCCGAAGAAGCCCGGCTGCTGGGCATCCCGGCCCGCGAGCCCTGCCTGATCGTGGTGCGCCGCACCGAGGACCGGCAGCGCCCCATCACGCTGGCGCGCCTGGTGCACCCGGGCACGCGCTACACCATCGAAGGGCGCTTCAAACCATGAGGCTGCGGGCCGACGAGGTGCCGCCCACGCCCTGGAAAAACGGCGGGGGCCAGACGCGTGAGCTGCTGCGCTGGCCGGCGCAAGGTGATTGGCGCCTGCGCCTGAGCCTGGCCGACATCGCTGCCGACGGGCCGTTCTCCGCCTTCCCGGGTGTGACACGCTGGTTCGTGGTGCTGCAGGGCGAAGGGGTGGCGCTGGCCCTGCCGGGCAGTGAACACCACCAGCACCTGGGCGATGCCCCGCTGTGTTTCGACGGCACGGCCGCGCCAGGCTGTCGGCTGCTGGGCGGGCCCACGCGCGACCTCAACCTGATGCTGCAGGGGCTGGCGGGTGAACTCATCGCCGCGCGGGCCGGTGACGCGGCGCCGACCCGCTGGCCGCAACGCGGCTTTTTTGAAGCCGGTGTGCACTGCCTGCACTGGCCCTGCCGCAGCAGCACGGCACCGGCCGACGGCTGGTGGATAGGAGTCGAAGAATGAAACAACTCTGGCGTGGTGCGCGCCTCGCGACGCTGGTGGGCGGTTGGGGCCTGGTCGACCGCGGCGCGGTGCTGACCGACGGCGAGCAGATCGCCTGGGTCGGCGCGGAGGGCGATCTGCCAGCCGGCCTGCAGCCCGATGCCGAACACGACCTGGGCGGCGCGCTGCTGGCCCCCGGTTTTGTCGACGCCCACACGCACCTGGTCTACGGCGGGGACCGCGCGGCGGAGTTCGAACAACGCCTGCAAGGCGCCAGCTACGAAGACATCGCCCGCGCCGGGGGTGGCATCCGCTCCACGGTGGCCGCCACACGCGCCGCACGTGCCGACCAGTTGTTTGCATCCGGCCTGCGCCGCGCCCACACGCTGCGGGCCGGCGGTGTGACCACGCTGGAGATCAAGAGCGGCTACGGCCTGGAGGCCGCGGCCGAAGCGCGCTGCCTGCGCGTGGCGCGCCGCATCGGCCGCGAAACGGGGCTGACCGTGAAGACCACGTCCCTGGCCGCACACGCGCTGCCACCGGAGTTCGAGGGCCAGCCCGATGCCTACATCGCCGCCGTGTGCCAGTGGCTGCCCGCGTTGCAGGCCGAGGGCCTGGTGGACGCGGTGGACGCTTTCTGCGAACGCATCGCCTTCAGCCCGGCGCAGACGCGGCGCGTGTTTGAAGCCGCGCAGGCGCTGGGCCTGCCGGTGAAACTGCACGCCGAACAGCTCAGCGACCAGGGCGGCACCGCACTCGCCGCCGGCTTCAGCGCCTTGTCCTGCGACCACCTGGAATGGCTCTCGGCCGACGGCATCGCCGCAATGCAGCGGGCCGGCACCGTGGCGATGCTGCTGCCCGGCGCGTATTACTTCCTGCGCGAGACCCAGCTGCCGCCGGTGGACGCGCTGCGCGCCGCCGGTGTGCCGATCGCGATCGCCACCGACCACAACCCCGGCTCGTCGCCGGTGCTCAGCATGCCGCTGATGTTGAACATGGCCTGCACGCTGTTCCGGCTGACCCCGCTGGAAGCCTGGCGAGGTGCCACCGTCAATGGCGCGCGTGCGCTGGGCCTGCACGACCGCGGGCAGATCGCCGTGGGGCAGCGCGCCGACTTCGCGGTCTGGGATGCAGCCCATCCACGCGACCTCGCCTACGCCATCGGGAGCCCCCTGGCCAAGGCCGTGGTCAGCGGCGGCGCCAGAATCACGCCATGAGCTTCTCCCTGCACCGCGGCAGCACGCCGCTGCTGATCAGCTTCCCGCACGTCGGCACCCAGGTCCCGGACGACCAGCGCACGCGTTACACCGAACGTGCGCTGCAGGTGGAAGACACCGATTGGTTCCTGGACCGGCTGTACGCCTTCGCCGCCGACCTGGGCGCCAGCTTCCTCGTGCCGACCCAGAGCCGGTACCTGATCGATCTGAACCGGCCGAGCGAAAACGCGCCGATGTACCCGGGCGTCAACAACACCGAGTTGTGTCCCACCCGGCACTTCACCGGCGAACCGCTGTACCGTGAAGGCCAGGCGCCGGACGAAGCCGAGGTGCAGCGCCGCGTGGCCGTGTACTGGTGGCCTTACCACGACGCGCTGCGTGACGAGCTGGCCCGGCTGAAGGCGCAACACGGCCACGCCGTGCTGTTCGACGCACACAGCATCAAGAGCGAGCTGCCCTGGTTGTTCGAGGGCACGCTGCCGCACATGAACCTGGGCACGGCCAATGGCGCCGCGTGCGCGCCATCGCTGTGCAACCGGCTCGGCGCGGTGTTCGCCGCGCAGGACCGTTACAGCCACGTGGTGAACGGCCGCTTCAAGGGCGGCTACATCACACGCCACTTCGGCCGGCCGCAGGACGGCATCCACGCGGTGCAGCTGGAGATGTGCTGGCGTGCCTACATGGACGAAAGCCCGGCGCGCTGGAACGACGAGCGCGCGGCCGAGGTCACGCCGCTGCTCACGCAGCTGGTGACGACGATGCGCGATTGGCGGCCTGAATGAACACGCTGTGGGCGCCCCACGCCTGGGTGCAGGGAAGCTGGCAGGCCGACGTGCTGCTGCGCATGGACAGCGCTGGCCGCTGGGCCGAGGTCACGCCCGGCGTGCCGGCACCGCCCGGCGCCACCGTGCTGCCCGGCCCTGTGCTGCCCGGCCTGGTGGACGCGCACAGCCACGCCTTCCAGCGTGCCTTTGCCGGCCTGGCCGAACGCCGCGCGGGTGAACACGACGACTTCTGGTCCTGGCGCGACCGCATGTACGGCGTGGCGCTGCGGCTCACACCCACGCAACTGCGCGCCATCGCCGCGCAGCTGTACGCCGAGCTGCTGGCCGGGGGCTACACCCAGGTCTGCGAGTTCCACTACCTGCACCACGCACAAGACGGCAGCCCTTACACCGACCCGCTGGCGATGAGCCGGGCGCTGGCCGAAGCCGCGGCCGAGGTCGGCATCGGCCTGACGCTGCTGCCCGTGCTCTACCAGCGCGCCGGTTTCATGCAGCCCAGGCTGCGCACGGACCAGCGGCGTTTTGCCACCGACGTGGGCCAGGTGCTGGCGCTGCGCGACGGCGTGCGCGCATGGGGCCTGCCCGGGGTGAGCGCCGGCGTGGCCATCCACTCGCTGCGCGCGGCCACGCCCGAAGCCATCACCGACCTGGCCCGCCGCTGCGCCGACGACCCGGCGCCCCTGCACGTGCACATCGCCGAACAGACGGGCGAGGTGGACGATTGCCTGGCCGCCACCGGCCGGCGCCCCATCGCGTGGCTGTGCCAGCACCTGCCGCTGGACGCACGCTGGCAGCTGGTGCACGCCACGCATGCGCAGCCGGCCGAGATCGAGGCCGTGGCGCGCAGCGGCGCCGGTGTGGTGATCTGCCCCAGCACCGAGGCCAACCTGGGCGACGGCCTGACCGACGTGGCGCATTGGCTGGCCAGCGGCACGCCGATGAGCGTGGGCTCCGACAGCCAGGTGGCGCGCAGCTGGCCCGAAGAGCTGCGCTGGCTGGAGTACGGCCAGCGCTTGAGCCAACGCCGCCGCAACGTCGTGGCGGCCGAGCCGGCGGCGACGATGTTCAACCGTTGCCTGCAAGGCGGCGCCGCCGCAGCAGGCCTCGGTGCATGGGGCCTGCAGGCCGGCGCACGGGCCGACCTGCTGGTGCTGGACCCGCAGGCCCCCGGCCTGCTGGGCATGCCGGTCACCCACGCCCTGGACGCGCTGGTCTTCGCCACCGATGCCCCACCCTTCTGCCAGACCTGGGTCGCGGGCCGGCGGGTGCAGATCCCCGCCCGTGTGGCCGAAGAGTTCCGCACGACGATGGAGCAGCTGTGGCCCTGAACCCCTGGCCCTACACCCAATGGGCCACGCTGGCGCGCGATGCGCAGGGCTGGCACCGCCCCACCGCCGCCTGGTGGCAGGCCTTTGTTGCGCGGCCCGAGCTGGCGCTGGTGCCCGAGTCCTGCAAGGCCGAACGCCGGCTGCATGCCGCGCTGCAGGCCGACCCGCTGCGGCCCGTCACGCCGCTGGAACTGGCGGCGCTGAAAGACGCCGACGCACGCGAGAACTGGCAGCACGCGCTGGATTTCCGCGATGCCGCCCAGGCCGCGGGCACGCTGGAAGGCTGGCTGCTGCGCCTGTTCCGCGGCGGGCCGATCACGCTGCCGCCACTGTTCATCGAGCTGGTGCTGCAGGCCCTGGTGCGCGGCCTGCTGGACGACAGCGAGGACGCGTTCGAGTGGCGCGCGGCCGAGCTGCTGTTCCGCCCGCAGCGGGTGACACAACACGAGGGCCGGGTGCTGCTGGGCGACCGCGACACGCTGGACCTGAACCACGAGACCCAGGGTTTTGGCACGCTGGGCAAGTTGCTGGCCGAAGCACAAGCGCCTTTGAAGCGGCTGGATCTGCAGGTGCTGACACCTGACAACACCGCCGCGTACTTCGAGCGCGCGGCCAGGCCGCAGGCCGGCACGCCGTTCCTGCTGGACCTGACACACGAGATCCAGCGCGACCTGGGCCACGGCGTCCAGTTCAGCCTGGTGAACAAACACTCCGGCCTGCAGGCGCTGGCCCGGGTGCTGGTGCGCTGGACGCGCCATCTGCTGGGCGTGCAGGTGAACATCGAGCCGCTGCAGCAGGTGGACGACCCCGCCTGGCGCTGGCACCTGGGCCTGGACGCCGAAGCCAGCGCGCTGCTGAACGACCTGTACGAAGGCCACACGGTGGAACCCGAGCGCCAGCAACGGCTGCTCAGCCTGTTCCGCCTGCGTTTTGCCGATGCGGCCGAGATGCGGCCCGACGTGGCCGGCGCACCGGTCTACCTGGGCTTGATGGCCGATGCACAGCAGCTGGTCAAGCTGAAGCCGCAGAACCTGCTGTTGAACCTGCCGGTCAAAGCCGGCAGTTGACCGAACCTTCACCCACCACCGGAGCTGCCGCATGCCGCACAACCCCTTGCGTCGAGACTGGCTGCGCCACGGCGCCGCCCTGGCCCTGGCGCCGGCTTTCCCGCTCAGCGCCCTGGCTGCCGCGGCGCGCCGCGGCCCGCCGGTGGCACGCATCGAGCCGGTGACCGAGACGTTTTTCGGCCAGACCGTGGTCGACCCCTACCGCTGGATGGAAAACCCCAAGGACCGCGACTGGGAGCCCTTCATGCGCGGGCAGGACGCACACGCCCGCCAGGTGCTGGGCGCGATCCCGGGGCGCGACGCGCTGAAGCGCCGCATCAGCGCCTTGTCCGGCGGCAGCACCGTGGCCTATGGCGCGCAGCGCGCGGGAGAGCGCCTGTTCTACGAAGTGCGCCCGGCCGGCAGCGACAACTTCAAGCTCGCCACGCGGCCACTGGCCGGCGGCACCGAGGTGCTGCTGATCGACCCGACGACGATGAAGGGCGACGGCGGCGTGCACATCTCGCTGGACTGGTGGGTGCCCTCGCCCGACGGCCGGCACGTGGTGTACGGCTTGTCACCGGCGGGCAGCGAAAACTCGGTGCTGCACGTGATGGAGGTGGCCACGCAACGTGTGCTGCCCGAGCGCATCCCGGGCACGCAGTACGCCCACGCCTCCTGGTTGCCGGACGGCAGCGGCTTCTTCTACGGCCGCGTGGCCGACCTGTCCCAGGCCGGCACCGTGGACTACTACAAGCGCTCCCCGGCGCTGTTGCACCGCCTGGGCACGGACCCCAAGGACGATGTGCTGCTGGTGGCCCACGGCCGCGACCCGGCGCTACCGGTGGCCGAGACCGAGTTCCCCAGCATCGCCGCCAGCCCAGGCAGCGCCTGGGCGGTGCTGGGGCTGTACGGCGGCGTGCGGCGCCAGAACCCGCTCTTCGTGGCGCCGCTGGCCGACGTGGTGGCCGGCCGCGCGCGCTGGTTGCCGGTCTGCACCGTGGACGACGAGGTCACCGGCTTTGCCTTCGACAACGAGTCGCTCTACCTGCTGAGCACCCGCGGTGCGCCCAACGGCCGCGTGCTGCGCACCCCGCTGGCCAGCGCCAGTTTCGCCACCGCCACGCCCGTGGTGCCCGAGGCCGCCCTGGTGCTGGAGGGCCTGGCCCTGGCGCGTGACGGCCTGTACCTGCTGGACCTGGACGGCGGTTACCACAGCCTGCGCAAGCTGGGGCGCGACGGCCAGGTCAGGCCCGTGCCGCTGCCCTTCGCCGGCTCGATCAGCGGCATGACGGCCAGCACGGCCGAGGACGGCTTTTTCATCGACGGCACGTCCTGGCTGCTGCCGGCCACCAACTTCCGCCACGACCCGGGCACCGGCGCCACCAGGCCGACGGGCATCGCCCCACCCTCGCCACTGGACCTGGCGGGCTTTGAAGCCGTGCGCACCTTTGCCACTGCCCGTGACGGCACACGCGTGCCGCTGTCCATCGTGGCGCGCAAGGGCCTGAAGCGCGACGGCACCAACCCCACGCTGGTGCAGGCCTACGGCGCCTACCAGATCACCAGCGGGCCCTACTTCAGCCCGCGTGTGGTCGCCTTCCTGGAGCGCGGCGGCGTGTTCGCCACGGCCCATGTGCGCGGCGGCGGCGAGTACGGCAAGCGCTGGTGGCAAGGCGGCCAGAAGCTCACCAAGCCCAACACCTGGCGCGACCTGATCGACTGCTGCGAACACCTGGTGCGCGAGGGCTGGGCCTCGCCGCGCACGCTCAGCATCCAGGGCGGCTCGGCCGGTGGCATCACGGTCGGGCGCGCGCTCACCGAGCGGCCGGACCTGTTCGCCGGCGTGATCTCCAACGTCGGCGTCAGCAACACGCTGCGCGCGGAGTTTTCGCAGAACGGCCCGCCCAACATCGAGGAGTTCGGCACCGTGACCGAACGCGACGGCTTCACCGGCCTGTACGCGATGGACGCGCTGGCCCATGTGAAGGACGGCACCCGCTACCCCGCCGTGCTGCTGACCGTGGGCATGACCGACCCGCGTGTGGAAGCCTGGCAGGGTGCCAAGATGGCGGCGCGGCTGCAGAAGGCCAGCGCATCGGGCCAGCCGGTGCTGCTGCGCGTCGGCTTCGACGCCGGCCACGGCCTGGGCAGCACACGCAGCCAGATCGACGACGAACGCGCCGACGAGTTTGCCTTTGTGCTGTGGCGAGCGGGGCGGCCGTCGGTGGCCTGAGCTTCAGCCACGCAGCAGCGGTGCGAGCTGCGCACGCGCCGCATCGGCGGCCCCGCGCGGCAGCGCACCGGCCAGCGCGGCGGCGGCGCCGGCGGCCAGCAGCTGCTCGAAGCAGCGCCGCAGGTCCTCGGTGCCCAGCGCCATCACCCGGGCCAGCCGTTCGGCGGGCGGGCGCACACGGCCCAGGGCCAGCAGGTCCAGCACCGCCGCTTCCAGCAGCCGTGCCGGCCGCTCCTGGCCCCGCGCCAGGCGCAGCGCCATCTGGTGCTGGGCACGCTCCAGGTCCAGCGGCGTGACCTGCGCGGCCTGCTGCTGCAACAAGGCCACCACCGCTGGCAGCACCTGGGCCTGCTGCCCGGCACCAAACGAGGCCTCGACCACGAACTCACCCGCCAGCAGCGTGGCATCGGCGGCGCAGGCGGCGTAGTAGACCAGGCCCAGGCGCTCGCGCAGCTCGGCCATCAGCGGCGCGCTCATGCCCTCGCCAAAGGCCAGCGCGGCCAGCTCGCCGCGCGGGTCGTCGGCACCCAGCGGCGGCAGCGGATAACCCAGCACCAGGTGGCTCTGGCTGCCGGCGTCCACGCGCCGCGTGCGCAGTCCGCCGTGCCAGCGGGGCGGTGCCACGGCGTGCGGCGTGCCGGCCGGCATGCTGCCGAAGGCGGCTTCCACCTGCGCAAAAAACGCATCAGGCTGCACCGGCCCGGCCACCGCCACCACGGTGTTGGCCGCGGTGAACTGCTGGGCCGTCCAGCGCGCCAGGTCCAGCGGCGTGAACCGTTCGATGTTGGCGCGCCGGCCGATGGCCGGCTGCGCCAGCGGGTGCAGGCCGTAACAGGCGTGGTCGAAGAGTTTGTAGGCCGTGGCCATCGGGTCGTCTTCGTCCTCGCTGAACTCCTGCAACAGCACCTGGCGCTCGCGTTCCAGCTCGTCGGTCGGGAAGGTGGGCGCCAGCACCAGGTCGGCCAGCAGGGGCACGAACTCGGCCGCGTGCGCCGGCAGACCACAGAGGTGGAAGGCGCTGTGGTCCTTGTCGGTGTGTGCGTTGACCTCGGCCCCGCGGCGCTCGGCGTCCAGGTTGATGCGGCGGGCGTCGCGCGTGCGCGTGCCCTTGAACACCATGTGCTCCACCACATGGCCGATGCCGCTGAGCGCCCGGCGCTCGTGCACGCTGCCGCTGGCCACGAAGACCGACACGCTGGCCGTCACGGCGCCGGGCAGCGGCAGGGCCAGGGCCCGCAGGCCATGGGGAAAGGTGTGCAGTTCGGGTGTCATGGCGTGACCTTAACCGGCGCGGGCTTGATATCCATCAAGACCGCCTCTGGCGTTGTCGCCCGCCAAAACGGATACTTGTCGCGAGACCCCTCATTGATGACACAACCAGCGGCGCCTCACCACGCCACGATCCTGGATGACAGCGGCTTCTCCCCTGCAAGACCAGCTGGACCGCGCCCGCTTGCGCTGGCATGTGGCAGCCTCGCCCGTATCAACCGGGGCCACGCTGCTGGCCGGCGCCGTGCAGGCGCAGATGCTGAGCAAGGGCAATGGCTGGGCGCTGGCCGGCAGCTGGTGGCTGGTGCTGGCGGCGGTCATGGTTTGGCGCATGTTCTGGCGCCAGTGGGTCACGCGCCACCCACAGGCCAGCGACCGCCGCGTGCGCCAGGGCCTGCGCGGCATGCGCCTGGTGTTCGGTCTGCACGGCCTGGTCTGGGTGGCGTCCGTGGGCCTGATGACCGCCCTGCAGGTGGACGACGACGCCGCCCACGCCAGCGCCTTCATCGTGGCCGCGATGATCGGCGGTGCGCTGGTCACCAGCGCCTTCGACCTCCGGGCGGCGAGCGCCTTTGCCGCGCCAGTGGGGCTGGCCCTGCTGCTGCGCCTGGCGGGTTGGGGCGGGCCGGCCGAACCCGCGCTGCTGCTGGTGGCCGCCGTCTTCATCGGCGTGATGGCCATGGCGGGGCGGCGCGCCTCGCAGCTGCTGGTGCGGCAGACCAGCGCCGAGCTGGCGCAGCAGCAACAAGTGGCCGAGAGCCAGCGCCACGCCGGCGAGGCGGAAGCGGCACGCCAGGCCCTGGCCCAGCAGCATGGGCTGATGCAGCAGCTGATACGCAACACGCGCCAGGGTTTCTGGTTCGTGGACACCGAGGGCCGCACGCGCGACCTGAACCCGGCCATGTGCGCCCTGCTCGGCCTGCCGCGGGAGGCGGTGCTCGGCCGCCATGAGCTGGACTTCTTCGACGGCGACCAGCGCACGCAGATGCAGGAGCAGCTGGCCCGGCGCCGGCAAGGTGAAAGCAGCACCTACGAGATCGACGTGCGCCAGCCCGACGGCCGCTGGCGCCACGCGGTGAACCAGGCCACGCCGGTCTTCGACCCGCAGGGCCGGCCGCTGGGCTCCATCGGCCTGTGGACCGACCTGAGCGCGCAGAAGGCCCTGGAAGAACAGCTGCGCATGCACGAGCACGTCAGCAACTCCATCACCGACGCGCTGGCCGTGATCGACCGCGAAGGCCAGTGCCTGCTGGTCAACGACGCCTGGTGCGCGCTGCTGGGCCTCACACGTGCGCAAGCCCTGCAGGAGCGGGTGGACCGCCGCGGCAGTGGCCCGCTGCAGGCCATCGACCCGGCGGCCATCGCCCGCTGTTTTGCGCTGGGCACCGAGCAGACCCAGGTGGTGCCGGTGCCGGTGGCCAGCGGTCCGGACAAGGTCATCCAGACCACGCTGGTGCCCTACCGCGACGGCACCGCCGCCACCGAGCGTGTGCTGCTGGTGCTGCGCGACACCACGGCCCAGGCCCGGGACCGCCAGGCCGTGGCCGTGGCCGCCGAACACCTGGACCGCACGCTGAACGCCACGCAGGACGCGATCTTTGCGTCCGACGCCACCACGCCCGATGAACCGGTGCGCTTCGCCAACCAGCAGTTGCGCCGGCTCTTCGGTCTGCCGCTGGAGGCCGACCAGCCGCTCACGCCGCGCCAGATCATGGACGCCGCACTGCCCCTGTTTGCCGACCCCGAGCACGAGCAGGCCGTGATCCGCAGCACCATGGCCAGCCACGAGCTGGCCGAGCACGCGCTGCGCCTGCGTGACGGCCGCGTGCTGCTGCGCCGGTGCGAGCATGCCTGGGTGCAGGGCCACTGGCTGCGGGTATGGAGCTTCCGCGACATCAGCGCCGAAGAACGCCTGCGCGGCCTGCTGCAGGAGCGCGAGTCCGAACAGCAGGCCCTGGCTGCAGCGCTGGACGCCGCGGAGCACGCCAACCGGGCCAAATCGCAGTTTCTTTCGCACATGTCGCACGAGCTGCGCACGCCGCTGAATGGCATCGCCGGTTTTGCACAGCTGCTCCTGCGAGACCATCACCCCGCCCTGGCCGACCACCAGCGCGGCTACGCGCGCCAGATCCTGCGGGGTTCCGAGCACCTGCTGGACCTGATCAACGACGTGCTGGACCTGGCCAGCGTCGAAGCCGGCCGGCTGGTCGTCGAACAACAGACCGTGCCGCTGGCCGAGGTGGTGGGCGACTGCCAGGCGCTGGTGGAAGCCCTGGCCCAGGCGCGGGGCGTGCACCTGATGCCGGCCACGGGGCTGGCCGGTGCCAGCCCGCTGGTGGCCCTGGCCGACCGCCGCCGCCTG
>CAYTWU010000077.1:0-2583 GCA_964442175.1 uncultured Rubrivivax sp.
CGGCGGCGGCCGAGAGCCTGCGCCAGCAGTCGCAGCAGCTGCTGGCCTCGGTGGCGGTGTTCCGCCTGGACACCCCGGAGCACGGGGTTCGCACGGCGGCGGTTGTGGCCTGATTCGGGCATCATCCTGAGCCGGGCCATGGAACCTTTTCCGGCCCGCGGCGGTCCACCCGGTCAGGATGAACATGAGCTCCCCTCCACCCCTCCCTTCTGACCGCAGCCCCCGCAGCGTGCGCTCCGGCCCCGGTTTCCTGGGCGCCTTGCTGGGCATCGTGTTCGCCATCGTCGGCTTCGTGCTGATGGTGGGCGCGCTGCTGCTGGCCCTGCTGGTGGCCGTCGGTGCGCTGCTGTGGTCCCTGGTGCGCGGCCGCAAGCCCGCCCCGGTGCGCTTCCACTTCCGCCAGGCCACGGCACGGGCCTGGCGCCCCGCGTCGGGCCGGCCGCCCACCGAAGACGTGGTGGACGTCGAGGTGCGGGAGATCCCCGACCAGCGTTGAGCGCGCCCTGAGAGCGCGGGGGGCCCCGCCCCAGGAACAGGTCCGAAAACGGCGAGTCCTGCGCCCGGCGCGACCTAAGATGGCGCCATGTTCCCCGAGCACGACACCGCCTACCAGGCACTGCTGACCCGCGATGCGCGCTTCGATGGGCGGCTGTTCGTGGGGGTCACGTCCACCGGCGTCTATTGCCGCCCGGTCTGCAGGGTGCGCACCCCCCGGCGCGAGAACTGCCGCTTCTTTGGCAGCGCCGCGCAGGCCGAGGCCAATGCCTTCCGACCCTGTCTGAAGTGCCGGCCGGAGATCGCGCCCGGCCTGTCCTTGATGGACTCTTCTGCCGTGCTGGCACAGGCCGCCGCACGCGCGCTGGCGCATGCCGTGCATGGCGGCGAGGCACTGGCCCTGCCCGCATTGGCGGCCCGGCTGGGTGTCACCGACCGCCACCTGCGCCGCATCTTCCAGGCGGCGCATGGCGTGACACCGCGCGACTTCATCGCCACCCAACGCCTGCTGCTGGCCAAGCAGCTGCTGACCGACACGGCCACGCCGGTGACCCAGGTGGCGCTGGCCAGCGGCTTCGAGAGCCTGCGGCGCTTCAACGCCGCCTTTGCCGAGCGCTACCGCATGAGCCCGAGCCGGCTGCGCCGCGAGGGCGCAGGCCCGGCTGCCGGCACCCCGCTGCGCCTGGCCTGGCGGCCCCCGTACGACCTGGCGGCGATGCTCGGCTTCTGGGCCCAGCGCGCCATGCCGGGCGTCGAGCAGGTGGACACTGCAGGCCTGAGCCTGCACCGCACCCTGGCCCTGCCCCATGCAGGCACCTGGCTGCGCGGCTGGGTGGCCTGCCGCTTTGTGCCTGATCGTCACGAGCTGCACCTGCGCGCAGCACCGGCCCTGGCGCCGGCGCTGGGCACCTTGCTGCAGCGCGTGCGCCATGCCTTCGACCTCGACGCCGACCCGGCGCAGATCGACCCCGTGCTGGCGCGCGTGCCGCTGCCGCCGCGCCCGGGCCTGCGTCTGCCCGGCTCGTTTGACGGCTTCGAGCTCGCGGTGCGTGTGATCCTGGGCCAGCAGGTCACGGTGCAGGCGGCGCGCACCCTGGTGCAGCGCCTGGTGCAGCAGTTCGGCACCCCCATCGAGACGCCGTTTGCGGGCCTGGACCGCTTGTTCCCCGACGCCGCCACGATCGCCGCGGCCGATCCGGAAAGCATCGGCCGCCTGGGCATCGTGCGCCAGCGGGTGCGTGCGCTGCAGGTGCTGGCCGCGGCCGTCGCCAGTGGCCAGCTGGTGCTGCACCCCGGCGCCGACCTGGTGCCCACGATGGACGCACTGCGGGCCCTGCCCGGCATCGGCGACTGGACCACCCAGCTGGTCGCGATGCGTGCACTCGCCTGGCCCGATGCCTTTCCGGCCACCGACATCGGGCTGCTGAACGCCCTGGGCACCCGCGATGTTGCCGCCGTCACCCGGGCCGCCGAAGACTGGCGGCCCTGGCGCGCCTATGCCGTGATCCGGCTCTGGCACCACCTGGAGAATCCGACATGACCCGCACCCCCACCGGCTTGATCGCCCAGACCCTGTTGCCCACGCCCGGCGGCCTGCTGGCGCCGCTGGGCCCGCTGACGGCGGCGACCACGGCCCGCGGCATCGCGCTGCTGTGGTTCGACGCGCCCGATCTGGAGGGGGTGCCTCATGCACCCGATCACCCCTGGCTGGCCCAGTTGGCCACGGAACTCGCGGCCTACTGGCACGCCCCGGCCACCACACGCTTCGGCGTGCCGCTGGACCTGCAGGGCACGGCCTTCCAGCGCGCGGTGTGGCAGGCGCTGACCACCATCCCCACCGGCACCACCTGCAGCTACGCGCACATCGCACAGCGGATCGGCCAGCCCAGCGCGGTGCGCGCCGTGGGCGCGGCCAACGGCGCCAACCCGGTGGGCATCGTCGTGCCCTGCCACCGCGTGATCGGCCGCGACGGGTCGCTCACGGGCTATGCCGGGGGCCTGGCGCGCAAGGCCGCGCTGTTGCAACACGAGTCGGCCCAGGCTGCGTTGCCCGCATGAAGGGCCGCGACCTGGTCGACCTGCTGCTGC
>CAYTWU010000077.1:2593-12686 GCA_964442175.1 uncultured Rubrivivax sp.
TCGCCGCGATCTGGGGCGCGTCGTTTTTGTTCATGCGCGTGGCGGCGCCGTACTTCGGCGCCTTCCCGCTGGTGTTGGTGCGTGTCGGGGGGGCGGCGCTGGTGCTGCTGCCGCTGCTGGTCTGGCACGGGCAGACCGCCGGCCTGCGCCGGCATTGGCGGGTCATCTCGCTGGTCGGGCTCTTGAACTCGGCCCTGCCGTTTGCGTTGTTCATCGTGGCGGCACTGGCCATCAACGCCGGCCTGTCGGCGATCTTCAACGCCACCACGCCGATGTGGACGGCGCTCATCGCCTGGTTCTGGCTGCACGACAAACCCGCGCCACTGCGCCTGTTCGGCCTGGGCCTGGGTTTTGCCGGCGTGCTGGCGCTGGCCCTGGGCAAAGCCAGCCTGCAGCCAGGTGAGCACGGCGTGAGCCCGGCACTGGCCATCGCCGCCTGCGTGGGCGCGGCAGGGTTGTATGGTGTGGCGGCCAACGTCACCAAGCGCCACCTGGCGGGTGTGCCGGCGCTCACGCTGGCCGTGGGCAGCCAGCTGTCGGCTGCGGTGCTGGTGGCCGGCCCGGCCTGGTGGGCCTGGCCGGCGGCCAGCCCGCCGCTGAACGCCTGGGTGGCCGCCGTGCTGCTGGCGGTGTTGTGCAGCGGGGTGGCCTACGTGCTGTACTTTCGTCTCATCGCACGGCTGGGGCCGGCGGCGGCCAGCAGCGTGACCTTCCTGATCCCGCTGTTTGCAGTGGGCTGGGGCGCCTTGTTCCTGGACGAACGGCCCACGGGGGCGATGATGGTGGGCGGCGCGGTGATCCTGCTGGGAACGGGCCTCGCGATGGGGATGAAGCGCAGCCCCTCGTGAAACCAGCCGGCCGCGGCGTCAGCCGCCGGCCAGCATCCGGCACAAAGCCGCCGCCAGATCGTCCAGCGAGTGCGGCTTGTAGATGACTTCGTGCACGCCGATTACCTGCGCCTGCCGGAGCAGTTCGTCGGTCACCAGACCCGACATCAGTGCGACCGGAAAACCTGGCCGCCGCTGCAGCATCCTGGCCGCGGTCTCCAGCCCTGAAGCCCCCGGCATGTTGACGTCCGAGATCAATGCGTCGAAGGCCATCGGGTCCGCCTCGAAGGCCGCCAGCGCCTGTGTGCTGTCCGTGTACACCTCGGCGCGGTAACCCAGCCGTTGCAGCATCGATTGCCCGATCAGCACCAGCGCGTCGTCGTCGTCGAGGAACAGGATGCGCTCCTGCCTGCCGACGTGGCGCGCGGACACCACAGGCGCTGCCGCGGCGACGGCACCAGCATCTGCGGCAGGCAGGTAGATGTGAAAGGCGCAGCCCCGGCCGGGCTCGGTGCAGACCGTGATCGCACCACCGAACCGCTTCACGATGCCGTCGACCACCGCCAGGCCCAGGCCCGTGCCCTCGCCGACCGGCTTGGTGGTGAAAAACGGATCGAAGATCCTGGCCCGTGTTGCAGCGTCCATGCCCGGGCCGTCGTCGGTGACGCTCAAACGTGCATAGGGGCCGGGCGGCAGCGTCGCAACACCCGCGTCGCGGCCCAGGGTCTCGGCCGTCAACGCCATCTCGATGCGCCCACGCCGCAGGCCGATCGCCTGTGCCGCGTTGACCACCAGGTTCATCAGCACCTGGTGCAGCTGGGTGCGGTCGGCCATCACCTTCGGCGACGTCGGTGCCACGCTGGTGGCCAGTTCCACGCTGGCGGGCAGGGTCGAGCGGAACAGCTTGACGGCGTCCAGCAGCAACTCCTCCAGGTCGACCACCACACGCTCCAGCGGTTGGTGGCGGCTGAAGGTGAGGATCTGGCGCACCAGATCGGATGCCCGTTGCGCGGCCTTGGCGGTTTCGGCCAGGTTGCGCTGCAGCGGGCTGTCGGCCGGGGCGTCGAGCAGTGCGAGTTCGACGTTGCCGCCAATCGCCGTGAGGATGTTGTTGAAGTCGTGCGCAATCCCCCCCGCCAGCGTGCCCAGCGCCTCCATCTTCTGTGCCTGCAGCAACTGCGCCTCGAGTTTCTGGCGCGCCTGCTCGGCCAGCACACGTTCGGTGATGTCGCGGTGCAAGGCAAATGCGCCCCGCACGGTGCCATCCGGCCCCACGATGGACCGGCCGATCGACTCGGTCCAGACATCGCGGCCGTCCTTGCGTCGGAAGCGCAGCTCGTACGGGGTCTGGGTGCCGGTCGCGCTGGCGGCAACCTGGAAACGCAAACGCCCCTGGGCCACGAAGTCGGCCGGGTCGGCATACAGGAACTCGGTCGTGCGACCGATGACCTCGTGTGCCGGGTAGCCGAAGATCGTCACGAAGGCCGGGTTGACCCGGAGCACGTGCCGCTGCGCATCGACGTAGATCAGCGCGTCGCTCATGGCCTCGAACATCGTCTGCGCTTCGGTTTCGCTGATGCGCATGGCGGCATGGGCCAATGCCCGCTGGCGCGTGGCGTCATCCAGGCGCTGCCGCACCGAGGCGATCTCGGCGATCTCCCGCGCTGGCGGGGCTGCACCGTCGGCCAGCGACGCGACCGAACTGGCCAGGCGGCGGCTGGCCAGCATGCCGGCCAGGGCACCGGTCAGCGTGGTGCCGAACACGGCCACCGCCAGGGTCTGCGCGGCGTCCAGCACCGGCGCCATGCGGCTCTTGGCCGAGCTGACGAGTACCGCCGTCCAGGGCGACACGTTCGAGCGCACCACCAGGCGCACGCCGCCCTCGGCCTCTTCGGCTGCGTGCAGGGCCGCAGGCGGGTGCGCGGCCAGGCGTTCGCCCGCACCGTCCCGCAGCGACACCGACCAGTCGGGCGGCACCGTCACCCGGTCCACGACCTGCTGCAGCTGCCGGACGTCGAGCACGGTCAGCAGCACGTGGTGCGGTGCGCCGGCCGGGCCCACCGGCACCGCGATCGCCACCAGCCGCGCCTGGGCCAGCGGGCCCATGAAACTGTCGCCGACCGCCGGGGCACCCGTGGCCAGTGCCCGGGGCACTGCGGCGTTGGCACTGGGGCGTGGCAGCGTGGGCAGGGCATCGCCAAACGGGCGGCCGGTGTGCAGCAACATCTGACCGTTCAGGTCGGCCAGGATCACCTCGCCGCCGAAGGTGCGGCGGATCGACTGCGCGGCGCGGTAGAACTCGGCTAGGCGCCGCATGTCGTCGAGCAGCGGCGAGCGCGACAACGCGCTCAAGGCGTCCATGCGGGCCTGCAGCGCCTGGTCCACGGCGGACCCGACCCGGTCGGCGAGCTGTGCACTGGCGCGGTCGTCCGCGGCCCGGATCTGGCGCACGTTGTCAAAGGCCAGGTAGCTGGCCAGCAGCACCAGCGGCAACATGCAGATCCAGATCAGGCGCCGCAGATAGACACGCAGCGGCAGGTCATACCTGCGTGTCTCGTCCTGTGACCGGCGCCGCCAGAAACCAGGCATGACCCATCAAGCCGCGAAAGACGGCAGCGCCGACAAGCCGCTTGGAACCCACCTCATCGATGCTCTCCCAGGCGTCGCCGCCGGTTTCGGCGGCGCCAGAACAGTGCAGGATGCATTTCAACCCGGACTCTAGTGGCCGCTGCGGGTGAAGTCCACTGTCTCCTCCCAGGTCACCGCCCGATTCGGTGGTGGTTCCTCTGGCCACACCCGCCGCACACCGTGGGCCGGGATGCCCTGATGGCCTCTCCGCAGAATCGTGGATGATGGCTGCACGGGGGAAGGCCAAGATGAGCGACGCGAGGGAGGACTCGACGTCGCCGCCAGCGGGTGCGCGGCGGCGTGTTGTCTTGTTCGCTGATCTGGTGGAGTCGGTCCGCCTGTACCAGCAACACGAAAGCTTGACCATCCAGCGGTGGCGGGCCTTCGTGGCCGCGGTGCGCGAGACCGTTCCGCCGCGGCATGGGGGGCGCGTGGTGCGAACGGTGGGCGACGGTCTGCTGATGGCGTTTGACACCGCGGGGGCTGCCGTCGCCACGGCGTTCGAACTTCACCAGCAGCTGCGCGGCACCGACGCCGACGGCCCGGCCGATGCCGCGCTGTGGCTGCGCATCGGGGCCCATGTGGCCGACGTGGTGGCCGACGAGCAGGAGCTCTGGGGCAGCGGGGTCAACCTCGCCGCCCGCCTGTGCAGCCTGGCCCGCCCGGGCCAGACCGTGGTGTCCAGCGAACTGCGCCAGGCCCTGGTGGACGGCCTGCAGGCCGACGTGGAAGACCTCGGCCCGCGTTACCTGAAACACATCGCCGAGCCGGTTCGGGCCTGGGCCCTGCACCCGCCCGGCGCACGCCCGCGGGTCGCGTTCAGCCGCCCGGAGGACCTGCGGCCGGCCATCGCCGTGGTGCCCTTCGTGGCCCTGCCGGCCGACCCGGACAACGATGCGCTGGGCCACGCGATGGCCGACGACGTCATCGCCAGCCTGGCGCGCCACCCGGATCTGCGCGTGATCTCGCGCATGAGCACCGCGGCCGTGCGCGAGCTGTCGGCCAGCCCCGAGCAGCTGCGCCAGGCGCTGGGGGCGTCCTTCCTGCTCAGCGGGCGCTTCTATGTGCGCGGCAGCCGGGTCCGGCTGGCGGCCGAGCTGTGTGAGCTGCGCGAAGGCGGGGTGCTGTGGTCCGGCAGCGCCAGCGCCGACGTGAACGCACTCTTCGAGGGCCAGGACGACATCGTGCCGCACCTGGTGTCGCAGGTGGCCCAGCAGGTGCTGGCGCACGAACTCACGCGGGTGCGCAGCCTGCCGATGGACACCTTGGCGGCGTACTCGTTGCTGCTGGGCGCCAGCGGCCTGCTGCACAGCCTGGTGCCAACAGATTTCCGGCGGGCCCGCGAGGTGCTGCAGCACCTCGCGGAACGCCACCCACGCCAGGCCGCGCCACATGCGCTGCTGTCGGGCTGGCACGTCTTCCGGGTGCTGCAGGGCTGGACCGCGGACGCCGCCGAAGACGGGCGCCAGGCCCTGGCCGAGGCGCAGCAGGCGCTGGACCTGGACCCCACACAACCCGGTGCCCTGGTGGCCGACGGCGTGGCCCGCGTGTTTGCCGAACGCGACTTCGACGCGGCGCAGCGCCGCTTCCGCGAGGCCCTGGTGCACGACCCGCAACATGCATCGGCCTGGGCCCATCTGTCGGAGACCCAGAGCCAGATGGGCGAGGCCGAAGCCGGCCTGGCCTCGGCCACCAAGGCCATCGAACTCTCGCCGCTGGACCCGCAGCGCTTCATCTTCGAGTCGTTCGCGGCCCGCGCCGCGTATATGGCGGGGCAGTTCGAGCAGGCCGCCCGGCACGCCCAGGCCTCGGTGCGGCTGCATGCCATGCACGCACCGGCGCACCGCATGCTCATCGTGGCCTTGTGGCTGGCCGGGCACCAGCCCGCGGCGCGCGAAGCGCTGGCCCATTACCTGCGGGTCTTTCCCGGCGCCACCCTGGGCTCGGCGCCCACCTCGGGCAGCCGCACCGCGGAAAGCCCATTCGCGCAGGCGCTGCGCAGCGCGGGCCTGCCGCCCTGAACCCGGTCCTGAACACCGTCCGAAGGAAACCCTGATGACCCCCCACCACCTGCCCCCCGGCGCCTGGCTCAGCGGCGCGCTGGGTGCCTTGCAACCCACCGAGCCCCCCCGCGCCGCCAACGGACCCTGGCAACCGACCGAACCGCCACGCGCCGCCACGGGCCCTTGGAAGCCCACCGAGCCGCCACGCGCTGCCCAGCAGGTCAGCGCAGCGCCCATGCCGAGTGCAGCGCCGTTTCCCTGGGACGGGCTGGACCCGCACTGGGTCTACCACGGCGCCGACAGCCTGCTGGCGCAGGCCTTGCGCCGCACGCGGGCCCGCATCCTGCGGGCCAGCGAAACCCGGTTGCCCGCCGCCGCCATCGCCGAAGCGGCCCGCCTGGGCCAGCCGCTGCAGGGCTCCCACCTGATGCGCTGGGCCTCAAGCTACCGCATCAAAGCCGTCAGCGCGGAGCTGGCCGGGCGCTTCCAGGTGCTGGACAAAACCGTCTGGATGATCGACCCTGGCAGCCCCGGGCTGAAGGCGCCGGCCTGCCAGGCCACGGCGGTGTTTGCGCTGCCCGAGGCTCTCAGCGGCGAGCGCTTGCTGGGCGACCAGATCGACCATGTGCTGCGTGCTGCCGTGGAACGCGAAGACCGCCTGCCCGAGATCCTGAGCCAGAGCGCCGACTTCTGGCCCTTCTTCGAATCCTTCGTCGGCTTCAGGCTGGACCAGGCCCCGCGCACCGGCGAGCTGCTGGAGGTGGCCTTCGAGTGCCTGGGGCTGGTGTTGATGGCGCTCAAAAACGCCGTCGGCGCGCGCCGGCCCTTCCAGGCGTCCACACTGGTGGCGCCGGTGATCGCCACACCGGGCCACGGCGCCCTGCCCAGCGGCCATGCGGCCATGGCCGCGCTGAGCGCGGAGCTGTTGCACCTGCTGCTCTACCGCAACGACAAGGAGGCCACCGGCCGCCTGGACCGCCTGGCCCGGCGCATTGCCTACAACCGTGTCGTGGCCGGCGTGCATTTCCCGGCCGACAGCCAGGCCGGTTACCTGCTGGGCCTGCAGTTCGCCCGCCTGATGGCCGCCCTGGCCGACCGCCGGCAGCCGGTGCCGGCCGAGCTGCGTGCCGACCAGGTGTTTGCCCAAGGCCATGAGTTGCCGGAAGACGGGCCCCGGCCCGCCCTGGTGGCCGGAAAGTACAAACGCACGCCGGCGCCGAACCTGGCCTTCCTGTGGCAGCAGGCGCAGTCGGAGCTGGACGCGCTGCGCGTCTGACAGGGAGGCCCACATGCCCTCACGCTGGTCGCCCCGCGCCGCATCACGGCTGCACACCGCCCAGGCTGCGCTGAAAGCGGCCGGCCCGCCGATCGACCCGGGCCTGCGCTGGGCCACGCTGACCGACTGGCGCGGCATGAAGGCCCATGCCGGCTGGGACCGCAACCCGCACGACGACGGCCTGGTGCAGATCCTGGCACGGGCCGCGGACCACCAGGCGCTGGACCAGGCCCTGGCCTGGCCGCTGATGGCCGTGCCCGAGGTCTACCACCGGCCGCTGCCGGCGGGACAACGGCGGCTGCTGCACTTCACCGCCCGGCTGAAGCTGACCGACCTGCCCAGGCTCGCGCAGGAACACCCGGCGCTGCGCTGGGAGATCGCAGCACCGCTGCGCGACGCCGAACGCCTGGCCCGCGGCAGCCACTACAGCCGCTTCGGGCCCGACCGGCCGCCCGACGACTTCCACCGCAGCAACCGCGTCGCGGCGCCGGTGCAAGCGGTCGAGGGTGACGATCACCCGGCCATCGGCGGCCTGGTGCTGGCCTTGATCGATTTTGGCTGCCCCTTCCTGCACGAGCAGTTCCGCACCCCGGCGGGCACGCGCGTGGCCGCCGTGTGGGACCAGGGCGGCAGCCTGCCCGACGCACACACCCCCGGGCGCCTGCAGGGCTGGCCCTGGCGGCTGCCGCGCGGCTTTGCGCATGGGCGGCAGCTGGGGCCGCGCACGCTGGCGGCCATCGATGCGGCGGTCTGGCAGCCCCCGCCCGGCGCACCGGTGCTGGACGAGTTCGACGTCTACGCCGGCATCGACCACCTGATCGACCACGACGACCCGCGGCGCCGCATCTGGCATGCCACGCACGGCGGCGCCCTGCTCGACCTGGCGGCCGGCCGGCTCGACCCGCTGACGCAGCAGCCCGACGCGGCGAGCGATGCCGCGCTGGTCGTGGTGCAACTGCCGTCGATGACGGCGGCCGACAGCGCAGGCGCCTCGCTGGGCGCGCAGTTGCTGGACGGCCTGCGTTATGTGCTCGATGTCTGCGCGCCCAACGCCAAGCTGGTGGTCAACATCAGCTACGGCAGCCATGCCGGGCCGCACAACGGGCGCTCGCTGATCGAAACCGCGATGACCGAGCTGCTGGAGGCCCGCCCGCGGGATTTCAGCATCGTGCTCGCGGCCGGCAATGCGCGGCAATCACGCTGCCATGTGCAGCGTTCGGTGCGGCGCCGCCGCACGGCACTGCTGCGCTGCCAGCTGGCCGCGGGCGACACCACGGACACCTTCGTGGAGGTCTGGTACGCCCCGCCGCCGGCCCGCACGGGCCGGCACCTGGAAGCCCGGGTGCGCCCCCCGGGCCGGGTCTGGAGCGACTGGCAGGCACCCGGGCAGGGCAACGAGATGCGCGAGCTGGCCAGCCACGACGAGGTGGTGGCCATGCTGCACCACGAGGCGGCCGACCCCCAGGGGGCCGGCCTGGGCCTGATCCTGCTGGCCGTCGGGCCGACGGCACAGCCCGACGACGTCGCCTGCCCGCTGGCCGACGCCGGCCTGTGGGAGATCGAGGTCCGGCTGGTCGAACGTGGCCCGGGCGCCGAACCCGAACCCGTGCAGCTGCACGCCTGGATCGAACGCGACGACCCGGGCCAGAACCCGGGCGCCGGCCCCTCGTACTTTGTGGACCAGGACGCCGACGACGACACCGAGACCCTCAGCAGCCTGGCCACCGGGCCGCACGCCGTGGTGGCCGGCGGGTTCTGCCTCGCCAGCGGCCGGCCGGTGCCCTATTCGTCCATCGGCAGCCGCCACGGCCCGATGGTGCTGGCCGCCTGCGAACGTGACAGCACCACGCCCGGCCTGCTGGTGGCCGCCACGCGCAGCGGCGAACGGGTGCTGATGAACGGCACCAGCGTGGCCGCACCGGTGCTGGCGCGGCGCCTGCTGAACGTGCTGGCCCGGCGTTCGGTGCCGCGCCGCGGCTGGCCGGCCGTGCTGAAGGCGCTGGCGCGCAGCGACCCGTTCGTGAAACCACTGCCCGGTTGATGCAGTAGCCTTGGGCGATGGACACCTCACGCAGCGCCCAGGGCTACCTCGACGACCCCCGCAACGAGCAGGTGCTCGTCTACGTCAACGGCGCGCTGGTGCCGCGCGACCAGGCCCGGGTCTCGGTGTTCGACAGCGGGTTTGTGCTGGGCGACGGCGTCTGGGAGGGCCTGCGCCTGGTGCAGGGCCAGCTGATCAGCCTGGACGCACACCTGGACCGCCTGTTTGAAGGCGCCCGCAGCATCGCGCTGGACATCGGCCTGACGCGGCAGCAGGTGGTGGAAGCGCTGCAGCACACGCTGGCGGCCAACGGCATGACGGATGGCGCGCACCTGCGGCTGATGGTCACGCGCGGCATCAAGAAGACGGTCAACCAGGACCCGCGCTTCATCCTCGGCGCGGCCACCGTGGTCATCGTCGCCGAGTACAAAACCCCGCGGCCCGAGAGCAAACAACGCGGCCTGAGCCTGTTCACGTCCACCTTCCGCACCAGCGGGCCGGACGTGTTCGACCTGCGGCTCAATTCGCACAGCCGGCTGAACCTGATCCAGGCCCTGATCCAGGCCATCCACGCCGGGGCCGACGAAGCACTGATGCTGGACCCGCGCGGCTTCGTGGCCAGCTGCAACTCCACCAACTTCTTCATCGTGCGCGGCGGCGCGCTGTGGACCAGCAGCGGCGCCTACAGCTTCAAGGGCATCACGCAGGCCAAGGTGATCGCTGCGTGGCGCGCCGCCGGTGGCACGGTGCAGGAAGGGGACTTCACGCTGGCCCAGGTCTACAGCGCCGACGAGGCCTTCTGCACCGGCACGCTGGGCGGCGTGACGCCGGTGGTGAAGGTGGACGGGCGGGTCATCGGCGGCGGTGTGCCGGGGCCGGTGACGCAGCGCGCCGCAGCGCTCTATGCGCAGGCCGTCATGCCGGCTGGGTCTTGAACACGGCCACCGTGTCCAGCAGCGACACCGCCTGCTGACGCAGGCTTTCGGCGGCGGCCGCGCCTTCTTCCACCAGCGCCGCGTTCTGCTGCGTGGCCTGGTCCATCTGCGTCACGGCGTCGCCCACCTGGGCCACACCGGCGTTCTGCTCCTGCACCGCGGCACTGACCTCGGCGATCAGGGCCGACACGCGCTGGATGGACTGCACCACGCTTTGCATCGTCTTTGCCGCCTGGCTGCCTTGGGCACTGCCGGTTTCCACCCTCTCCTGGCTGGCGGTGATGAGGCCGCGGATCTCGCGTGCCGCCACCGCGCTGCGCTGGGCCAGCGTGCGCACCTCGCCCGCCACCACGGCAAAGCCGCGGCCCTGTTCACCGGCGCGG
>CAYTWU010000078.1:0-12680 GCA_964442175.1 uncultured Rubrivivax sp.
CATCCGAAAACAGCACTGCATCACCGTCGAAGGCGATGCGCACCTCGGCCGGGTGCTGGCCAGCGGCACGGGCTGATTCAGCATAGACGCGCGCGGCGGGAAACCCGGCATCCAGCGCCTGCCGCACATCCGCCTCGTTCATCGACAGAAACAGATTGGCCTTGAGGGAGCGCAGGTAGCGAAACGGCGACTGACCGCGGGTGAATACGCCGCGCTCAATCGCCAGGCCATGCGCCTTGGCCGAGCGATACACCCGCAAGCCCGACACCGGGTCGTTGCGCGAGAGAATCACCACCTCCACCCGCGGTGGCATGCCGGCTTCGTTGAAGGCCAGCAGCTTGCGCACCAGCGAAAACGCCACGCCGGGCCGGGCCGGCTGTTCCAGCCGCGCCAGCTGCAGCTGCATATAGGCGTGGTCGTCGCTGGCCTCGAAGACGTGGTTCTCTTCTTCAAAGTCGAACAGCGCGCGCGAGGAGATCGCGACGACGAGACGGCCATCCAGGGTGCTGGGCATGCCGGCATCATAGGCAAGGCACAATGATTTGATGGACCGTCGTCATCTGCTCATCGCCTCGTTGCTGGCCGCCGCAGGCGCCCGCGCCCAGACCTCCAAGCCCGGCGCGCTGCGCGAGCTGAAGTGGGAGGAACTTGTGCCCAAGGACTGGGACCCGATGAAGGAATTCAAGGGCCAGGACATGGGCAGCGGCCTGTCGGACAGCGACCCGCGCGCCCAGGCCATGCTCAAGCGCCTGCGCGAGATCTGGGACGCCGCCCCCACCGTGCCGGGCCTGGACGGGCAACTCGTGCGCCTGCCCGGCTTCGTGGTGCCGCTGGACCAGGCGGCTGACGGCCTGAAGACCTTCCTGCTGGTGCCGTACTTCGGTGCCTGCATCCACACCCCGCCGCCGCCGTCCAACCAGATCGTCTACGTCGTGGCGCAGAAGCCGGCCCAGCTGCGCAGCATGGACCCCGTCTGGGTGCGCGGCACGCTGCGCACCGAGCGCCAGGCCTCGGCCATGGGCGCCAGCAGTTACCGCCTGGATGCCGTTGGCGTGGAGCCTTACGCCGAGACCACCCGGTGAACGACGGACCCGCGGAAGCGCCGCAGCGCAGGGCCAGCCGCGCCGCGCTGGCCGAGACCACGCTGGGCGTGATGGCCCTGGCCACCCTGCTCGTGGCGGCCTTGTGGGTGCTGCGGCCCTTCATCGGCCCGGCCATCTGGGCCGCGATGGTGGTCGTGGCCACCTGGGCGCCCATGCTGCGCCTGCAGCGCTGGCTGCGTGGCAGCCGGGGGGCCGCCACCGCGGTGATGACACTGGTGCTGCTGCTGCTGTTCGTCGTGCCGTTGGTGGTGGCCATCGTCACCATCGTCGGCAACGCCGACCGCATCGTGGCCTGGGCGCAGCTGGTGGCGGCCTACCGCATGGCCGAGCCCCCGGCCTGGCTGGGCACGCTGCCCATGTTCGGGCCCTGGCTGGTGGACCTGTGGAAACAGCTGGTGGCCGCCGGCGTGGACGGCCTGTTCGAGCGCCTGGCGCCTTACGCCGGCAACCTGACACGCTGGTTCGTCAGCGAGGTCGGCAGCGTCGGCTTCCTGCTGGTGCAGTTCCTGCTCACCGTGGGCCTGGCGGCCGTGATGTACCTGGACGGCGAAACCTGGGCCGCCAATGCGCTGCGCGTGGGCGAGCGCCTGGGTGGTGACCGGGGCCGCCACGTGGTCGAGCTGGCCGGCGGGGCCATCCGCGGCGTGGCGCTGGGCGTGGGTGTCACCGCGCTGGTGCAGGCCTTGCTGGGCGGGCTGGCGCTGGCCATCACCGGCGTGCCCTTCGCCGGCCTGCTGACGGCGCTGATGCTGATGCTGAGCCTGGCCCAGGTCGGCCCGCTGCCGGTGCTGCTGGCGGCCGTGGGCTGGCTGTTCTGGCAGGGCGACACCGCCTGGGCCGTCGGCCTGCTGGTGGCCTCGGTGGTGGTGGGCACCATCGACAACTTCATCCGCCCGGTGCTGATCCGCTACGGTGCCGACCTGCCGCTGCTGCTGATCCTGGCCGGGGTCATCGGCGGGTTGTTTGCCTTCGGCCTGGTCGGCATCTTCGTGGGCCCGGTGGTGCTGGCCGTGGGCTGGACGCTGCTGTCGGCCTGGCTGGGGGGTGACGAGGCGCTGGCCACCCCGGCGGAAGAGCCCCCGCCGCCGGCATGACGCCGGGCGGGCGCACGCTGGCCACGGCGCTGGTGCTGGCGCTGGGGGCTGCGGTGTCGCTGGGCCTGGCGCGGTTTTCCTACGCGCTGCTGCTGCCGCCGATGCGGGCCGACCTGGGCTGGAGCTACGCCACCGCCGGGGCCATGAACACCGCCAACGCCGCCGGTTACCTGGCAGGCGCGCTGATGATGCCGGCCCTGCTGCGTCGGCTGGGGCCGCGCCGTGCACGGGTGGGCGGCAGTGCTGCGGTGGCGCTGCTGCTGGCCCTGCACGGCTGGGCGCGGGCCGATGCGGCGCTGTTTGTGTTGCGTTTTGCCAGCGGCATCGGCAGCGCGGCGGTCTTCGTCGCCGGGGGGCTGATGGCGGCGCAGCTGGCGGCGTCGGTGCCACCCGGTGGCCGGCCATCGCCGTCGCTGGTGGTCGGGCTGTATTACGGTGGCACCGGCCTGGGCATCGTGGCCTGTGCGCTGCTGCTGCCGGCGCTGGTGGTGCCGCACTGGGCGCCGGGTTGGTGGGGCATCGCTGCGCTGGCGGCGCTGGCCACCGCACTGTTGGCGGCGCGGGCCCGCGTCAGCGCCCCGTCGGCGGCCACCGGGGCGGCTGCGCGGGCGCCGCTGCGGCCGCTGGCCTTCGGCCTGGCGGGTTACTTCATGTTCGGGCTGGGCTACATCGGCTACATGACCTTCGTGGTCACGCTGCTGCGCGAGCAGCAGCTGAGCACCACCGTCGTGACGGTGTTCTACGCGCTGCTGGGCGCGGCGGTGATGGCTTCGCCCTGGCTCTGGGCCGGGCTGATGCAGCGGCACCGCGGCGGGCGGCCGATGGCTTTGCTCAACGGCCTGCTGGCCGTGGCCACCGTGCTGCCCGTGCTGGCACCGGGCCCGGTGCTGGCGCTGGTGTCGGGGGCCCTGTTCGGCGCGGTGTTCCTGTCGGTGGTGGGCTCCACCACGGCGCTGGTGCGGCACAACCTGCCGCCCGCAGCCTGGCCCGCGGGCATCAGCGCCTTCACCGTGGTGTTCGCCACCGGGCAGATCGTCGGGCCCTGGGCGGTGGGCCGGCTCGCGGACGGGCCGGGTGGCCTGGCGCAGGGTTTTGTCGTCTCGGCGGCGCTGCTGGCGCTGGGCAGCGTGCTGGCGTCACGCCAGCAGGGCGTCCCACAGCAGCTTCAGGCCCGTTAACAGCATGCCCAGCTCGAACAGGCCGTAGAACAGCTGCTGCGGCACGTGGCGCACAAAGCGCACGCCCAGCCACACCCCCAGTGGCGCCAGTGGCACCAGCACCAGCGAGGTGCTCATGTTCTGCCCATCGATCAGCCCCAGCCAGGCGTAGGGCCCCCACTTCGACAGGTTGATCGCGGCAAAAAACACCGACATCGTGGCCGTGAAGACCACCGGGCTCAGCTTCATCGGCATCACGTAGAAGCCCACCGGCGGGCTGCCGGCATGGGCCACGAAGCTGGTGAAGCCCGAGGTCGCGCCCAGCACCCAGCCCAGCGCGCGTGACGGCGGCGGCGCATCGGTCCGCGGCGGGAAGAAGCGGCGGATGGCCAGGAAGGCCAGCGTCACCGCGCCCACGATGCCGGCCACCACCGGCGCCGACAGCCAGCCGAACAGCAGCGTGCCCAGCACCGTGCCCAGCAGCCCGGCGGGGATCAGCAGCCGGGTCAGCGCACGGTCGCGCTGGCGCCAGAGCGCGGCCAGGCCGAAGCCGTCCATCACCGCCAGCAGCGGCAGCATGATGGCCGCCGCCTGCGGCACCGGCACGGCCAGGGCCATCAGCGGCACCGCCAGCGCGCCGAAGCCGCCGCCGAAGCCGCTCTTGGACAGCCCCATCAGCAGCACGGCCGGCACCGCCACGGCGTAGAAGACGGGGTCGGTGATCAAGCGCAGGGGTGTTCGGTCATCGAAGCGACGTCATCGAAGCCACAATTGTGCGATGTTCCAGCCCAGCCAACAGGACGTGCGCCGCTTCTTCTGCGGTGCCGCCGCCAAACAGCGCGGCGGTGCGGTGCTGACGCCGATGGAAGACATCGCCGCGCGCTGGATCGCCCAGCACCCGGAGTACGACGCCGACCTGGCCGATGAAGCCCAGGCCCTGGCGCGGGTCTACACGGTGGAAGAAGGCCGCAGCAACCCCTTCCTGCACCTGAGCATGCATTTGTCCATCGAGGAGCAGTGCAGCATCGACCAGCCCACCGGCATCCGACAGGCCGTGGCGCTGCTGGCGGCCCGGCGCAATTCGCTGCACGAGGCCCACCACGAGGTGATGGAGTGCCTGGGCGAGATGGTGTGGGCCAGCCAGCGCAGCGGCCTGCCGCCCGATGGTCAGGCCTACCTGGAAGCCGTGCGCCAGCGCGCGACCCGCTGAACCCTCACGGCGTGCCCAGGAACAGGTAGGCGTTGTTGCTGCCCGCCGCCGAGTGCCCCAGGCCCACGTAGACCGGGCCGAAGGGCGTCTCGCCGCCCAGGTAGACCGCGATGGAGTTCAGCCGGCCGGTGCGCTCGGCCACGGTGTAGGCGTTGGCCGTGCGGCCCACCTCCAGCGCCAGCCCGGCGCGCATGTCGCCGCGCAGGCCCAGCGGCAGGCGGCCGATGATGCGTTCGGCCCGCACATGGCCGTAGTGCACGGTGTCGGCCACGAACTGCCCGGTGCCGTAGGCCGAGAGGTTCAGGAAGCCGCCCAGCGTGCCGGCCTCGAACAGCGGCAGTGCGCCGTCGGGTGATCCGGTGAAGGCCGCACGCGCGCCCAGCACCCAGGGGCCGATGGAGTAGGCCCCGCGCAGGTCGGCCGTGGCCTTGCTGTAGCTGCCCTCGTGGTCGCGGTAGAAGCTCAGGCGCGCGGCCCAGCCGTCGGTGGGGAAGTACAGCCGGTTCAGCTGGTCCAGGTCCAGCGCCAGCAGCAGGCCGCGGCCCTGGCCGCTGCGCTCCGGCAGCACCTGCGGGCCGGTGTCCAGGCTGGCCTGGCCGGCCGTCACCTGCCAGCCGGCGCGCAGCTCGCCCAGCGAGCGCAGGGACAGCCCCAGCGACACATCCACCGCGGCGCGGTAGACGTCGTAGCGCGCCACGCGCCGGTTGCCCACGTAAAGATCGCGCGGGCTGGACGACACCCCCGCGTCCAGCTGCGCAAACCAGCGCTGTGCAGGCTCCAGCGGCTGGTACCACTGCAGGTCCACCGCGGTGCGGCTGCCGATGTCCACGCTGGCCAGCAGCTCGCCACCCAGCGCGTTGATCCAGCTTTTCTGGAACACGGCGCGCAGGCTGAAGGTGGAGCCCTGGCTGACCGTGGAATCGAGGTTGAGCGCAAAGCGCAGGTAGTCCGGGCCCCAGCTCTTTTCCACCGGCGCGATGCGCAGGATGCGCTTGTCGCGTTCACTCAGCAGGCTGTAGTCCACGCTCTGGTACCAGCCGTCGCCGTAGGTGCGCAGCAGGTCGCGGTTGAGCGCCTGGGTGTCCAGCGGCTCGCCCACCGGCTGCGCGAGGTGGCGCGCCACCACCGCCGGGTCCACCCGCTCCAGGCCCACGATCTGGATCTGGTCCACGCGCGGCGCGCCTTCGCGTTCGCCACGCAGCGCAAACTGGTGGCGCCGCCAGGCCTCGGCCTCCAGTGCATGCGGGCCCAGCGCGTAGCCCACCCACTCCGCCGCCTCCTGGCCGCGCCTGGCCGTCGTCTCGAACGCCGCGAAGTCGGCCGCGCTGATGCCGTCCAGCACCGGGCGGATGTAGACATCGCGCGGGCCCAGGTGCTGCAGCGAGAGCGTCACGTTCTGCTCGGTCAGCAGCGCCACCATCTGCGCCGACACCGACAGCAGCGAGCCCACCTCGGACGCGGCCAGCAGCGGCGAGCCCACGTTGACGGCGATCACCACGTCGGGCTGGCACAGCGCCTTCACCTCGCGGATGGGCAGGTTGTCGACCAGGCCGCCGTCGACCAGCTTGCGCTCGCCGATCTCCACCGGCGCCACCAGACCGGGCACCGCCATGCTGGCCCGCATGGCCTGCGTGAGGCTGCCTTCCCGGAACACCACACGCTCGCCGCTGCCGATGTCGGTGGCCACGATGGCCAGCGGCACCGGCAGCTGTTCGATGGGCCGCTCGCCACGGTCGGCCCGCACCAGCTGGTTGATGAAGAGCTTGATCTTCTGGCCGCCCACGGCGCCGGGCGGGTAGGTCACGCCATCGGGGCCCAGGCCGGCTTCGCTGCCCGGCAGCGTGCGCTGCAAAAGGCGCTTGTTGCGGAAGTCCAGCTCGGTGTAGTCGGGGTTGTCCTGGAACATGTCGTTCCAGTTGGCGCTGGCCATGGCGCGCCGCATCTCGGCCGGCGACACGCCCGCGGCCCAGGCCCCGGCCACCAGTGCGCCAAAGCTGGTGCCGGCCACGCAGGCCACGGGCACCTGCAGCCGCTCCAGCACCTCCAGCACGCCGATGTGGGCCGCACCTCGGGCACCGCCACCGCCCAGCACGAGCCCGATCCTGGCCGGCGCGGCGGCTGCGCTGCTGGCCACGCACAGGCCCAGGGCCAGCGCCGGCAGGTGGCGTGACAACAGCGGGGACAGCAGCGGTGGCAGGCGAAGGTGGGTCATGGGCATCGGCGGGGTCGGCGCATTGTGGGGCAGGGCCGGCGCTGTCCGGCTGTCCGGACGCGGACAGCGGCGGACACCGCCAGTCACCTGCGGCACCCAATGAAATCAAGCACTTGGCGTCGATGATGGGCTGGCCTGGGGCTTGCAATGAACATGCCGTACCCGAGGAGACCCCCCCGTGATTGCCGAGCCCCTGGCCACCGACCATGCCCGCAGCCCGCCGCCGCGCCGCGCGCGCTGGGCCGCCGGCGGGCTGCTGATGGCCCTGGTGACCGGCACCGCCTGGTGGGCCTGGGCGCAGAGTGCGCGCAGCGTGCCGCTGGAGCGCCTGCAGCTGGCCGTGGTGGCCCGCGGCGACCTGGTGCGCGATGCGCAGGTGCAGGGCCGTGTGGTGGCCGCCGTGAGCCCCACGCTGTTCGCGCCCGCCGCCGGCACCGTGACCCTGGCCACACAGGCCGGCGACACCGTGGCCGCCGGCCAGGTGCTGGCGCGCATCGATTCGCCCGAGCTGGCCGCCGAGCGGGCGCGCGAAGCCGCCACGTTGCAGCAGCTGCTGGCCGAGCAGGCGCGGCAAGGCATCACCGCGCGCCAGCAGCGCCTGGTGGCCGAGCGGGACGCGGCCGAAGCCGCCCTCACGCTGCAGGCGGCCGAGCGCGAGCAGCAGCGCAGCGCCGAGGCCTGCGCCCAGGGCGTGGTGCCGCAGGTGGATTGCCTGCGCCGGCAGGATGCCGTGCAGGCCGGCCGCATCCGCAGCGCACACGCTGCGCGCCAGCTGGAACTGGTGGGCGCCGACAGCGAATTCGAGGCCCGGAGCGCCGCCCAGCGCGTGCTTCGCCAGCAGGGCGTGCTGGCCGAGCTGGACCGCCGGCTGCAGGCCCTGGTGGTGCGCGCCCCGGTGGCGGCCCGCGTGGGGGCCGTGGCCGTGGCCGACCGGGCGGCCGTGGCGGCCAACACGCCGCTGATCAGCGTGGTGGACCTGTCGCGCCTGGAGGTGGAGCTGCAGGTGGCCGAAGCCGCCGCCGCCGACCTGGGCCTGGGCATGCCGGTGGACCTGCGCATCGGCGGGCAGGATGCACGCGGCGAGCTGGCGGCCATCGCGCCCGATGTGCAGGCCGGCCAGGTGCTGGCGCGGGTGCGGTTCGTCGGCGCCCCGCCGGCAGGACTTCGCCAGAACCAGCGTGTCTCGGCCCGCATCCTGGTCGAGCACAAGGCCAACGTGCTGACGCTGGCGCGCGGCCCCTTTGTCGAGGCGCAGGGCGGTCACACCGCCTACGTGCTGGCCGGCGACAGCGCCGTGCGCCGCCCCATCCGCCTGGGCGCGCTGGGCGTGGCCGCGGTCGAGGTGGCCGAGGGCCTGGCCGAGGGCGACCGCGTCGTCATCGGCGGCACCGAATTGTTCGAAGGCGCGCCGCTGGCACGCGTTCGTCCCTGAGTTCAACGAGGAGCACCACAGCATGTTGCAGATGACCGGCCTGGGCCTGATGTACCGCACCGAACGCATCGAAACCCACGCCTTGCGCGGCATCGACGTGTCCGTGCGCGAGGGCGAGTTCGTGGCCGTCACCGGCCCTTCGGGCTCGGGCAAGACCACCTTCCTCAACGTGGCCGGGCTGCTCGAAGAGCCCAGCAGCGGCCAGTACCTGCTGGACGGCGTGGACACGCGCGGCCTGGACGACAACGCCCGCTCGAAGTTGCGCAACCGTGCCATCGGCTTCATCTTCCAGGGCTTCAACCTGATCCCCGAGCTGAACCTGTTCGACAACGTCGACGTGCCGCTGCGTTACCGCGGCCTGCCGGCGGCCGAGCGGCGCAGCCGCATCGAGGCCGCACTGGCCCAGGTGGGCCTGGCCTCTCGGGCGCGCCATTACCCGGCGGAGCTCTCGGGCGGGCAGCAGCAGCGCGTGGCCATCGCGCGTGCGCTGGCCGGCCGGCCGCGGCTGTTGCTGGCCGACGAGCCCACCGGCAACCTGGACACGCAGATGGCCCGCAGCGTGATGGAGCTGCTGGAGCAGATCAACGCCGCCGGCACCACCATCGTGATGGTCACGCACGACACCGACCTCGCGCGCCGCGCGCAGCGTCACCTGCACATCGTCGACGGGCAGGTGGCGCAGGCCGATGCCCTGGCAGCCTGAGGTCGGCGCCATGGGCTTGTTGAACTACCACGCCTGGCTGGCGCTGAAGAGCCTGCGCCGCAACCCGGTGCTGGCCGCGCTGGCGGTGCTGATCCTGGCGCTGGGCATCGCGGCCAGCATGACCAGCCTGACCCTGCTGCACGCCTTGTCGGCCGACCCGCTGCCCGGCCGCAGCCAGCGTCTCTTCGTGCCGCAGTTCGACAACGGCCTGCCGCAGGACGGCGAGAGCGCCTCGACACCTGCCTTGACGATGACCTACACCGACGCCGATGCGCTGCTGAAGGCCGGCCTGGGCCTGCGCCGCGCCGCGCTCTACGGCGTGGAGATGACGGTGCAGCCGCCCCGCAGCGGGCTGGCGCCCTACCTGGAGGTGGGCCTGGCGACCGGCGTGGACTTCTTCGCGATGTTCGACGCGCCCTTTGCCCGCGGCAGCGCCTGGCGCGCGGACGACGACGCGCAGGGCCGCGACGTGGTGGTGCTGTCGGATGAATTCGCTGGCCGGGTCTTCGGCACGGCCGACCCGCTGGGCGCGACCCTGGTGCTGCAGGACCGCCCCTACCGGGTGGTGGGCGTGCTCGCGCCGTGGCGGCCCGTGCCGCGGGTGTACCGGCTCGCTGGGGCGTCGCCCACCAGCCCGACCGAGGCCTTCTTCATCCCGTTCCGCAACGCCATCCAGACCGAGCGCCCCAACGCCGGCTGGACCAGCTGCAGCGGCCGGCGCGACCCGGGCTTTGCCAACTTTCTGCGCGCCGAGTGCAACTTCCTGGAGTTCTGGGTGGAGCTCGCCCCGGGCGATGTCGGCGCTGCGCAGGCGCAGCTGGATGGTCATGTGGCCGCGCAGCGCCGCCTGGGCCGCATGCCGCGCAGCGACCGCGCCACGCTGAGCACCCTGGCCCAGCGCGCCGAGCGTTTTGGTGTCGTCGGCAACGACACCAAGCTGCAGGCCGGGCTGTCGCTGGCCTTCCTGGCGGCCTGCCTGGTCAACGTGGTCGGCCTGCTGGCAGCGCGCTTCACGGCGCGGGCCGGCGAGATCGGCGTGCGGCGTGCGCTCGGGGCCTCGCGCCGCCAGGTGGTGGGGCAGTTCCTGGTCGAGGCCGGTCTCGTGGGCCTGGCCGGGGCGGCGCTGGGCCTGCTGCTCACCGTGGGCGGCCTCGCGCTGATGGCCCAGCGCAACGCCGACCTGGCGGCTGTGGCCCGGCTGGATGGCCCCATGCTGGCCCTGGCCATCGGCCTCTCGCTGGCCGGCGCGCTGCTGGCCGCGCTGTGGCCCACCTGGCGCGCCAGCGGCGTGCGCCCGGCCATGCAACTCAAGTCGCAGTGACCCGCAGGAGACACACCATGTGGAACATCGCCCCCATCGCCCATGCCCTGTGGCACCGCAAGGCCGGTGCGCTGCTGATCGCCACCCAGGTGGCGCTGACCCTGGCCATCCTGTGCAACGCGCTGGGCGTGGTGCTGGACCGGCGCGACCAGGCCAGCCGCCCCACCGGCACCGACGAGGACCACCTGCTGTTCCTGCAGGTGGTCACGCCGGGCTACGACGACGACCCGTTCGGCACCCAGCGCGCGGCCGAGGCGCTGCTGCGCGCCGTGCCCGGCGTGCGCGACGCGGCCTGGGTCAACCAGGTGCCGCTGTCCAACTCCGGCTCGTCCAGCGGCATGAGCAGCGAAGACGGCAAGACCCGGTTCCTCAACTCATCGCATTACAGCGCCGGCAGCTCGCTGGTGCAGGCCTTCGGGCTGCAGCTGGTGCAGGGGCGCGATTTCGCGCCCGACGAGTACGCGGAGCTGGACCTGCGCCGCTCGCGCCAGCCGCCCACGCAGGCGATGGTCACCCGCGCGCTGGCCGAGCAGCTGTACCCCGGCGAGGCCTCGGTGATCGGCCGCCGCATGCGCTGGGGCGTCGGCGACGACGACCCGGTGGTCACCATCATCGGTGTCGTGGACCGCCTCGTCGGCCCCTGGGGCCGGGCCGAGTGGCTGGCCGGCGACCGCTACGGCGAACGCGCCTTCATCACCGCCGTGCGCACCAACGAGCGCGAGACCTACGTGGTGCGCACCGCGCCCGGCCAGCGCGACCGTGTGCAGCGGGATGCGGCCGCGCGCCTGCAGGCCGCGGTGCCGGGCCGCATCCTGCTCAACAGCCGCAGCCTGGAACAGACGCGCGAGATCCGCTACCGCGGCGAGCGCTGGCTGGCCGGGTTGCTGCTGGTGGTCACCGGCCTGCTGCTGGTGATGACGGCCGCGGGTATCGTCGGGCTCGCGTCGTTGTGGGTCACGCAGCGGCGCAAGCAGATCGGCGTGCGCCGCGCCCTGGGTGCGCGCCGGGGAGACATCGTGCGCCACTTCCTGCTGGAGAACGGAATGATCACCACGGCCGGTGTGCTGGGCGGCCTGACGCTCGCGGTGGCGCTGAACGCCGCGCTCACCCGCGTCACTTCGCTGCCGCCGCTGGCCTGGCCGGTGCTGTTGGCCGGTGCGCTGCTGATGCCGCTGCTGGGCGCGCTGGCTGTGCTGGGGCCGGCCTGGCGGGCGGCGCAGGTGTCGCCTGCGGAAGCGACGCGCGGCACATGAACACGGTCCTGGTGATTGACGACAACGCCGGCGTGACAGCCGCGCTCGCGCTGCTGTTTTCGCTGCACGACATCCACACCTTGTGCGCCGCCTCCCCCGCCGAAGGCCTGGCCCTGCTGGACCAGCAGGCCGTGGACCTGGTGATCCAGGACATGAACTTCCAGCGCGACACCACCTCGGGCGACGAAGGCCGGGCCCTGTTTGCCGACATCCGCGCGCGCCAGCCCGACCTGCCGGTGGTGCTGCTCACGGCCTGGACCGACCTGGCCGCCGCGGTGGCCCTGGTCAAGGCCGGCGCCGACGACTACCTGGGCAAGCCCTGGGACGACGCCAAGCTGCTGGCCACCGTGAAGAACCTGCTGGAGCTGGGCGCGGCCACGCGCCGCCTGCAGCACGAGACACTCGCCCGCCGCCGCCGGCTGGCTGAGCTGCAGGCGCGCTACCGGCTCGAAGGCCTGGTCTTCGCCGACGCCGCCACCGAGCGTGTCGTGGCTCTGGCCTGCCAGGTCGCGCGGGCCGATGTGCCGGTGCTGATCACCGGCCCCAGCGGCGCCGGCAAGGAGCGCATCGCGGCCATCATCCAGGCCAACTCCGCGGTGCGCGACGGGCCGTTCGTCACCTTGAACTGCGGTGCGCTGCCTGCCGAGCTGGTGGAGGCCGAGCTCTTCGGCGCCGAGGCCGGCGCCTACACCGGCGCCAACAAGGCCCGTGCCGGCCGCTTCGAGGCGGCCGACGGCGGCACCCTCTTCCTGGACGAGATCGGCGACCTGCCGCTGGGCGGGCAGATGAAGCTGCTGCGTGTGCTGGAGACGGGGCGTTTTGCGCGCCTGGGCGCGGCGCGCGAGCAGCAGGTGCAGGTGCGCGTGATCAGCGCCACCAACGCCGACCTGCCGGCGATGATCGCCGAAGGCCGCTTCCGCGAAGACCTGTACTACCGGTTGAACCTGATCGAGCTCGCCCTGCCGCCGTTGCGCGAGCGGCCGGACGACATCGCCCCGCTGGCCCGGGCCTTCCTGGGCGCGGCCCACCACCTGGCCGACGACGCCGTGGACGCGCTGCAGCAGCACGACTGGCCGGGCAACGTGCGCGAGTTGAAGAACACGATGCAGCGCATGGCGCTGCTGCAGCCGGCGGGCCGCATCACGGCCGCACAGCTGGCCCTGCCGCCGCGCCGCATGGCCCCGACCCCGGCGCC
>CAYTWU010000079.1:0-12613 GCA_964442175.1 uncultured Rubrivivax sp.
GGTGACCATGGCGCACTACATCGCCGAGCGCTGACAGCGTCAATCGCCATCCTGGTGCACCACACCGGCGGCGATGAGCGCCTGCACCTCGTCGGCATCGAAGCCGAAGTCCCCCAGCACCGCGCGGCTGTGTTGGCCGATGCGCGGCGCGGCGCTGACGGCGCTGGCGCCACGCACCCCGTTCAGCCCGATGGGTGAACCCAACGCCGGCCTGGTGCCACCCGCCCCGTCGTCCACGTCCACCACCATGCCGACGGCACGGGTCTGGGGATGTTCCAGCGCTTCGCCCGGGGTGTTGACCGGGCCGACAGGCACCCCCGCGGCGTCGAACACCGCGGTCCAGTGCGCCGCCGGGTGTTGGCACAGCACGGCTTCGATCAGGTCCTGCAGCGCACGCTGGTGCTGCACACGCGCCTGCGCGTTGGCAAACCGGGTGTCGTCGACCCACTCCGGGTGGCCCAGCACCTCGCAGATGCGGCGCCAGGCGGCCGGATTGGCGCCGCCGATGGCGATGCCGCGGTCGGCACACTGGAACACCTGGTAGGGCGCGATCAGCGCATGCGCCGTGCCCAGCGGCGGCGTGTTGATGCCGCTGCTGAACCAGGTGGCGGCCAGCCAGTAGTTCTGCTGCACCGCGGCCTGCAGCAAGGAGGTGTCCACCTGCTGGCCCTCGCCGGTGCGCAGCTTGTGCACATAGGCCGAGACGATGCCAAAGGCGGCCAGGATGCCGGCGTTGATGTCGGCGATCGAGACCCCGGGTTTGACGGGCCGGCGCCCCGGTTCACCAGTGGCGCTGATGATGCCGCTGAAGGCCTGCAGGATGAGGTCGAAGCCGCCCTTGTCGGCCAGCGGGCCGACGGCGCCGTAGCCGCTGATGGAGCAGTAGATCAGCCCCGGGTTGACGGCCCGGAGCGCGGCGTAGCCCAGGCCCAGGCGGTCCATCACGCCGCGGCGGAAGTTCTCGGTCAGCACGTCGGACTGCGCCACCAGCCGGTGCATCACCGCCCGCCCGGCGGCGGTGCGCACGTCCAGCGCCAGCGAGCGTTTGCCGCGGTTGATCATGCAGAACGAGGGCGGCATCGCCGGGTCCCCCGGCTTCTGGTACTGGCGTGCGTCGTCCCCACCCGGGAACTTCTCGATCTTGATCACCTCGGCGCCCAGGTCGGCCAGCATCAGGCCGCACACCGGGCCGGCCATGATCTGCGCCGTTTCGATGACACGCACGCCGCTCAGCGGCAGGTGGGCGGGGGTCGTCATCATGTGCCCTTGAAGACCGGTGCCCGGCGTTCGGCGAAGGCGCGGCAGCCTTCGGCAAAGTCCTGCGTGGCCTGGCTGTGATGCTGGCGCCGGCGCAGGCGTCCGGCGTCGAACTCACCACGCGCCAGTTCGTTGATCGAGCGCTTGAGCATCTGCTGCGCCAACGGTGCCCCCGCCAGAAGCCCCTGCACCCGCGCGTGCACGGCGGCGTCGAGGCCATCGGCCGCCACCAGCTGCCCGATGTAGCCCATGGCCAGCAGTTCCTGGTCGCTGAAGGTGTCTGCGCCAAGGAAGGCGCGCTTTGTGGCCCCCACGCCCAGGCGCGAGACATAGCGCGACAACCCACCCGGGTAGTAGTGCAAGCCCAGCTGCACCGCCGGCATGCGCATCTGCAGGCCGACCACACCGATGGCGAAATCGCAGGCCAGCACCAGGTCGGTGGCGCCGCCGTAGACACTGCCGTTGAGGGCACACACCGTCACCGGACGCAGCGCCTCCAGCGCATCGGCCACCTGCTCGAAATGCGCGCCTTCGGGCTCGTCGCCATGCTGGCCGATGTGGTAGCCGGCGCAGAAGACAGGCTTGCCTGGCAACACCGTGGCGGTCAGCACCACCACACGCAGCCCCGGGTCGGCGTCGATGGCACGGAAGTGCTGCATCAGCACCGCCAGGTCGTCGCGCTCCAGGCGGTTGCGGTGCGCCGGCCGGTTGAGCGTGAGGGTCGCCCAGGCACCATGGTGGTCCAGGCGGGGAGGCGTGTGGTCGGTTGGCATGGTCGCAGTGTGCGTCGAACGGAACCCCGCCCAGCCATGCATCACAGATGTGATGCACTATCCTGTATGCGATGGCCAAGCTGCAAGTGACAGATCGCGGCGTCAAGTCCGCCCAGCGGGTGCTGGAACTGCTGGAGTTTTTCGCCGAATGGCGGCGGGGGGCCACGGTCAAGGAGATCAGCCAGAGCCTGGGCTGGCCGCAGAGCAGCACCTCGGTGCTGCTGAAGAGCCTGCGCGAGTCCGGGTACTTCGACCACGACGCACGCACCGGCCTGGTCCAGCCCAACGTGCGGCTGGCACTGGCCACGGCCTGGATCGCCGAGCACCTGTACACCGAGCGCAGCTTGCTGCAGCTGATGCAGCAGGTGCTGGACGGCAGCGGCCACACGGTGATGATCGGGCGGCTGCAAGGGGCGCAGGTGCGTTACCTGCATGTGCTGCAGTCCACCCGCGTCGAGCGTTTCACGGCCAAGATCGGTTCGCTGCGGCCACTGTTCCGCAGCGCACCGGGCAAGATGCTGCTGACCACGCGGACCGAGCGCGACGTGGCCCTGCTGCTGCGCCGTGCCAACGCGATGGAAACCGACCACCGGCTGCGGGTCGACGAACCCACGGCGCGGCGCGAACGCCAAGAGGCGCTGCAGCAGGGCTGGGCGATGTCCTTCGGCACCTCGGTGGCCGGCGCGGCCGGCCTGGCCATCCTGCTCCCGGTGCCACGCGGCCAGGAACCGCTGACGCTGAGCCTGGGCGGTCCGCTGAAGGAGATCGTCGCGCAGCGCGACACGCGGCTGGCGCTGCTGCGCGACGCGGTGGCGCCGCTGGCGGCGGCCGCTCAGCTGACCAGGTAGACGCTGATCCTGACGGCCGGTTGCGCCGGCATCAGGCCTTGCAGCGTGCCGATGAACACCCGGCGGTTCAGCCACTCATGCGGGCCTTCCGGGGCGGTGACCTGGACCACCGACCGGGCATAACGCCCGCCGGGCGCGGCCTCGTCTATCGTCACGCGGTTGTGCACGGTCAGCACGGCGCCATCGTCGGTCTGCATCTCGTACAGCGCGTCCAGCAGCTTCACGCCATCGGGGCGCAGCAGCTGCCGGTCGGCGCCGCCGGGCAGCACACGGCCGTTCAGCCGGGGGCCCTCGAAGTGGCCGCCGAGGATGTCGATGATGAAACGCTCGCCCAACGGCGTGCGGCCGAGCGAACACCGCTCACCGATCTCGACCACGGCGGTCCAGGCCAGTTCCAGGCCGGGCGCCGGGCCAGACGCCCCGCTCACGCCGGCTGCCGGCGCGCGCCTGGCCGCCAACTGAACAGCCGCGTCAGCCCGCGCCACAGCGCACGCAGCATCAGCAGCGTCAGCACCGCTTCGAGCAGCGTCAGCGTGAAGGCCACCGAGGTGTGCCAACGTGCATCCCGCGCATGGAACTTGGCGATGGCGCGGTCGCGCGAGGTCTCGATGCTGTCGTAGAAGCTCGGGATCACCAGCAGCGTCAGGAGGGTGCTGGTGATGGTGCCGCCGATGATGGCCACCGCCATCGGGCGGTAGAACTCACCGCCCTCGCCCACACCGATGGCCACCGGCAGCATGCCGGCGATCAGCGCAAACGTGGTCATCAGGATCGGCCGCAGCCGTTTGCGGCCGGCGGCCATCAGCGCCTCTTCGCGGTCCATGCCTTCGGCCTCGCTGACACGCGCCGCGTCCAGCAGCAGGATCGCGTTTTTGGCCACCAGGCCCATCAGCATGATCACGCCGATGAAGCTCATCAGGTTCAGCGTGCCGCCGGTCATCAAGAGCGCCAGCACCACGCCGATCAGGCTCAGCGGCAGCGACAGCATCACGGCCAGCGGCGCTGTGAAGCTACCGAACTGCATCACCAGGATCAGGTACATCAGCGCGATGCCGGAGACCAGCGCGATGCCCATCTCGCGGAAGACCTCCTGCTGGTCACGCGAGGCCCCCGCCAGCTCCAGCCCATAACCCGGCGGGTAGTTCAGGCTGCGCGCGATCTTCATCGCGTCGGCCGTCACCTCGCCCGGGCTGCGGCCCTGTGCGTTGGCGGCCACCGAGATGGTGCGTTTGCCGTCGCTGTGCTGGATCTGCGACGGGCCCTTGCCCATCGTCACCTTGGCGATCTGCTCCAGCGGCACCATGCGGTTGCTGCCACTCACCGAGATCGGCAGGCGCTCGATGTTGCCGGCTTCCACGCGGTCGTCCGGGTGCAGGCGCACGGCCACGTCGCGGGTTTCGCCGCTCGGGTCCACCCAGTCGCCGGCTTCGACACCGGCAAAGGCCACGCGCAGCGCCTGCGCCGCGTCGGCCACCGAGATGCCCAGGGTGTTGGCCAGGCCGCGGTCCAGTTCGATCTGCATCTCGGTCTGCGGGTCCTGCTCCGACAGGCCGACGTCCACCGCGCCCGGCACGGTGCGCAGTTTCTCCATGAACTCCTGCGTGATGGCCAGCAGGCGGCGTGAATCCGGGCCGGTGAAGCGGATCTGCACGGGTTTCTGCGCGCCGTTGTTCAGGTCGTCCAGCACCACGTACTCGGCGCCCACGAGTCGGCTGGTCAGCTTGCGCAGGTCGGCCGAGATCTGGGCCGCGGTGCGCTGGCGCTGCGTGCTCTTGCCGATGTCCACGAAGATGCGGCCGCCGCCCGGGTTGACATAGCTGTTGGTGGCCACGGTCTCGGGGATGGTGCGGGCCAGCGCAGCCGCGGCCTCCACCTTCAGGCGGGCATAGGCCAGGCTGCTGCTGGCCGGCGTGCGGATCTCCACCGCGATGGTGCCGCCGTCGGTCGCCGGCAGGAAGCTGGAGCCGCCGAACTTGCCCTGCAGCACGATGGCGCCGACCAGGCTGAGCACCGCAAACACCGCCATCCAGCGCCGGTGGTGCAAGGCCCAGGCGATCACACGCCCATAACGGTCGGACTGGTGGTCGAACCAGGTGTTGAACTTCTGCAGCCACAGGCTCAGGCCCCGTTTGGGCGCCAGGTGGTGGCCCGGGGGGTCGCCCCAGTAGGCCGAGAGCATGGGGTCCAGCGTGAAGCTGATGAACAGGCTCACCAGCACCGAGGCCACCACCGTCAAGCCGAAGGGCCGGAACCACTCACCCGACACCCCGGGCATGAAGGCCACGGGGATGAACACCGCGACGATGGAAAACGTGGTGGCCGCCACCGCCAGGCCGATCTCGGCCGTGCCCTTGAGCGCGGCGGTCACGCGGTCCGCGCCCAGCTCCATGTGGCGCACGATGTTCTCGCGCACGACGATGGCGTCGTCGATCAGCACGCCGATGGCCAGCGACAGGCCCAGCAGGCTCATGAAGTTGAGCGTGAAGCCGGCCAGCCACACCGCGATGAAGGCCGCGATCACCGAGGTGGGCAGCGACAGCGCCGTGATCAGCGTCGAGCGCCAGGAGTTCAGGAACAGGTAGACCACGAACACCGTGAGGCCGGCGCCGAACACCAGCGCGTGGATCACGTTGTAGAGGCTGTTCTCGGCCTCCTCGCCGCCGTCGCGCGTGACCTCCAGCACCGTGCCGGCGGGCAGCGTGGGCTTGATCTCGGCCATCAGCTGCCGGATCTCGTGGGCCACGCTCACCGTGCTGGCCTCGCGGGTGCGGGTGATGGACAGGCCCACGTTGGGCTTGCCGCTGCGCACCGAGAACCCGCTCAGCTCGGCAAAGCCGTCCTGCACCACGGCCACGTCCGACAGCCGCACCATCTCGTCACCGCGGCGCTTCACGACGATGCGGCCGAACTCCGCGGGGGATTCGATGCGGCCGACCAGGCGGATGCTCTGGTCCTCCAGCTCGCCACGCACCTTGCCCACCGGCGCGGTGGCGTTCTGCGCGCGCAGCGCGGCCACGACCTCGGTCACCGAGACCTCCTGCTCACGCAGCTTCTGCGCCCGCAGCAGCACCGAGAGCTCGCGCCGCAAGGCGCCGTTGACGTTGACCACGGCCACGCCCGGCACGCCGCGGAAACGTTCGGCCAGCCGGTCTTCCGCCAGGCGCGAGAGTTCGGCGTGCGTGAGCGAGTTCGACGACAGCGCCAGCTGCATGATGGGCTCGGCCGCCGGGTCGACGCGCTGCAGGATGGGCTCGCGCATCTCCACCGGGAGTTTGTAGCGCACGCTGGCGATGGCGTTGCGCACCTCGTCGGCGGCGACCACCAGGTCCTTGTCAAAATCGAAGAACAGCAGCAGGCGTGCATTGCCCTCGCTGGCGGTGGCGCTGAGCCGGTCCACGCCGGAGATGCCTTGCAGGGCCTTCTCGATGCGGTTGACGACTTCGCGCTCCACCGTGTCCGGGCTCGCGCCCGGGTAGGGGATGTTGACGACCAGGATCGGCTGTTCGACGTCCGGGATCTGGTTCACGCGCAGCTTGGACAGCGCGAGCAGGCCCAGGGCCATCAAGCCGATGATGATGACGATCATCGCCACCGGCCGCTTGACGCTGAATTCGGAGAGGATCATGCAGTCCTCACTTCGCTGCGGCCGGTGCCGGCGCGGATGCGGCAGGCGCCGCCTTGGCGAACTCCACGGCCTGGCCGTCGCTCACGGCGCTGCCGGGGTTGCGCAGCAGCCGGTCGCCGGCCGCCAGGCCGCCGAGCACCGGCACCTCGCCGGTGCGGGCATCGCGGTCGCCCAGGCGCACCGCCACCCTGGCCAGTTGGCTGCCCTGCACACGCCACACATGGGCCGCCTCGCCACTGCGCACCAGCGCGTTTTCCGGCAGGGCCAGGACCTGGGTGCTGCCGGTTTCGACGCGGCCTTCCGCAAACAGGCCGGCCACCTTGGGCGCACGGGCGGGCTCGACAAAGGCCACCGCCACGGCCACTTGGCGCGTGGCGGTGTTGACGCTGGCGTCGATGCGCTCCACCTTGCCCGTGACATCACCCTCGGCCATGCCGTTGATGCGGAAGCGCACGGCCTGCCCCAGCTTCAGGTCGGCCAGCCGGTCGGCCGAGACCAGGCCCTCGAAACGCATGCTGCGCGGGTCGATCACCTTCACCAGTTCCTTGCCCACCTGCGCGGTGTCGCCGGCCGAGGCCTTGCGCTCGCTGACCACGCCGTCGAAGGGCGCACGCACCGCGGTGCGCTGCATCTGCTGGCGGGCGCTGACCACCCGCGAGCGGGCCGCGACCAGGTCGCTCTGCGCGTTGTTGCGGCGCACCTCGGCGTCTTCCAGCGCCTGGGTCGAGGTCATGCCCTGGGCCTGCAGGGTCTTGAAGCGCGCCACCTGGCGCTCGGCCTGCTCGAAGGCCTGGGTTGACGCGCGCAGCGCTTCTTCGGCCGAGGCCAGGCTGTCGCGGATGGCGGTGTCGTCCAGGCGCATCAGCAGCTCGCCGGCGCGCACCACCTCGCCGTTGTCCTTCAGCACCTGCACCACCACCGCCGCCACCTCGGCGCGCAGGTCGGCGCGTTTTTCCGGCACCACGGCGCCGGTGATCACCGGGCCCTGGGCCAGGCGGCTGGGCTGCAGCGTCAGCAGGTCTTCCGGCGCCAGCAGCAGCGCCGGCTTGGCCGCGAGCGGGGCCGACGCCGCGCCGGGGCCGCCGCCGGAAGGGCCGCAGCCCGCCAGGGCGGCCAACAGGGCCGCAGACAGCACCAGGGAAACCACCGGGATCAGACGGGAAGGGGGGCGCGAGAAAGGCATGGTCGACCGTGGGCACCTCGTGGGCGCCGGAAGTTCTGTTCGAAGTCCGCGAGCGTAGCAACACCTGCGCCCACCGCCCAGGGGCATGCGACGAAACGTCTGCTGGCCGGGGCGAACGGCCACAATGCGGCGCCATGGGCACCCTCTACCTCATCCGCCACGGTCAGGCCAGTTTTGGCGCCGCCGACTACGACCAGCTCAGCCCGCTCGGCACCCGCCAGTGCCAGCGCCTGGGCGAACACCTGCGCGGCCGCGGCCTGCAGTTCGAGGCCACGCTCAGCGGCACGCTCCGGCGCCACGTGCAATCGCTGGATGCGCTGGGCACCGGCTTCGGCCCGCTGCCGGCCCCCACCCGGCTGCCGGGACTCAACGAGTTCGACGGCGAGGCCGTGGTCCGGGCGCTCTACCCCGAGCCACCACCACCGCCCGACCCGAGCGACGCGCTGGACAGCTTTCGCCACCACTTCCGGCTGCTGCGCGAGGGCCTGGAGGCCTGGATGGCCGGCCGCACCCAGCCCGCGGGCATGTCCACCCACGCCGAGTTCGTGGCCGGCGTGGCCGCGGCGCTGGAGCATGTGCGCACGCAGCACCGGGGCGACGTGCTGCTGGTGTCCAGCGGCGGGCCCATCGCCACCGCCGTCGGCCTGGTGCTGGGCCTGCACGGCACGCCGGTGATCGACCTGAACCTGCGCATGCGCAACAGCTCGGTCACCGAGTTCCAGGTCATGCCCAAACGCCACGTGCTGGTCAGCTTCAACGGCGTGCCGCATCTGGAACAGGGCGTCGGTGCGGAGTGGATCACACACGCGTGAGCCTGAGTGGTCAGCCTGGGGGACGCCATCCGGTCCTGAATCAGGCACGATGCAGGCATGCACTGCACACTCGACATCGAGGCCTCGGGCTTTGGCCGCCACAGCTACCCGATTGAAGTCGGTTATGTGCGCGACGATGGCCAGGCTTGGTGCACGCTGATCCGGCCACTGCCGGAATGGACCCACTGGGACGATGCCGCCGCGCGCATGCACGGCATCTCGCGCGAGGCGCTGCTGATGCACGGCCGCGCGCCCGCCGCGGTGGCGCGGGCCTTGAACGAGGGCCTGGCGGGCCGCACCGTGTACTGCGACGGCTGGGCCCACGACTACACCTGGCTGGGCGCCTTGTTCGAGGCGGCCGGGCTGGCACCCAGTTTCAAGCTGGAGTCCGTGCAGCGCCTGCTGGACGACCGCCACCTGCCGGCGCTGGACCCGGCGCTGCAGCGCCTGCGTGCCGGCAGCGCGCAGCAGCGCCACCGCGCCAGCAGCGATGCCCGCATGCTGCAACAGGCGCTGGACGTGGTGCTGCAGTTCGGCGCCTGAACCCCAGGCGCCTGTCGCGTCAGGCGAAGCTGTCGGCCATCAAGGCGTTGAACCAGGTGTTCATGTCCTGGAAGTGCCCGGCGCTCCAGCCGTTGGAGGCCCCGTTGGCGTTGGCCACCGAGACCATGCTGCGGGTGGCGGCGTCGTACTGGAACACGGCCGTCAGCCACGAGGCCTGGCTCTGCGTGATGGTGGAAAAACACGCCGAGTTCGTCACCGGCGCCGGGTCCAGCGCCAGGCCGTTGAAGCTGCGCACCAGGGCGTCGGCGCAGACCTTGGCCTCCTGGTTGGCGATGTGGCCGGCCTTGGGCTGGGTGGTCGAGCTGGAATCGCCGATCACGTGCACCAGCGGCGCGGCCGTGCTGGCGTAGCTGAGCACATCCACGGGCGCAAAACGCCCACCGTTGGCGGTGGCCAGGCCGGTGTCGGTGACGATGCGGCCGGCCCGCTGTCGCGGGATCAGGTTGATCACGTCGGCCTGGACCGGGCCGCCGTTGGTGAAGAGGGTCATCGACGGCGCGTCCACCGACTCGATCACGACGTTGGTGCGGTACTCGATGACACCCGCGTGCAGGCCGAAGAAGGCCGCCGAGAAGTTGTCCTTCTCGGTCACGAAGTCGGGGTTGGCGTCCAGCACCAGCAGGCGTGCGCCGGGTTTGTTCACGCGCAACCAGTCGGCGAGCAGGCAGGCCCGTTCATACGGCCCGGGCGGGCAGCGGTAGGGCGTGGGCGGGATGGTCAGCACCACGGTGCCGCCGGCCGGCATGGCCGCCAGCTGCTGGGCCAGCAGCGTGGTCTGCGGGCCAGCCTGCCAGGCGTGTGGCATGCGCTGCTCGTCGTAGGCGCCGGCCGGGGCCTCGAAGGCAATGCCGGGCGCCAGCACCACGCGGTCGGCCTGCAGCACCGCGCCCGAGGCCAGCGTCACGCGCGCGGCCACAGTGTCCACCGCGGCCACGTCGTCCGTGACCACGGTCACGCCACGCTGGCGCAGCACATCGTAGCGGTAGGTCAGCTGCGCCAGGTTGCGCTGGCCCGTGAGCACCAGGCTGCTCATGATGTTGGAGATGTACTGCGGGTTGCGGTCGACCAGCGTGACGGCGATGCCGCGGTCCCACAGGCGCAGGAACTTGGCCAGCGTGGTGCCGGCCATGCCGGCACCCACGATGACCACACGCGCCTTCGGCGCGGCAGCAAAGGCGGAGACGGTGGGCAGGGCCAGCGAGGCCCCGGCGGCGAGCAGCAGAGAACGGCGTTGCATGGCGGCCCCTTTCAGCGCTGACGCGCCAGGTATTGCGACAGGGCGCGCAACTGCGCGTCGGTGTAGCCCCAGGCGTGTTTGGCCATCAGGCCTTCGCCTTCTCCGCCAGCCTGGTACTCCTTCAGCTCGCGGAAGAGTTCGTTGGCCGATTTGTCCGACAGCCGGTCGAAACCCGGTCCCTTGCCGTTGGTGCCGTGGCACTGGAAGCAGTTGCTGGCCAGCAGGCGGCCATTGGGAATGGCAGGGATGGTGACCTGGGCACTGCTGGCCGCGGCGGCGCACAGCAGCGCGCTGGCGACCAGGGCTTGAAGAGGGGGCATGGGCGTCTCCTGGGCAGGGGCCGGACTGGCCCGCACAGGCACGGTGACGACGCCACCTGAAGGCTGTCTGAAGCCGGCGCCGGCCGCAGGCGCCGGCTTTGCGTCAGATCAAACTTCCAGGTCTTGCAGCAGCCGCCACATGATCTTGCCCGAGCCGCTCTTGGGCAGCGCCTCGACGAACTGCACCTGGCGCGGCACCTTGTAGGCCGCCATGTGCTCGCGGGCCCAGGCAATGATGTCTTCTTCGGCCGTGCAGCCCCGGGCCTCGGGGCGCAGCACCACGACGGCCTTGACGGTCTCGCCACGGTAGGCGTCCTTGGCCGCGATGATGCAGGCCTCCTGCACCGCCGGGCACTGGTAGAGCAGCAGTTCCACCTCGCTCGGCCAGACCTTGAAGCCGCTGGCATTGATCATGCGCTTCAGGCGGTCGGTGAGGAAGAAGTAACCCTCGTCGTCGCGCCGGCCCAGGTCGCCGGTGCGGAAGAAGCGCTGGCCGTTGATCTGAATGAATGCGGCCTTCGTCGCCTCGGGGTGGCCCCAATAACCCTGGAACAACATGGGCCCGGCGGTGACGATCTCGCCGGTTTCGCCATTGGGCAGTTCCTGCAGCGTCTCGGGGTCGACGATGCGGCAGTCGACACCGAAGATCGGCATGCCCAGGCACTGCAGCTTGGCACGCTCGGGCGGGTTGGCGTGCGAGGGTGCGGCCGTTTCGGTCAGCCCATAACCTTCGGCGAAGGTGAGGCCAAAACGGTCGCGCAGACGCTCCGCCACGGCCTGCGGCATCGCCGCGCCACCGCCGGAGATGTTGCGCAGGCTGGAGAGGTCGAAGCTCGCGAGGTTCGGGCTGGCCAGCAGGTCCACGATCATGGTCGGGATGCAGGTCCAGTGCGAGACGCGGTGGCGTGCGATCAGGCGTGCCGCCAGTTCGCGGTCCCAGCGCGGCAGCAGCACTGCGGTGGCACCGGCGTACACGTTGGCCAGCACGCTGTAGACCAGGCCGGTGATGTGGAACATGGGCACCACCGCCAGGCTGACGGTCTCGGGGCCGGCGTGGCTCCACTGCCCGCCCACGGCGTTGCTCATCAGCGTGCGGTGGGTGTGCACGCAGCCCTTGGGCAGGCCGGTGGTGCCCGAGGTGTAGGGCAACACGGCCAGGTCGTCAGGCCCGGCCATCAGCGGCGTGGGCCGGTGCTCAGCGGCCAGGGCCTCGGCCCAGGCGGTGGCACCGGGGGGCAGTGCGGTGCTGTCGCGCAGCCAGGCCAGGATGGCATCGGACGGGGCTTCCTCCGGCAGCAGCGTGTCGGGCATGGCCTCGGCCAGCCGTGTGACCAGCAGGCCCTGCAGCCGCTGGCCGACCGGCAGGCGCTCATCGGCCGCACGCACGGTGGCGGCCAGGTCGCTGCTGGTGATGGCCAAGCGGGCCTGCGGGTCGGTGATGTAGTGGCCGAACTCGTCGGCCTTGTTCATCGGGTTCACCGGCACGACCACGCCGCCGGCGCGCAGGATGGCGTAGAAGGCCACGGCCCACTGCGGACAGTTCTGCATGTAGAGCAGCACCCGCCCGCCCGGGGCCAGGCCGGCCGCCTGCAGCCAGCCCGCCAGCGCCTCGGCCTGGGTCTTCAGCCCGGCGTACACCAGGTCGCGCCCGAAGAACCGGTAGGCCGCCTTGTCCGGGAAACGCGCGGCGCTCACCTCGAGGTTGAACCACAAGGTCGTGGCCGGCACGCTCAGGCTGCGCGGCAGGCGCCGTGGCCAATGGGCCAGGTGCGGCGCAGCAGGGTTGGCGTCTGTCATGGCGTGTCAGGGCTGCTGGGCGTTGGGGTTCTGGCGGTACCAGGCCTTGCAGGCGGGGTGGTCGCGCAGGGCGTCGGAGCGGCATTCGCGCTCCATGCAGATGAACTGCGCCACGAGCACACGTTTGCCGCAGATCGCGCTCGGGTCGTCGGACACGGGCTGCGCCGGCACTGGCCGCGGGGCCGAGGCAGGCGGCG
>CAYTWU010000080.1:0-12551 GCA_964442175.1 uncultured Rubrivivax sp.
GCACCACCTTGACATGGTGGGGGTCGTTGGTTCGAGTCCAATCGCGCCTACCAAAATTCCGCAAGGACGACGGTAGGAAATGAAAAAGCCCCTGGCGCTGGCGCCAGGGGCTTTGTTCTTTGGGGCGCCCATCAGCGCCGCCGTGCCACCAGCCCGGTCAGGACAAGGCTGCGTCGTCTTGCCCGATCACGATGCGTGACGCGCCGGCGTAGCGGTGGGGCGGGATCTCCAGGTTGGTTGGCGCCGGCTTGTTCTTGAACACGCGGCCCGCGCCGTCGAACGTGGAGCCGTGGCAGGGGCAGAAAAATCCGCCGGGCCAATCGGCGGGCAGGCTGGGATTGGCTGTCCCTTGCGGCACGCCGGTGGGCGAGCAGCCCAGGTGGGTGCAGATGCCGATCGCCACGAATACGTCGGGCTTGATGGATCGCGCCGGGTTGCGGGCCTCCTCGGGCTGCTGAGGTTGCGCGGAGGCCGGGTCCGCGAGGTCGGCATCGTGGCCTTGCAAGGCCGCCAGCATCTCTGGCGTGCGCCGCACCACCCAGACCGGCTTGCCGCGCCATTCCACCGTCTTGGCGCCGCCGGGCGGGATGTCGGTGATGTCCACTTCCACCGGGCCACCGGCCGCCTTGGCATGTTCGCTCGGCGCGAGGCTGGAGACCAACGGCACCGCCGTTGCCAGCGTGGCCGCGCCGCCCGCGACGCCGGTGGCGATCAGCCACCGCCGCTTGTCCGGGTCGTGCGGCGAGACCTGGAGGGCAGGGCAACGGATGGGCAGTGTGGGGCTCATGGCCAGTTCCTGATGGTGGGTCGGTGTCCAGACAGATTCGATAATATACCCAGTAGGGTATTAGAATCATGAGCCATCGCAAGCTTCAACCGGACACACCCGCATGCCCCAGCCTTCTGCCTTCTTTTCACGCGTGGTCGTGGCCCTGGGCCTGGCACAGGCGCGTGCCGAGCACGAGGCCGGACGCGCGGTGTTGATCGACAGCCGCGAGCCCGAGGACGTCGACGGCGGCATCAGCGGGTGGGCCCCCAAGGGCTGGCCGATGGTGCGCGCTGGCACCTCGACCCCGGTGGCTTCCGGCGCTGCACGGGGCCAGCCATGAGCGTGGTGCAGATCTACCGGTTGTCAGGCCGACACCCGCAGGCCCAGGCCTGCGCGGCCTGCGAGGTGCGCAGCTCGGCCCTGTTCGGCGTGCTGGATGACGCGGGCCTGGACCGCATCCACACGCAGATTATGGCCCTGACCTTGGCGCCCGACACCCCGGTGTACGACCGTGGCACGGCCGGCCTGGCTGTGTACACCATTCGCTCGGGCGTGGTGCGCTTCGAGCGCAGCAATGCGCGGGGCGACAGGCGCATCGTGCGCATCGCCGGCCGTGGCGACCTGATCGGCCAGGAGGCCCTGCTGCAGCGCCCCTACGCCGACGAGGCCGTGGCCTGCACCGAGCTGCAGCTGTGCCGCATCCCACGCACCCTGGTCGACCAGCTGGCCGAGGGTCGAGACAGCCTCCCGCGCGAGCTGATGCTGCGCTGGCAGCAGGCGCTTGATGCTGCGGAGAGCTGGGTGTCCGATCTCTCCACCGGCCCGGCGCGCCGCCGCCTGTTGCAGCTGTTGCAGCGCCTGGACGTGCATGCCGACGCCGCCGGCCAGATCTGGCTGCCGCGCCGCGACGAAATCGGCGCCATGCTGGACCTGACGCTGGAGACGGCCAGCCGCCTGGTCAGCCAGATGCGCCGCGAAGCGGTGCTCGAGCTGCTCCCAGGGCGCAGCGCAAGACTGGACCGCGCTGCGCTGCGGCGGGCCCTGCAGCGGGAAGACGACACATGAGGCCCTTGCAGCCGGAGCTGGTGTCCTGCGTCGAGGGCCTGCCCGAGCCGCGCATGCTGTCACCGGCCTGATCAGCGCCGAGCCTGGGCCGAAGCACGGGCTTCGTCGTCGTGCATGTGGCGCAGGAAGTAGCGCAGGTAGAACGCGCCCATGCCCAGCATGACGGCGATGCTAGCGATGCTCATCACCAAGAAGCTGTGAGGCCAGTGCCAATGCACCCCTGGCTGCTTGAAACCCTGCGCTCCGGCACCATCGCCTCACTGGTGATGATGCCGCCCGGCCTTGTCTTCCAATGGGCCGGTTGGCGCATCGGCCACTACGGCCCGCAAGTGGCGGCCTGATGGGCCGATCAGCCCGGGCCGGCGCTGCTGTTTGGCCAGCACCTGCTGATCGGCTGGTTGTCCAGGTGGCCGTTGCTGTGGCTGCTGGTGCGCACGCCCGCCGGTCATGCGCCGTTGCGTTCTGGCGCGCTGTACGGGGCGGCCTACTACGTAACCATCAATTCGCTGGCGCTGCCGTTGTTGTTCGGCGACCGCCTGCCCTGGCAACTGGGCCTGCAGACCATCCTGCCCAGTCTGCTGGTGCACGTCATCTTTGGCGCCAGCATCGGGTTCACCGCCCGGCGCTTCATCCAGACTGCAAGGACCTTGCCGCGATGAACCCACGGCTCCATGTCGAATCAGGTCTGGCCCCGGACGCGCTGCGTCGTGGCTTTGCGGCGGTCACGGGCCTGGTGGCCGGTTTGATGGTTTGGCGGGCGGTCGGAACGGGCATCTGACGCCGGGTCAAGGTGCAGTGATTACGCCCTGGTGCGCCAACGCCGACTCCTATACTGGGCCACCTGTTCCGAGAGGCCTTCGTGATGTCGATGTGGACAAAGCCGCTGATCGTCGGGCTGCTGGCGCTGGTGTCGGCAGGCCCAGGTGCGTTTGCGCAACAGTACTTCCGCATCGGCACAGGTGGCACGGGGGGCACGTATTACCCCGTGGGTGTGCAGATCGCTGCAGCCGTCTCGCAGCCCGGACGTGTGGTGGTCTCGGCACAGCCGAGCAACGGCTCGCTCGGCAACGTCATCGGTGTGGCCTCGGGTTCGCTCGAGTCCGGTTTCAGCCAGGCCGACATCGCCACCTGGGCGCAGACCGGTACCGGTACCTTTGAAGGCAAACCGCCGCTGACGCGGCTGCGGCTGATCGCGAACCTGTTCACCGAGAGCATCCACGTCGTCGTGCGCAAAGATTCGCCGATCCAGAAGGTCACTGAACTTCGTGGCCGGCGGGTCGCGCTCGACGAGGTGGGCTCGGGCAGCCTGATCAGCGCCCGCATGGTGCTGGCCGCCCACGGGTTGAAGGAGTCCGACCTGCAGCCCGCGTACATCAAGCCGAACCAGGCCGCCGACCAGCTGCTCGCCGGCCAGCTGGACGCGTTTTTCTTCACCGGCGGCGTGCCGGCCAAGGCGGTGGCCGATCTGGCGGGCAGCGCAGCGGGCATCCGCCTGTTGCCGCTGGAGGGCGAGCCGGCGCGGCGCCTGCGTGCGCAGAGCCCGTTCCTGGCCGAAGACAGCGTGCCTGCCGGCGCCTATGCCGGCGTACCGACGACACCGACGCTGGCGGTGGGCGCGCAATGGGTGACCGACGAACGTGCGAGCCCGGAGCTGGTCTACGAGATCACGAAGGCGCTGTACGCCGAGCCGGCGCAGAAGGCGCTGGCCATCGGGCACCCCAAGGGCGCTTCGATCACGCTGGCCAACGCGGTGCGCGGTGCGGGCATCCCGTTCCACGAGGGCGCCAGGCGCTTCTACCGCGAAGTCGGTGTGCTGAAGTGACATGAGCGCGCCGGGCCGCTCCCAAGTGCGAATCCCGGAGCACACCGTGCGGAGGGCTCTCGGGTGAGCGCGCCGGGCCGCTCCCAAGTGCGAATCCCGGAGCACGCCGTGCGAAGGGCCCTCTGATGAGCGGGAGGTCTCGCCTCGGGCCGGCTGCCCTCGTCGGCCTCAGCGCCGTCGTGCTGACGGCGCTCATCGGCTACAAGTCCTGGCGCGAGCACCAGACCGCGCTCAACACCGCGCAGGCACAGACGCAGAGTTTTGCCAGTGCGCTGGAGGAGCAGTCCCGGCAGACCCTGCACCGTGTCGCCGGCACGCTGCACCAGGCCGACGACGTGCTGGCGCAGCTGCGCGCGATGAACGTCACCGATGCAGCGGAGGTCGGTCGGCGACTGGCGGCCCTGCTGCCGGCGGACCGCCTGATCCACGCGTTTGCCGTGCTGGATGTCGAAGGGCGTGTGCGTGTCTCGACCAACTCGGTGCCCCAGGAGGCCGCAGCGCCCGGCGGGGCCTTGCCGGACTACCACGCGCCGCACGCGCGCGGTGCCGACCGCGAGGTGGTGTTCGGTGCGCCGCGCCACCTGTCGCCACAGGGCGACTGGCTGCTGCCGATGAGCCGACGCATCACCCTGCCGGGTGGCGCCTGGGAGGGTGTGATCGTGGCCTGGGTACGGCCGCAGTACCTGCAGGGCTTTTACGACACGCTGATCGTCGGCCAGGATGGCATCGTCGCGCTGTTCCTCACCTCTGGGTGGGCCGCGGTCACCTCACCGCCGGACGACGCGGCCCTGCGCCGCAACTGGTCGGACGCTGCGCTGTTTCGTGAGCACATGCCACAGTGGCCCACCGGCACCGCACGTGGGCCGACCTGGCACGATCAGATCGATCACATCTACAGCTACCGGGTGCTCAACGAGTACCCGGTGGTCGTCACCTACGGCCTGTCCAGCGACGCGGTGCTGGCCGCCTGGCGCCGCTCGGCGGCCTGGGACGGGCTGCTGCTGGCGCTGGCGCTGGCGGTGCTGGGTGGGGGTGCCTGGACGCTTGCGCGGCGCGAGCAGGGTCGACAGGAAGCCGAGCGCGCGCAGGCGCAGATGCACGCCGCACAGGAGGCGAGCCACGCCAAGACCGAGTTCCTGGCGCGCATGAGCCACGAACTGCGCACGCCGCTGAACGCCGTGCTCGGTTTTGCCCAGTTGCTGGAGGACCACGCACGGTCCTGGTCGCGTGAACCCCGGCAGCACCTGCAGATGCTGCACGAGGGCGCGCAGCACCTGCAGGCGCTGGTCAGCGACGTCATGGACGTGGCCAGCATCGAAGCCGGCCGGCTCGAGGTGGCGCGGCGCCCGGTGCCGGTGGCGCAGGTGGTCGAGTCCTCGGTGGCCATGTGCGCCGGTGCAGCTGCTGCCGCTGGCGTGCGCCTGGTCTCGCAACTGCCCGACGGCCACACCATCGCCGTCACGGCCGATGCGACCCGCCTGCGGCAGGTGCTGGCCAACCTGGTCTCCAATGGCATCAAGTACAACCACCCAGGTGGACAGGTTGTCGTCACCGCGGCGCGCGTGGGGGACTCCGTGCGCATCGAGGTCGAAGACGACGGCCTGGGCATGACCGATGAGCAGCAGCGCCAGCTCTTCACGCCCTACGACCGCCTGGGCCGCGAGGCCGGCACCACGCGTGGCACCGGCATCGGCCTGGTGCTGGTGCGCCAGCTGGTCACGCTGATGAGCGGCAGCCTCGAGATCCGCAGCGAGGCCGACCGTGGCACGCGCGTCACGATCGAGCTGCCGTTCGGTGGTGAAACCCTTGAACCTGCGGTCCTGCCAACGCCATTGGTCACCGGGCCGCAAGGCACCGGGCTGGTCCTCTACATCGAGGACGAGCCGGTCAACCGGCTGCTGGTGCAGGAGACCTTGCGCACCTGCTCCGGCGTGGAACTGCTGCTGGCCGAAAGTGGCCACGAAGGTCTGTCCCTGGCCCGCGAGCGCCGGCCGGGCCTGGTGCTGCTGGACATGCAACTGCCCGATCTCGACGGCCCGCAAGTGCTGGCAGCGCTGCGCAGCCATCCGGCGACCTGCCACATCCCGGTGGCCGTGTTGTCGGCCAGCGCGATGTCGACCGACATTGCACGCGCGCAAGCCGCAGGGGCCGTGGCCTACTGGACCAAGCCGATCGATGTGTCGGCGCTGCGTGCCGACGTCCAGCGCCTGCTGGCGCCTGGCCAGGGGTAGGACGGCTGGGCCGTGGCCCCGGAGGGAGTTGAACGTTGGCCGTTAGGCCGCGTCAGTGCTGGGTTATGGGAAAACGGCCAAATTTGTTCCCCCGGCGCGTTCCCCTGTCTGGAAAGTTACCTCTTTTCAGCCGACTTGAACTGCGCATTTGCGCGTCATTGACTGACCAACCTCATCGTACAGCGCAGGTCCGCGAGTGCCCAATTTGGGCGGAACTTGAGTCCATAGACTGACCGGACCATGCGTATCGCGCACGATGGATAGGCCCTTCAATCCGCTAGCACAAACCGTGCATCGGTCCGGCTCAGCAGCTCGAACGTGTCGATCCACTGGACGCCGAAGTGCTGGCAGACATTGGGGATGCTGAATTTGCGCTTGATCTGCGGGTTGAACTGCTCGTGCGTGACGACCACCGCATCCTTCAGCGCAATGGCCTTGGCGATCAGCCACGGGTCGGCCCCGGACAGGAATTCTTCCAGCGCACCTGGCTTCATTTCGCCGGCTTGTGCCGCCACGTGAGCGACGACGTCGCCGAAGGCCTGCTGGGTGTCGTCGTCGGACACGGGTAAGAACAGATCGGCCTGGCCCTTGGCCCACTCAGCCAGTTCATCGTTGCCGCGCTTGAGCTCTTCACCGACAAAATCGATGCTCGACACGATCCCTGCACCCTGGCTGCGCTGGACCCAGCTCCAGTAGGCCGGGCAGACGGTCATGCGGTAGTAGCGGTTCTTCGCCTCGATCAGCGTGTTCGCGTCCAGCAGATAGATCATGCGCCGAGCTGCCCCGCGAAATCACGGATCTTGGAGGGCTGGACACCCAGTAGCCGGCCAGCGTCGCGCAGCAGCAGGCGGCCACTGAAGGCCTCGGCGATCACGGCGCGGGCGAACCGAGCGCTGTTCTTCGCGCCAGCGTTTCGGTAGAAGCTGCCACCGCCACCGCCTTCCGCCTGGAAGGCATCCAGCTCAGCCCTGTAGAAGGCCGTGTAGGTGTCCCGATCGACCAGGCCAAGATCCAGCGCGCGGCGGATCACCACGAAGCGGCTGACGTGGAAACGTTGGGCCAGCTCGGCCACACGCGTGGTCAGGTCCTGGGACGCCGCAGCCCACAGTGGACCGAACACCTCGGACGGCGCCAGGAATTCGCCAGCCACCGCGTTGCAGACGATCTCCTCACGACGGGTGTTGCCCGGCGCTGCGTTCGAGATACCGCTGCTGCCCAGCCACAGGTGGGCCAGCTCGTGCAGCAGGGTGAACAAGCGCGCAGACGGCGCGTCAGACGAGTTGATGAAGACTACCGGCGCCAGCGGATGGCTGATTGCGAAGCCGCGGAACTCGCCGACGTCCAGCTTGCGGTGGGTGTTGTTGCCGACGATGCCGCTGCGCATCACCAGCACGCCCACGCGCTCAGCGGCCTCGATCAGTTCGCGGTAGTAGACGTCCCATTTCCGCTGGCCGTGCTCGACATCGACACCCAGCACGGCGCGGATGTCCTGCGCCACCTGCGCCGGGTTGGAAGCCGTGGTGAAGCGGCCGACGAACGGCAGCGACTCAGCGCCTTGCTCTTGCTGATACTCGACGAACCAGGCTTGTCGCTGCAGCGCATGGCGCACGGTCTCGGCCAGGTTGACGCTGGGCTTGCCGGCTGGCGCGCCGCCGACGGTGCGCAGGTCGGGTAAGGGCAGGTCTTCGGCCGGCGCGTCTTTCAGGAAGAAGAAGCCGAACGGGGCGTGAAGGGCCTGCGCGATCACCTGGGCTTGACGGAAGGTGGGCTGGGCCTCGCCTTCTTCCCACAGCTGGAACTGCTCGGGCTTCACGCCGGCAGCCGAGGCGGCGTCGTTCACGTCCAGGCCGACGCGATCACGCGCCCAGCGGAGCATCGCTGGGTTGATGTGGGCGTGAGCGTGGGCCATGGGGCGATTTTAGGGTTTGAGGGCTCGCCGCTGGCCACGAACTGGAATCCGCGTCAGCGCCCGGCCGCTGGTGTCAAACATTGCTCTCATACACCCCCTCCATCGCTATGACACCGACCCATGCAGGAGTGGCACGACCGCTTGCATGCTGCCACCAAGTTTGGGCGGTGGCGTGCTGACCAGCGCGGCCCAGGTGCTGCCGCCCTGCGCGTTCGAGCTTGGCGTCCTCGAAAAGCATGCCCCCTGTCATTCCGCTTGTTGGTCAGACTCACGGTTGTTTTGCTGAAAGGCTTCGTACATCGACGCAATCCGAAAAACATGCATTGTGGCAGCCAGTGCGCTGGTCAAAGAGTATATGAACAGCGCATAGCCGACGAAACCTGTCACGCCGTTTAACCATGGTAGTGCGCTCTTGAATGACTCAGGTGCGTTTGACCATGGAAAGTACATCGCTTTGGCAATGATCGCGAACAAGAGTGCCAAGATCTGGACGAGGATAAAGTGAACAAACGTAGAGCAAAGCTCTACGTAGGCAGTCGGAGCATCCTTGTCTCCGTCATCCGGCTCCGCGAGCAATTGCCGGAACTTTTCATCGCCGAAACTAATGAAAATGGCAAACCCGCCTAAGGTGAAGCCGAGGACGTTCGGGAGAATGGAGGTTGCCTGATCCCACCACCCCGAAGTCAGCCAAGCGTTGGCGCAGATCGCGGTGATGACCAGGGCGGCGTGCAGGTAGAACGAGCGCACCAAGGCGGCGAAGCCACCATAAGCCTGCCAGTACCGTCCGTAGATTCTGAACACTCCGCCGTACATGATTATTCTCCGGTCAGCCGAGGCTGTCGGCTGTTCGCCGCAGCGTGTCGAAAAGTGTTTCGACATTGGGATCGTGCAAGACCCGTTCTCGCAAAGGTTTATCGACAGTAGAGAGTTCCTGCTTGACACCTGCAGCGTCGTGCCCGGAAGCTGTCACCTTGCCGTTGCTTGCGGCGACCTTCGCCAACGCCGTGGTCTCGGCATCTGGCTTGATGGTCTGGTTCCGCTCCGAGTCGAGTTGAACGGTCTGTCGCCGAACGTTCTGCGTCTTCAAGCGCTCCTTCCACTTCTTCTCGATTTCATCACCGTCATCTGGGTTTGGCGGCACCAACTCGATCACCAGATGTTCGAGCGACTTCAGACCAAAAATCTCATCCAGAGCGTTTTGGTCCGGTTCGACAGTTATCTCGACTGGAGGGAAAATCTCCTCCTCTAGGAGTTTCGAGAAAACTCCATCTAGCAGTTGCTTTGCTGCACCCGGCGACAAACTGTCTTTGCGATCCTTTGATATCAGATATAGGCGGTGCGTGGTTGGCTTGAAAAGAAATGGAATTCTCTGCAAGTGTGGAAGAAGATGCTGGGGAATGCTGAGTTTCTCCAGATCGTCAGGGGATGCGGCTTCCTTCGTTTGCGCGTTGAACCAAGGCTCGTCAGGATCCAATTTTAGGAAGCGATATAGCTCGCCAGTCAGTTCTTTTTCAGCATTCTTGCCTGTAGCGCCGTACAGGGAGCCGATCATGCCGCCATGAACGCTGCCGAGTCGAATCATGCGCTTGGCCGAAAAGGCCGTCGCAAGCAACTCCACATACTTCTTCTTGGAGTGAGGGGAATGCATGGCGAGGTTTAAGCATGAAACGGTAACGGTACGTGTTCTTCCCATGATTTTTCGTCTCTACCCTTGTTGAAAGTTGTTCTGTTTGAACTGGAATCAAAGCACCCGGACAAGCTCGGCGACAGCACGGACGGCAGCTTCATCGGACGCGGTTAGCTGCATGGGCGCGAACGCCGGATTCACCGGGCTCAGCGTGATCTTGGCTTTGTGCTGGCTGCCGTCGGCATCTGCCACCTTCTCACTCCGGTACACCTTCAGCGTGTACTGCCCACCCGTTTCCGGGTCGGTCACGCCGCTGTGCCACACCAGCAGCTTGCTGCCATCCTTGGTCCCGCCCGGCACTGGGCGGAACAGGCAGTAGCTGCCTGAGGGCACCAGCGGCTCCATGGACTCGCCGATCACCTGGGCGACGAACATGCCCGGCGTGATGCGGAATTCCTCCAGCACGGCCCACTCGTCGGCGTGGTCGGCCAGGGCTTCCAGGTTGGCCTGCTCGGCGCTCCACAGGCCGGCCGCGGCTTTCAGGCTGCTGATCGGCACGCAGGTGTCGTAGGGCTGGAAGCCTGCCTGACCGGGCTGGACGACGGGAAACGGGTAGATCGTGGCGGTTGGGGCGGCGGCAGGCGCCCCGCCTGGCCGTGCGCCCGAAGCGAGGTCAAACCAGTCGTCGGTGGCCTCGACCTCCTTCGCTTTGGCCTTGCCGACTACAGCCTTGGCGATCCGGCGCATGTGTGTGCGCATCACCGTTTTGTCGTACAGCTCCTGGTACTGGATGGCCACCACCTCGTAGTCGGTGTTCAGCAGCTCGTCGCGGATCTGCCGGTCCTGCACCGCCGTCTGCGCGTTGCCGTGCAGGTGTTCGCTCATGCCGTCCAGGTAGACGCACACGCCGTCGAACTGGTCGTTCGGTTCGTGGAAGTAGACGTCGGGCCGAGTGACCACGCCGCCGCTCAACTCGATCGGCCGCTCCGTTTCGAAGTTACTGAGACCGGCCGCCTTGAGCATGGCGACGAACTGCTGCTCGGGCGGGTTGCCAGGCTTCTTGCCCTGGTTGTCGTCGGGCAGCACCGCGGGGATCGCGTGGCTGAGGACAAGGCCGTCACCCCAGGTGGTGATGCGCTCGAAGGCCACATGGCGGTTCAGGTGCTCGTGGTAGAACGAATTGCGGAAGTTCTGCAGGCAGTCAATGCACGAGGTCTCACAGGCCGATGGGCAGTCCTCCACCAGCGCCAGCGTGTGCTTAATCACGGCGGGCCAGTGCTCCAGCAGTTGTTCCAGTAGGCCCGAGCCACCGGGCATCGGGTCATACAGGAGCGCGTCGAACTTGTCCGAACCCGGCTTGCCCAGCACTTGCACCTGCAGGTCCGAGATCTCCATGTCCAGCACGCCTGCGGCGCCCTGACGCAGCGCTTCCATCACGCTGTATGCGGCCTCTTTGGAAGCGCAATCGGGCAGCACCAGCGCGTCGGCCACCACCTCGGCATAGAACGCGATCTTTTGGATCGGCCGACCACAGCGCTCGATGTGGTGCTCGTTGAACGCGTCCAGCTCCTTCAGCGTGCTCATGGGCGAGCGGCTTTGGCCGCACACCATGCACACCGGGTAGCCCATCTCACCCGTCGAGCGCACCTGCGAAGCGGCGCCCACGTTGACCAGCCGCATGTGCAGCCCGTGCTTCAGGTGCAGCGTGGCTGCGCCCCACTCGTAGGCCTTGCCGCCCGAGTGACGCCCTTGGTCCTGCCCGAACACGGCCACCGGCAGCTGAAAGCGGTAGTCCTCGTCATCCGAGATGTAGGACTGGTGCGGCGCATCCACGTCGCACACCTGCACGCCGAAGATGCTCGACACGCCGACCGATTCCGCTTGTGTAGGTGCAGCGGCCTTGCCCAGCCCGCCGGTTTCCTGGATGGCCTCGTTGGCCAGGTCCACGGCGAACACGATGGGTTCTTCCGGCACCAGGTGGAAGGTGCGCGGCACGAACTTGTGCGCGTTGGCGTAGATCAGGTTGCCGGGCACGTACTCGCGCACGGCCAGCGCGCTGTTGCGCCGCAACTCCCAGTCCGAGATGTCCGAGCCGAAGCGCGGCGCGATGTGCGTGATGCTGACCGCGCCGGTGTCCAGGCCGTAGCCCGGCAGGAAGCCTTCGGCTGCCAGCACGCCGTAGGTGTTGGTGTCGTCCACACCCTCGGCCTGGTTGGTGCGGCGGCGGGCCTCGCCCTTGAGCTTCTTGACCAGGCGCTCGCAGCGGCTGCGCAGCGCCTCTTCATCGGAGTCCAGCGCGCCCTTGGCGCTGGCCACCTTGCGTAGGCGCTCCAGCTGGTTCAGGGCCCACTGCAGGCGTTGGAAGAGCCGGTCCACCACCACCTGCAGTTCGTCCGCCAGGCCGTCGATGGTGGCTTCCACGCTGGCCTGGCTGACCACCTCGGCGTCTGCCGCTGGCCAGCCTTGCTGGAAGGCCGTCATCACCGCCGACAGCAGCACTTTGCGGTGCCGCAGGATCACCGTCTGCAGTGCCGCCACCTTCATGGGCGCCGGCCGCACCATGCCCTCGGGTGTGAACAGGTAGGTCTTGATCTGTTGCGGCAGGCAGTTGCGCACGGCCTCCAGCAATTCGTCCAGCGCGGCCTGCGGCAAGGCCTTGTCGCGCAGCATCTTGAACACCGCCGTCAGCACGGTGGCGTGCACATGCTTGGCCACCATGATGGGGTTGCGCAGGTTGAAGCTGGGCGGCTCCACCAGGCCCTCCAGCATCTTCAGCGGCTCGTTGAAGTAGGCCCGATCGTGGCTGGCAGCGCGGGCATAGGTGATGTCCAGCGCCATGCGGAACTGGCGGCCTGCGCGGCCCGCGCGCTGCCAGTAGTTGGCCGGCAGCGGCGGCACGTTGCGCATCAGCACGGCGTCGAGGGAGCCGATGTCCACCCCCAGTTCGAGGGTCTGCGTGCAGACCAGGGTGTTGATGGCGTCGGACTCGCTCTTGAAGATCTGCTCGAGACAGGCAGCAAGCTTCTGCTCCCCATCACTGATCGGCCGCTTGAGGGATTGCCTCGCGAGACCGGCATTCGGATCGGCGGACGGGAGATCGTGCTCACGCTCGACGGGCCGGTAATTGA
>CAYTWU010000081.1:0-12392 GCA_964442175.1 uncultured Rubrivivax sp.
GGCACACCGGCGATCTGGAGGTGGCCGACCCGGCCCGTGGGCAGGTATTGGCGCAGCTTCATCGCCACATCGCCTTCGACGATCTGGCAGTGGTACAGGTCCATCTGCACCTTCACGTTGGGGGCGCCCACGGCCTGCACCACCGCGTGGGCTTCGTCCTGGCGGTTCAGGAAGTAGCGCGGAATGTCGCGCGTGTTGATGGGTTCGATCAGCACGTCGCGCTGCGCGGTGGCGGCCAGCTCGGCGGCCCAGGCCAGGTTGTGCTGGTAGGTGGCCTTCAGCGCGGCGCGTTCGGCGTCGGGCGGTGCCAGGCCGGCCATCACGTGCACGCGCGGGCAGCCCAGCGCCTGCGCGTAGTCCAGTGCGCGGGCAAAGCCGCTGCGGAACTGCGCTTCGCGGCCGGGCAGGCAGGCCAGGCCGCGTTCGCCGGCGTCCCAATCACCCGGCGGGGCGTTGAACAGCACCTGTTGCAGGCCGTGGTCGTGCAGGCGCTGCGCCAGCACGGCCGGCTCGACGGCATAGGGGAACAGGTACTCCACGGCCTGGAAGCCATCGGCCGCCGCCGCGGCAAAACGGTCCAGAAAGTTGTGCTCGTTGTAGAGCATCGAGAGGTTGGCGGCGAAGCGGGGCATGGGGGTCCTCGTGTTCACCAGCGCGCGCCGAAGTGCTGGCGCAGTTCGTCGATCTGGTCCGGGTTCAAGGGCGTGGGCCGGCTCATCAGCCACAGGCGCGCGGTTTCTTCCAGTTCTTCCAGCACCGCGCTGGCCTCGGCCGGGCTGTGGTGCCAGACGGTGGGGCCCAGGCGGTCCAGCATCACGGCGCGCAGCGGCCGGCCGGCGGCCTGCGCGGCGTGGATGCGCTGTTCGACCAGGGTGGCCACGGCCGGATCGCCGGGGCGGTGGTAGGGGATCAGCGGCACATGGCCCACCTTCATCACGTAGTAGGGCGTGATCGGCGGCACGATGGCGTCGGCCTGCCAGATACCCGCCAGCGTGAGCGCCACCGTGTGCGTGGCGTGCGTGTGCACGATGCAGCGTGCCGTGGGCTCGGCGGCGTAGATGCGCCGGTGCAGCGCCAGGGTCTTGCTCGCCCGCTCGCCCGCGTGCTGCACACCGTCGGCGCCCACATGGGCCAGCGCGGCCGGGTCCAGCCGGCCCAGGCAGGCGTCGGTGGGCGTGATCAGCACGCTGTTGTCGTCCAGCCGCACGCTGATGTTGCCGGCGCTGGCGTGCACGTAGCCGCGGGCGTACAAGGATGCGCCGACGTGGCAGATGGCCTCCCGCAGCGCAGCGCTCACGCGGCCGGCTCCAGCAGCCGGAAGGCCTTGTTGAAGAAGTCGGTGCTGCCGAAGTTGCCCGACTTCAAGGCCAGGTGCAGGGCCTGCCCGCCGGCCAGCGGTGTCTGCACCGCTGTCCACGGCACGCCGGGGTCGATCTGCGGCCCGATGGCCATCTGCTGCACGCCCAGGGCCTGCACCACCGCACCCGAGGTTTCGCCCCCGGCCACCAGCAGCTGCCGCACGCCAATCTTCACCAGGCCGCAGGCGATGGTGGCCAGGGCTTCTTCGACCAGCGAGCCTGCGCGTGCCACGCCCAGCTGTGCCTGCACGGCCTGCACCGCCGCCGGCTCGGCCGTGGCGTAGACCAGCACGGGGCCCTGCGCCAGCCGGGGCTGCGCCCAGGCCAGGGCTTCGGCCACCACAGGCTGGCCTGTGGCCAGCGCCAGCGGATCGATGGCGCGTGCGGCGCCACCGGCCGCGACGAAGTGTCGCACCTGCGCGTTTGTCGCCAGCGAACAGCTGCCGGAGACGATGGCACGTGGCCCCCGCGCGGGTGGCAGCTGGTCAGCGGCAGCACCGTGTGCGACGCCCCAGTTCGGTGGCAGGCCGATGGCGATGCCCGAGCCTGCGGTGACCAGCGGCATCCCGGCCAGCGCCGCGCCGATGTGCATCAGGTCGGCGTTGGCCACCGCGTCCACGATGGCCACGCCCACACCATCGGCCTGCAGGGCCGCAAAGCGTGCACGGATCGCCTCGGGCCCGCGCGCCACCACGTCCTGCGCCACCAGGCCCACGCGGCGCCGGGTCTGCGCCTGCATCACACGCACGAGGTTGGCGTCGCGCATGGGGGTGAGCGGGTGGTCGCGCATGCCGCTGTCGCTGAGCAGCACGTCGCCGACAAAGAGGTGGCCCTTGAACACCGTGCGCTGGTTCACCGGGAAGGCGGGGCAGGCGATGGTGAAACCTTGCCCCGGGCCGTGCAGTGCATCCAGCAGGGCATCGGTCACCGGGCCGATGTTGCCGGCGGGTGTGCTGTCGAAGGTGGAGCAGTACTTGAAGTAGACCTGCTGCGCACCCCGGGCCTGCAGCCAGCGCAAGGCCTGCAGCGATTGCGCCACCGCGTCGGCCGCCGGGATGGTGCGCGACTTGAGCGCCACCACCACTGCATCGGCTTCGGGTATGGGTGCAGCCGCATCGGGCACGCCGATGACCTGCACCGTGCGCATGCCGGCGCGCACCAGGTTGTTGGCCAGGTCGGTGGCGCCGGTGAAGTCGTCAGCGATACAACCCAGCTTCATGACGACCCCTCGGGCGACGAGTACATCGCCCGATCCCCCGAGGGGATGCGGGCCGGCTTGGGGCGGCCCGGCGCTCGGCCCGCCTTCATGCCTTCTTCTCCGGCAGCGTGATGCCCGGGAAGATCTTGATCACCGCGCTGTCGTCCTCGCGCGCAAAACCGGCGGTCGAGGCCTGCATGAACATCTGGTGCGCCGTGGCGCTCAGCGGCAGCGGGAACTTGCTGGCGCGCGCCGTGTCCAGTACCAGGCCCAGGTCCTTCACGAAGATGTCCACGGCCGAGAGCGGCGTGTAGTCACCGGCCAGCACATGGGCCATGCGGTTCTCGAACATCCAGCTGTTGCCGGCGCTGTGCGTGATGACCTCGTACAGCGCCGCCGCGTCCACCCCTTCGCGCAGGCCCAGCGCCATCGCCTCGGCGGCGGCGGCGATGTGCACGCCGGCCAGCAGCTGGTTGATGATCTTGACCTTGCTGCCGTTGCCGGCGCGGTCGCCCAGCTGGTAGACCTGGGCCGCCATCGCGGACAGCGCCGTGCCCGCCTTGGCATAGGCGGCGGCGGTGCCGGCGGTCATCATCGTCATCTGGCCGCTGGCGGCCTTGGCGGCGCCGCCGGAGATGGGCGCGTCCAGGTACAGCAGGCCCAGCTCCGCGAGGCGGCCTTCCAGCGCCACCGACCAGTTCGGGTCGACGGTGGAGCACATCACGAACAGGCTGCCGGGTCTCATCGCCGCCGCCGCGCCGTTTTCGCCGAACAGCACGGCCTCGGTCTGCGCCGCGTTGACGACGACGCTGACGATGATCTCGCAGCGCGCCGCCAGCTCGGCCGGGCTGGCGCAGGCCACGCCGCCGTCGGCCACAAAGGCCTGTGCGGCCTCGGCGCGCACATCGCACACATGCACGGGCCAGCCGGCGCGCCGCAGCGAGCCGGCCATGCCGCGCCCCATGGCGCCCAGGCCGATGACGCCGATGGGGGTGTTCATCTGCAGCGTGCTCCGTTGTCAGGTTGTCATACAAATTATGGGAAGCTGCAGGCCTGGCCAACACCCGGGAAATCCCGGGCGTGCCGCGCTCAGTTCCGGCGCGGCGTGCCCAGTTCCGCCTGCAGACGGTCGGCCAGCGTCAGCCCCCGGGCCTTCCAGAAGGCGGGGTCGGCGCGGCCGATGCGGGCGGCGGCGTTGACCATGTGCGCGGCCCCGGCCAGGCGCGCGCCGGCCACGTCGCCGGCCTCGATGGCCGCCACCACGGCAGCGTGTTCCTGGCGTACCTGTTCGGCCAGGTCGTCCCGGGTGGCCTCGTTGGCACGTGTCACGCGCGTGGCGTCGAGCAGGAACTGGTTCAGGTAGGCCAGGGTGGCCAGCAGGAAGGGGTTGCCCGCGGCCTGCGCGATGGCGGCGTGGAAGGCCACGTCCTCGGCCACGCCGTCGCCGCCGGCGGCCACGGCCTGCTCGATGGCCCGCATCGCCGCACGGATCTGCCGCACCGCGCGTGTGGTGCGCCGCGCGGCGGCCAGCGCCGCGGCCTCGGCCTCCAGTGCGCGCCGCACCTCCACCATCTGCAGCACCGCGGCCACCGAACCGTCGGGCGTGAGCTGCAGGCGCTGCGCCTCCCGGGCGTCGGGTGCGCGCACATAGGCCCCCGAGCCCTGGCGCGACTCCAGCAGGCCGAGTGTCTTCAGGCGCGACAGCGCCTCGCGCACCACGGTGCGGCTGACGCCGAAGCGCTGCACCAGCGCCGCCTCGGTGGGCAACCGCTCACCGGGCTGGATCTGCCCGGCGCGGATGCGGGCCAGCAGCGCATCGGCCAGTTGCTCGGACAGTCGCGCGCCGACGTTCAGGCGGCTGGGCAGGTCGGCCAGGCTGGCAGGCGCGGAGCGGGGGGCGGCCATCGAACGGGTTGCGCGGTTGTTTGTACGACAACCATAACACTGGCCACCGCGGCCGCGTGTGGCCTGTCGGCCGGCGCAGGTCCGTTCACTCCGGCTCGATGCCGGCCTTCTGGATCACCGCGCCCCAGCGCTGCACCTCGCGTGCCAGCAGCGCCTGCAGCTCGGCCGGGCTGCTGCCGGTGGGGCGCACGCCCAGGGCGGCCAGCTTGTCACGCACGGCCGGGCTGGCCAGGGCCTCGCGGGCTGCGGCGCGCAGGCGCTCCACCACCTCGGGCGGCGTGCCGGCCGGCGCGGCCAGCGCGTTCCACGAGGCCACGTCGTAGGCCAGGCCGGTGGCCTGCTGCACCGTCGGCACCTGCGGCAGCGCCGGGTTGCGCAGCGCCGAACTGACCGCCAGCGCACGCACCGCGCCCGCCTGCACCTGCGGCAGCATCGGGCCGGCGATCTCGAAGGCGAGGTCGATCTCGCCCGCGCGCAGCGCCGTCAGCACGGCCGGCGTGCCCTTGTAGGGCACGACCAGCAGCTCCAGCCCGGCGACCGTCTCGAACAGCTTGGCCGCCAGGTGCTGCGTGCTGCCCGCCGCCACCGTGCCGACGTTGAGCCGCCCGGGGTTGGCGCGTGCATGCGCCACCAGCGCCGCCAGCGTGGCGAAACGCGACGAGGCTGCAACAAACAGGCCGATGTCGAAGGCGGCCAGTGTGGTGATCGGCGCGAAGGCCGTGAGCGTGTCGTACGGCAGCTTGCGGAACAGGCCGACGCTGACGGCGTTGCCGTTGCTCATCAGCAGCAGCGTGTGGCCATCAGGTTTTGCCGTGGCCACGGCCTGGCTGGCGACGATGCTGCCGGCACTGGGCTTGTTCTCCACCACCACCGCCTGGCCCAGCAGCCGGGCCATGGGCTCGGCCACGGCACGGGCCGTGATGTCGGCGATGCCGCCGGGCGCAAAGGGCACGAGCAGGGTGACCGGACGATCAGGAAAGCGCTGCTGCGCCGAACCGCGGGCGGCGAGGGCGAGGCCGCCCAGGGTGATCAGCGCGTCGCGGCGCGTGCTGTTGTTCATGCGTTCATGCCATTCGGGTTGGTCGGCCGATCTTAGGTCTCTCAAGGAAACGCAGGGCCGCCCCAAGTTTCCTTGAGCCCCTCGGGGGGGCGGGCCGGGCGCAGCTCGGACCTTGGGGGCGCTCAGAAGCGGTGGCGCAGGCCGACGGCGGTGCCGTTCTGCGAGCCCTTGACACCCATGAACGCCGGCTTGGCATACCCGTCCTCCACGTCGTTGCGGTCGAGGTTGAGATAGACATCCGTCCGCTTGGAGAACCGGTAGTTCACCGAGAGCCAACTCACGCTGCGTGCGCCGTCCAGTGCTGCACTGCCGGACTGCTGGTCGTCGTAGTGCGCCACGCTCAGCGTGACCGCCGGTGACAGGTCGATGTTGGTGCCCAGTGTCCAGGCGCGGTTGCGCTGCGCGCTGACCTCCGCACTGCGCCGCATCAGGCCGCCGTAGACGACCACGGTGGGGTTGATGCGGTAGTTGCCGCCCAGGCCGACGATCTTGCGCGTCTCGCTGCCGGCCAGGTTCTTCAACTGCTGCACATAGGCCGCCACCGACAGCGCCCCCCGTGTGCTGCCCACGCCCAGCGCCCAGCTGCTGTTGGCACCGGTGTCGCCTGCCTGTTCGCCAAAGGTGTAGGAGGCCAGCAGGTCGACAGGCCCCAGCTTGCCGTCCAGCTTGAGCATGTTGTCCTGGCGCGGCACGTGGTGGCTGCTGAACAGCGAGTAGACCGTGCTGTTGGGGTTGCCCTGGGGCTGGAAGCGCGCGGCCAGGCTGTGCGCCACCGTGTACTGGCGGCCGACCGTGACGCCGCCCCAGGGGCCCCGCAGGCCCAGGTGCAGTTCGCGCCCCCACATGCGCTGTGCTGCCGTGACCTGGCCGTAGTCTCCGCTGGGCGTGCCTTGCAGCGAGGCACCGGTGCTCGGGTCGAAGCCGTGTTCCAGGGTGAACTGTGCGCTCAGTCCGCCGCCAAGGTCCTCACGCCCGCGGAAGCCGAGTCGGCTGCCGGTGAAGATGCCGTCTTCGGTGCTGGTGGCCGATTCGCGCGCGGCGTTGGTGTTGCTGGCGTGGCGTGCCGCAAAGTCGATGAGGCCGTAGATCGTCACATTGCTGCCCTGGGCCGTGGCGGCATTCGGGCCAAGGCAGGCGGCAGCCGCGAGGGCGGGCAGAAGGCGTTTCATCGGACAGGTCTCCTTGTTGTTAGAGGTTCAGAAATCCAGCGGCTGGCCGGGCACGGCCACCTGCACACGCACGCGGCTCCCCACCATCGCACGCTCGAAGTCGGCAGCCGTCCCGCGCGCCAGCGGGTTGCTGCCGTAGTGCATCGGGATCACGGTGGCCGGGCGGATGAGTTCGCGCACGGCCCAGGCGGCGTCCGCCGGGTCCATCGTGAAATTGCCGCCGATGGGCACCAGGGCCAGGTCCGGCCGGTAGCGTTCGCCGATCAGCCGCATGTCGCCAAAGACGGCGGTGTCCCCGGCGTGGTAGATGCGGAAGCCGTTCTCCAGCGTGATGATCCAGCCGACGGCCTCGCCGCCGGGGTGTGTTTCGTCTTTGCCGGTGGCCGGGTTGCGCCACACGAAGATGGACGAATGTTCGGCGCGCACCGCCGTCGCGGTCACACCCGGCGCCAGTTGCACGGTGCCACCTTTGTTCATGCGCGGCAACAGTGCTGCGGGCAGCACACCCAGTGTCATCGCGGTCTGCGCCAGATCGCCGGGAGCGCGGATCGGCGCGTTGTGGCGCTGGGCCAGCGCTGGCGCGTCCGCGATGTGGTCGAAGTGGCCGTGGCTGACCAGGATGGCATCGACGCGGTCGAACGCTTCTGGCTGGCGGAACCGCTCGGGTGTCAGCGGGTTGGTGCGCAGCCAGGGATCGGTGACGATCACACGCCCTCCGGGCGTGACGATACGGAAGGCCGCCTGGCCCAGCCAGGTGACTTCGACCTTCCCCGCTGCAGGCGGTGTCGGGGTCTGGCGGGTTGTACAGCCACTGGCCAGCAGGGCGGCCACGGCGGATAACAAGACGCGCCGCATGTCAATCGGCCTTCACGTTGCCGGCCTTGACCACCTCGGCCCAACGCGGGATCTCGCGTGCGATCAGCGCGCCAAATGCCTGCGGGCTCCCCGGCATCGGCTGTGCCCCTTCGGTGGCCAGCTGCTGCAGGACATCGGGCAGTGACAAGGCGCGGTTGATCTCGGCATTCAGCTGCGCCACCCGTGTGGCGGGCGTGCCTGCCGGGGCCACGATGCCGTACCACTGGTCGGCCTCAAACCCCGACGCTCCGCTTTCGGCGACGGTCGGCACGTCGGGCAACGACGGCAGGCGCTGTGCGCTTGAGACGGCGAGCGCGCGCAGACGTCCGCTGCGGATGTGGGTCAGCACGGCAGGCGCGCCGGTGAAGGTGGCGTCCACCTGGCCCGAGATCAGGTCGTTGATCGATGGCGCGGTGCCCCGGTAGGGGATGTGCAGCATGAAGATCCGCGTGCGCAGCTTCAGCAGCTCGAAGCTGATGTGCGCCGCGCTGCCATTGCCGCCCGACGAGTAGCTGAGCCGGCCGGGCTGGGACCGCGCACGCTCCAGGAAGGCCTGGAATGTTTGCGACGGCGAGGCCGCAGGCACCACCAGCACGTTGGGCACGCGCGCAACCCAGGCCACCGGCGTGAAGCTGCGCAGCGGGTCGTAGGGCAGCTTGGGGTAGATCGCCGGGTTGACGGCCAGCGTGCCGATGTGGCCCATCAACACGGTGTTGCCGTCGGGCTCCGCCTTCGCGGCCTCGCCAGCGCCGAGTGAGCCGCCCGCACCGGGGCGGTTGTCGACAACGACGTTCTGGCCCAGCGCGGCCGAGAGTTTCGGTGCCAGGGCGCGGGCCAGGATGTCGGTGCTGCCGCCCGGCGTGAAGGGCACGATGAGGCGCAGCGTGCGGCCGGCCTGTGCCCGCGCCCAGGTGGGTACCGACAGCGCAGCGGTCAGCAGTTGGCGGCGGGTGGTCAGCAGGGGTCTCGTCATGGATCGGCGGGCCGTGAAGGTCAGCCGTGGAGCATCGCCGTGCGGCACGCGCAGCACCAGTGCGCCGCATGGCCTGAGCCATGCGTTTGACTTATGGGGCTGTCAGGGCCCGTGCAACGGCCTGCAGCTCCTGCAACATCGCTGCGGCGGCGGGCGACGGCAGGCCGTCGCGCCGCTGCGTGACGCCGATGTGGCGCTCCACGCCCTGCAGCACCAGGGGCTGGATCGCGAGCAGGCCGGATTCGACCTCGGCGCGGATCTGCAGCGGGGAAATCAGGGTCAGGTGGTCGCTGGCCATCAGCACCGAGCGCACGACGGCCGTGCTGTGTGACTGCAGTGTGGGTGACGGTGCCGTGACCCCCGCCTCCGCAAAGGCGCGGTCGAATGCGGCCTGCGCCGGTGTCTGTGGCAACGGGCCGATCCAGGGCCATGCGCTCAGCTGCCCCAGACTGGGTCGGCGCCGGGCAGCGAAGGCCGGGTGGCCGCGCCTGGCGGCGACAACCAGATGGTCCACCACCAGGGTCTGCTCCACCAGATCGGGCGCCGCCGATGTGCGTCGCAGGGGGCCGACCAGCAGGTCGATCCGGGCCTGGCGCAGCATCTGGAGCAGCGCGTCGTAGGTGCCATCCACCACGGTGACCTGAACCCCGGGGCAGGCCGCCAGCAGCCGTGTCAGCGCCTGGGGCACCAGCACATCGCAGGCCATCGGCAGTGCGCCGACCGAGAGCTGCGCTCCGCCACCCTGGAAGCCACGCAGTTCTTCCACACCGATGCGCAACTCCGCCGCCGCGATGCGTGCTGCGGTCACCACGGCCTCACCGGCCTCGGTCAGGCGTGTGCCACGCGGTGATCGTTCGAACAAGCGGACCCGGGCGGCATGTTCGATCCGGCGCAGCGTCTGGTGCACGGCCGGCTGGCTGAGCCCGAGCTGGCGTGCGGCGGCCGCTTCGCTGCGCAGATCGGCCACGGCATCCAGCGCCGCCAGCATGCCGTCGTCCAGGCTGCGCGACAGGCAAGGGCCGGCCCCCGCCCGGAACCGGGTGCGCAGTGTCTTGCTGGCGTCGGCAAGCCCCTGCAGCGCACGCTGACCGCGGCGCACCAGGATGCGGCAGGCCTCGGTGGGTGCCATGCCCCGTGCAACACGCACGAACAACGGCAGGCCCGCCAAGGCCTCCGCCTGCTGCACGGCACGTGTTGTCGCGGAGGCCGACAGGTGGATCTGTGGTGCGGCCTGCGCGGCGCTGCCCGTCCGAGCCACGGCCACGACGCAGCGCAGCAGGCGCAGCGGAAGGGTCGGTGGTGGCTGGGCGGCGGCGCTCATGGAACTGCCCTTCGCGCACTGCTGGTCGGGATGAGCGCTTGGGCGCGCTCATGGGCTCGGGCGGTCTGGGCGGTGAATGCCCGATGCTGATCGCCCCGCGGCGGTCTGCGTATTGGCTAGAACCCCAGGGACGCCAGCAGGTCGTCCACGTCGCCCTGTTCCAGCGCCTTGCCGGCCACCTGCGGGCCCTGCAGCTCGGCGCTGGTGTTCGTGGCCTTGAGGTCGGACGCTTCCAGCGGCGCGTGGCGCAGCAGCATGTTCAGCAGCTGGTCCTCGGTGTCGGTGATGATCTTCACCACCTTCTGGATCACCTGGCCCGAAAGGTCCTGGAAATCCTGGCTCAGCATGATCTCCGACAGCGTCTCGAACTGGCGTTCGGCGGCGGCGCCGCTGCGCAGCACGAAGCGCCGCGCCTCGGCCAGCAGCTCGGCCTGCTCGCGCGTGAGCACGGCGTTTTCGCTGGCGGCCTGCAGCCGGCCAGCCAGCTCGTCGGCGTCGGCCTGCATCTGCCGGCAGTTGGGTTGCGCGCCTTCCACCAGGCCCAGCACGCGGTGGGCGGCACGCTCGGTGAGCTGGCCGACGTACTGCAGCCGCTCGCGCGCGTCGGGGATCTCGCTGGCGATGCGGTGCAGCTTGCTGTCCAGCCCCAGCTGCACCACGGCGCTGTGCAGCTGCCGGGTGATGTGGCCCAGTTCGTCGTAAACCTCTTGGGAGGCGGTATCGGCTTCCTGGTTCATCGACGATTGCTCCGGATCAAGACCGTTTTGTTCTTCATGGCTGGCTCCCGCGGACGCTGTCGACCAGGCCCCCGGCAGGTGGGGGCGTGATCTGGAACTTCTGGATTCGGCGGCTGTTGCCGAAACTTGAGCCCGAAGTGGCTCAAGTGAGCATTTGTTGCAGTTCGCCGCTGGCGATCAGCGCTTTCAGGTCGCTGGCGCCACCCACCAGCGTGCCGTGCACAAACACCATCGGGAAGGTCGGCCAGCCCGTCCACATCTTCAGCGCATTGCGTTTGCGCCACTGGCTGAAGTAACCGCCATGGTCGATGTCGTGGTGGGCCACGCCGGCGGCGTCCAGTGCACGCCGGGCCTGGCGCACGAAGGGGTTGCCCGCCATGCCAAACACCACCACCGGGTGCGCCGCGATGGCCGCCTGCGCGGCCTGCAGCATGTCGGCATGCAGGCCGGCCACCTGGGCGCGGATGCGGGGGTGCAGGAACTGCTCGTCAAGAAGAGGTCGTCTCATGGGCCGGCAGCTTAGCGGTCTGGTGGCACGGCGGTGGGCCCGGCGCCATGCGCGATACTCCACCGGCTGCTGATCCACCCGGGGAGTCCATGGCTGTTGCGTTCCCGTTTTCCGCCATCGTCGGCCAGGACGAGATGAAGTTGGCGATCCTGATCGCCGCCGTCGATCCCAGCGTCGGTGGGGTGCTGGTCTTTGGCGACCGCGGCACCGGCAAGTCCACCGCCGTGCGCGCGCTGGCCGCCTTGTTGCCCAAAATGAAGGCCGTCGTCGGCTGCCCCTACCAGCGTGATCCGGCGCTGGAGCCGGGCGGCGCCACCGGCCTGAAGACCCACCTGGTGCCCGTGCCCGTGGTGGACCTGCCGCTGGGCGCCACCGAAGACCGCGTGGTCGGCGCGCTCGACCTGGAGCGGGCCCTGACGCAGGGCATCAAGGCCTTCGAGCCCGGCCTGCTGGCGCGGGCCAACCGCGGTTTCCTGTACATCGACGAGGTCAACCTGCTGGAAGACCACCTGGTCGACCTGCTGATCGACGTCGCTGCCTCGGGCGAAAACGTGGTCGAGCGCGAGGGCCTGTCGGTGCGCCACCCCGCGCGTTTTGTGCTGGTCGGCAGCGGCAACCCCGAAGAAGGCGAGCTGCGCCCGCAGCTGCTGGACCGCTTCGGCCTCAGCGTCGAGGTGCGCACGCCGCAGGACCTGCCCACGCGCATCGAGGTCGTGCGCCGCCGCGATGCCTTCGACCGCGACCCGGCCGGTTTCACCGCCGCCTGGGCGGCCGAGGACGAGCAGCTGCGCAAGCGCATCGTCGCCGCCCGCAAGCGCCTGCCCGGCGTGGTGGTGCCTGACGCCGCGCTGGAGCGCGCCGCCCAGCTCTGCCTGAGCCTGGGCACCGACGGCCTGCGCGGCGAGCTCACGCTGATGCGCACCGCGCGTGCGCTGGCCGCGCTGGACGGCGACAAGCGCGTGGGCGACGCCCAGCTGCGGCGCGTGGCCGCGCCCGCCTTGCGCCACCGCCTGCGCCGCAACCCGCTGGACGACACCGGCTCCGGCACCCGCGTCGAGCGTGCCGTCGCGGAGTTGTTCGGCGCGTGAACACGCGCCTCGCCCCGTCTCGCCGCCGGGCCGCCTGATGAACAGCGACACCGCCGACAAGGCCTGGGCCGATGCGGTGCTGGCCGCCGCGCTGCTGGCCATCGCGCCGCCAGGCTGTGGGGGCGTGCTGCTGCGTGCCCCGGCCGGGCCGGTGCGCGACGCCTGGCTGGTGCTGCTGAAGCGCCTGCTGGGGCCGGACGCCGCCCCCCTGCGCCTGCCC
>CAYTWU010000082.1:0-12370 GCA_964442175.1 uncultured Rubrivivax sp.
GCTGGTGCAGGCCCAGGGCCGCGGCGATGTCGGTCAGGTTGTACTTGAAGCCGGGTGCCACGATCTCGTAGTACCAGCTGGGCACGGTGGCGGTGAAGCGGTCGAAGGCGTCGCGGTTCATGCCGTGCAGGCGCATCACCTGGGCGCGTTTGGCCAGCGCGGCATCACGCGTGACCAGCATGCCACCTTCGCCGGTGGTGATGGTCTTGTTGGCGTAGAAGCTGAAGACCGTGGCGTCGCTGTCCAGCGTGCCCGAGGGTGGTGGGCAAGGCGTGCGCGGCGTCTTCCACCACCTTCAGGCCATGTTGTCGGGCCAGCGCCAGCAGCGCGGGCATGTCGGCCGCCAGCCCGGCGTAGTGCACCGGGACGATGGCCTTGGTGCGCGGTGTGATCGCAGCGGCCACGGCCGCGGGGTGAATGTTCAGCGTGGTGGGGTCGATGTCCACCAGCTTGACGTCGGCGCCCAGGTAACGCACCACCTCGGCGGTGGCGGTGAAGGTGTGGGTGGTGGTGATGACCTCGTCGCCGGGGGCGATGCCGATGGCCTCCAGCGCCAGGTGCAGGCCGGCAGTCGCGGAGTTGACGGCCACGCAGTGCAGGCCTGGATCGCCCAGGAAAGCGGCGAAGTCCGCCTCGAAGCGGCGCGCCTTGGGGCCGGTGGTCACCCAGCCGGAGCGCAGCGAATCCACGACCTCGGCGATCTCTTCTTCGCCGATCTCGGGCAGGGCAAACGGCAGGAAGGGCAGCTCGGGTGCAGTCATCGCGGCTTCTCGATCCAGATCAGGTGGTGCGTGCGCAACCAGGGCAGGCTGTTCAGCAGCCCCCAAAGCCGCGGGTGCAGGCGCGCGGCGGGCCGGCCCAGCGGCGGTGCCAGTGTCACGCGCCGCACCTGCAGCCGCCCGGCCGGGAACAGCTGCCGCACACGCGCCAGCGGCACGCCGCGCACATCGGGGTTGCGTGGATTGTCCCAGCCGAAGTCGTACCAGAGCACGGCGCCGGCCGGCCGCACCCAGGCCCACAGGCGGTCGGCCAGGCGCTGCTGGAAGGCATCGTCCAGCAACGAGCTGAAGACGGTGGACTGCAGCACCACATCGAAGCTGGCCGGCGCAAACGGCAACGCCAGCGCATCGCCGGCATGCAGCGCGGTCGCGGCCGGCAGGCGGGCACGGGCCGTGGCCACACGTTCGGGCAGCAGCTCGTTGCCCACCAGCCGCGCAGGGTCGAAACCCAGCGTGGCCAGCTCCAGCAGGTTGTCGCCGGCCCCGCAGCCGATCTCCAGCAGGTCCAGCTGCGCCACCGGCGCCGGTGCATGCCGGCGCAGCAGCGCCACCAGCGCACGCTGGCGCTCCTGGCGCGCGCACAACACGTCGGGCTGCAGCGGGTGGTAGCGGTCCCCCGCGTTGCGGCGGGCGTAGCGCTCCGCGACGGCGCGGGTTTCGTCGTGGGCGCTCATCGCGTCAGGCGTGTGGCGCTGCTGCCAGGCGCGCGGCGAGCGACGCCGAAGTCCCACAGCCCGCGCGCAAAACCCATGCCGTAGCCGATGTGCATGCAGGCCGTGGCCAGGCCGATGCCGGCCCATTGCAGCGGCTCGCGCCAGGGCCGGGCGATGGCGGCGGCGCTGGCCAGCGCCGCCGTGGCGTACACACCCAGCAGACCGGCGAGCGCCCAGCCGGCGGGTGGCCAGAAGAAGCTGATGGCGGCCAGCACCGCCAGTGTGGCCACGAAGGCAAAAGGCACCAGGTGACGTGGCGCGGCCGGCAGCCGGTGTTTGCGGATCACGGCCACCTTCCAGTAGCCGTATTGCCAGAACTGCCGGAACAGCGCGCGGAACGAGCCCCGCGGCGTGTACCAGGAGCGGATGGCGGCGCTCTGCCAGACCCGCCCGCCGCTGCGCACGATGCGCAGTGCCAGTTCGTCGTCCTGGTTGCGCACCAGGTTCTCGTCGAAGCCGCCCAGGCGCACCAGGTCGTCGCGCCGCCAGGCGCCCAGGTAGACGGTGTCGACCTCGCCCTCCAGATCGGCCTGGCGCGAGGCCGCACCGCCGGAGCCGAAACGGCTCTCGAAAGCCCGGGCGATGGCGCGCTGGCGGCCGGCTTCGCCCACCGGGCGCCAGGCACCGCCCACGCAGGTGGCGCCGCTGCGCTGCAGCGCGGCGATGCAGGCGGCCACGTAGTCTTCGGCGTAGACGGTGTGCACGTCCATGCGCACGATGATCTCGCCGTCGGCCTGCTCGATGGCACGGTTCAGCGCCGCCGAGGTGATGCGCTCGGGGTTGTGGATCACGCGCAGCCGGCTGTCCTGCGCGGCCCAGCGGTCCAGCTGCGCACGGGTGCCGTCATCGCTGGTGCCGTCGGCCACCAGCAGCTGCAGCGCCCAGCCCGGCGGCAGCCACTGCGCCAGCGCCGAGGCCAGGAAGGCGTCGATGTGGCCAGCTTCGTTGCGGCAGGGCACGATGACGGAGACGGTTTTCATCCGGCCGCCACCCGCTGCAGCAGCGCCGTCCAGCGCGCGAAGTGTTGGGCCGGCGAGAAGTGGCTGCGGCTGCGCGCCAGTGCAGCGGCAGCCATCTGCGCGCGGCGCGCAGGATCTGCCAGCAGCGCGATCAACGCGGCGGCCAGGCCGGGCACATCCCCCGCCGGCACCAGGAGGCCGCCTTGCCCGCCCAGGATCTCGCGCGGGCCGGTCGGGCAGTCGAAAGCCACCGCCGGCAGGCCCAGGGCCTGTGCTTCCAGCAGCGCCAGCGGCATGCCTTCGTAACGCGAGGGCAGCACGAACAGCGCCGCGCCGCGGTACAGCGCCTCGATGCCGGTGGTGGCCGGCAGCCAGGCCACGCTGCCGGCCAGGCCCAGGCGGGCGGCCAGGGCCTGCAACGCGGCGGTTTCCGGGCCGTCGCCAACGATTTGCAGGCGGGCATCGGGCTGCGCCGCCGCCACGGTGGCCCAGGCCTGCAGCAGCAGGTCCAGCCCCTTCTGCGCGACATGCCGGCCCACGGCCAGCACCACGGGTGCCGTGCCCGCCACCGGCGTGTGTGCCTGCAGCGCGGAGGCGTTGGCGATGACCTCGGTGCGCGGGTTCAGCGCCGCAAAACGGGCCCGGTCGGCTTCGGTCAGGCTGACCACGGCAGCGACGCGTGGGTACAAGAGCCGCCGTGCCCAGCGCCAGGGCCGCGAGCGGGCGTCGAAGTGGTTGTGGTCGCAGCACACCGCGCGCCGCGCGAGGCCGGGGGCCGCGGCCAGCACCGACACCGCGCCGGTGAGCCCGTTCAGCAGCAGCACATCGGCCGGCGTGCGGCGCAGCAGGCTGGCCAATGCGCGGCCGATGTGCCATTGCCGCAGCGCCAGCGCCACACGCCGCAGCGGGCCGTGCGCCGGCGGCAGCGCCAGTGGCGCGTGCAGCAGCTGCACCTGCGGGTGCAGGTCATACGGCGGCCGCGCGCCGGCGGGCGAGGTGCTGGCCAGCGCCACCTGCCAGCCCAGGCCGGCCAGGTGGTTGGCCAGCCCGCAGCAGAAACGTTCCACACCGCCGGCCGCGTCCAGCCGCTCGCAGACGAGCACGATGCGGGTCATCCGCCGCGCGCGATCAAGCGGTCCACCACCAGGCGCTGGTAGTCGGGCGCTGGCAGGTTCAACGCCGACCCGCGCAGCGCACGGAAGCGGTCGCGCCAGCGGCGGGCGCGGTCCAGCTGGCCGGCGCGGTCCAGCCAGGTGGTGGCCGGGTGCGGCGGGGCAGGCACCGGTGCCACAGCTTGCCCGCTGGCGACCCAATCGCCCATCGCGTAATCGGACTGCTGCGGCGCCGGGCCGGGCGGCAGCTCGGCCAGTTTGCGGGCCAGCACCAGCAGGTAGACCTCGTGGCCGTTGCACAGGTTCACGCGCCGGCGCACCGTGAGCGGGTTGGCCACGCGCCACCAGTGCCGGGGTTCGGTGCGGAGGGCGAAGAACACCGCCTTCAGGTCGAAGCCCTGCTCCGGCCGGTAGAGGTTGAAGAACAGCTCGGGCGAGAACTGGTAGAAGCCATGGCCGCACAGGTTGTTGGCCGGCAGCGCATGCAGGATGTGGCCGCCCACTCGCGTGACGGCCACCAGGTTGCGCCAGGCGGTGGGGAAGTCGAACACATGCTCCAGGCAGCCGAAATCGAGCACCGCGTCGTAGTGGCCGCGGGCGGCGTCCTGCGTGGGCCAGGGCAGGTTCATGTCGTGCAGGACGCTGGCGCCTTCGTAGGCCGAGGCGTCCACAGAATCGGCCTCGACCGCGCCGTACCACTGCTGCAGCAGCGGCTCGAACCAGGGCGTGCCGCTCGGCAGCGGCAGGTCCGGCAGGCCACGCAGCCGGCGGTGCGCCTGCAGGCCGCGCGGCTCCACGTGCAGCACCTGGCGGCCGATGGCCAACGTACGCTCGAAGCGCACGCCCAGGTCCTGCGCATGGGCCAGGAAGTTCAGGTTGTGGATGTCGATGCCCATGGCACCCCCCGGGCGATGCCCACCAGTGCGACCACGATGACCAGGCCCTCCACCGCGAGCGCCACCCACGCCAGCGTGCGGGCCTCCTGCACCTGCAGCAGCGCCACGGCAGCGACGCCGGCCACGGCGCCGGCCACCATGCAGGCACGGTAGGCGCCATCAAAACGCGCGCTGCCCAGCATCCACAGGCCGATGGGCTTCCAGCCCAGCAGCAGCGGCAGCAGGCAGGCGCTGACGCCCAGCACGGCCGCCAGCGCCGTGGCGTCCACGCCGGCCGGCAGGTGCCGCGCGATCTGCGGCCACCAGGCCCAACCCGCAGCCAGCGCCAGTGCGCCGACCAGCAGCCCTGCCGCGGCCCAACGTGCCGCATAGGCGAAGGCGGCGCGTGCACCCCGCTGGAAACGCTGCACGATGCGCGGGTAGACCAGCTGCGCCAGCGGATCGGACGCCATCAGCAGCGCGCGGACCCAGCGGTCGGCCAGGTAGTACAGGCCCAGCTCGGCGCGCGGCATCTGCAGCGCGGCGACCGCGGGCAAGGCGTAGGCATAGGCCGCGCCGGCCATCGACACCGGCAGCATCGCGCCGCCCAGCGCCAAGCCGGGGCCGCAATCGGCACGCGACCACAGCCGGGCCGGTGGCGGCAGATCGGCCCGCACGCGGCGCCAGCCCAGCAGCGCCAGCAGCGCCAGCGCGGCGCCGTTGAGCAGCAGGTAGCTTTGCACGCTGTGCGCCAGCCAGAACAGCAGGCCCAGCCAGACCGCGTGCACCCCACCTTCCACCAGCGCAAAGCGGTGCAGCTGCCCGGTGGCCTGCAGGTACCAGGTGGCCGGCCAGCCGGTGGCGCAGGCCAGCAGCGCCAGCAGCGCGGCCTCGTGCCAGCCGTCGGTGGTGGCCAGGCCGATGGCCAGGGCCAAGGCCGCGGCACCGAGGCTCAACACGCAGCGTGCGCTGAACACCTGGCGCGCCAGCGTGGCGCGCTGCGCGGCATCGGCGGCCACGGCGTGGCGGGTGGCGGCAGCGAGAAACCCGCCTTCCACCCCCACCGACAACAGCGCCGCCCACAGCAGCAGCTGGCTCAGGCGGCCGAACTCGTCCGCGCCCAGCCGCGCGGCCATCAGCGGCAGCACCGCCAGCGGGAACAACACGCGCAGCGCCGCCACGGCATACACCGCCGGCAGCGCGTGTTTGAGCCGCGGCTGGGTGTTCATGCAGGCTTGATCAGCAAGCGCGCGGTGTAGTCCACCCGGTGCAGGAACACCGGGGTGCCGGCGAAGTACTCGTCCACCGCACGGCGCGCGCCTTGCCAATGGCCGTAGTCGTCGATGATCAGCACGCCGCCCGGCGCCAGCAGCGGGTACAGGTGCTGCAGTTCGTGGCGGGTGGACTCGTACCAGTCGGTGTCCAGGCGCAGCAGCGCGATGCGGCCGGGCAGCGTGGCCGGAATGGTGTCTTCCACCTTGCCGCGCTGGTAGTGCAGCTGCGCCGCCGGGTAGCCGGTGCTGGCCAGGTTGGCCTGCACGTCTTGCAAGGAGGCGGCGCACCACACCCCCTCGCCGCGCGTGGTGTTGTCCAGCTGCTGCTGCGCCCCCACGCCGTCGTGGCTGCGGTCGGCCTCGGTGGGCGCGCTCATGCCTTCGAAGGTGTCGTACAGCCACAGGTGGCGCTGCGCCTGGCCGCGGTCCTTCAGCGCCAGCGCCGCGGCCATCATGCTGCCGCCGCGCCAGACGCCGCACTCGACGATGTCGCCCGCGATGCGGTGGCGCACGATGTGGTCGATGGCGCCGATCAGGCTGGCGCGGCGATCCAGGCTGGTCATCGTGAACGGCTCGACGCGGGCGACGATGGCGCGGTCGGCCTCCGACAGGTCGGCCAGCGCCATGGCTTCGCGGTCAACGCGGCGGGTGAGTTCCCAGCCGGTCTGCGCGAGCAGGCGGCGGATCAGCGGTTTCAACATGGCGTGGATTTTCGCAGGCCGTAGGCTTGGTCCGCGTCGGCCAAGGTCCGGTCCCAGGCCGCGGCCCGCTGTGCCGCATCGAAGACGTCAACATCGGGCGTCTGCAGCAGCCGGTCCAGTGCCGCCATCAGCGCCGCCGGGCTGCGTTCGCTCATCAGCAAGTGGTCCAGGCCGTGGCGGCGGCAGAAGTCGCCCAGGTCGCCGGTGTCGGTGCACAGCATGCGGCAGCCCTGGTGCAGCAGCGTGTACAGCGCGCCGGACTGGGTGGCACGGGTGTAGGGCATCACGAAGACCACGGGGCGGTTGAACAGCGCCCGCTGTTCATCGGCGCTCAGGAAGCGGTCGACCACGGTGACACCCGCGGCTTGCAGTCGGGCACGCAGTGGCCGCAGTTCGGGGGCGAAGGCGCCGTGCACCTCCAGCCCCAGGCCACGCGCCTGCCAGGCCGGGTCCTGCGCCAGCGCCAGCAACAGGTCCACGCCCTTGTAGGGCATCACGTTGCCCCAGAACACCAGGGCCTGCGGGGCCGGCATCGGCCCGTACGGGCGCGGGGCATCACCCGGCGCCACCGGCATCAGGCCCAGCGGCAGCGCCTTCGCCCGGGGCAACGGGCCGTAGCGCTGCAGCACCTCGGCCAGCGTGGCGTGGCTGGGGCAGATCACGCGGTGTGCACGCGCCAGCAGGGCCGCCGTGGGCCGGTGGCGCGTGCCCTCAAACCCATGCGGCGTGGCGTTGTGCAGCGTGAACACAAATCGCCGGCCCAGTGCCACCGCCATCAGCCATTCCAGCGGCCACAGGATGCTGAACTGCAGGTTGACGGCGTCGAATGCACGCCGGCGGCGCCAGACCTGGGCCCAGAGCCGGACACAGTTCAGGACACCGCGCCAGCGTGGTGCCACGGTGCCGCTGATGTCGAAGATCCTGAGCTCGACGTTCGGCTCCCGCTGCAGCGCCTCCAGGAACTCGCCGTTGTAGCGCGTGCGCGAGGCGAACAGCGTCACGCGCCAGCCACGCCGGGCCAGCCCGCTGACCAGGCCATGGTCATAGGTGAGCACAAACGACGCGCCGTCGATCACGGCCAGCCGCGGCCCGGCCGGCGCTGCAGGCTCAGTGCGCAAACCAGTGCCGCCGGCCCAGCCGGTAATCCAGCGCGCCACGGCGTTCGCCCAGGTCGCGCGCCGGGTTGCCGCCGACGATCCGGCGCTCGGGGACGTCCTTTGTGACGACGGCACCCGCCATCACCACCGCGCCACGACCCAGGTGAACACCCGGCATGATCATCGCGCCGGCAAACAGCACGGCGTGGTCGTCGATGCGCACCGGCTTCGCCTTGGTGGCAAAACCGTCGTGATGCACGTCGTGGCCCATGGTGTAGATGCGGCTGTCGTGCGCGATCGAGACCTGGGCGCCGATGCTGATGCCACCGCGGTTGTCCAGGTAGACGCCGCGGTTGACCAGGCTGCCCTCGCCCACCGTGAGCCGGCCGACGTGGAAAAACCGCACGCCGCCCTGCAGCGTGGCCGAGCGGGCCACCTGGTAGCCGCAGGCGCGGTACAGCAGCGGCCGCAGCCCGAAGGGCAACCAGCGGTGCACGCCGTTGATGACCGCCAGCGCCAGGTAATAGCCCTGGCCGCGCACAAACCCGCTCCAATGCGACATGCGCGGATTGTGGCACCGGGCTCCTACAATTCGCCTTCCTCCAACGCCGGCTGCCCCCCGTGTCCGACGACAACCAACTCATCGCCGAGCGCCGCGAAAAGCTCGCCGCCATCCGGGCCCGTGGCGTGGCATTCCCCAACGACTTCCGCCCCACGCACCACGCCGCCGAGCTGCACCACCGCCACGGCGAGGTCCCGAACGAAGAACTCGAGCCGCAGGCCGTGGCCGTCAAGGTGGCCGGCCGCATGATGCTCAAGCGTGTGATGGGCAAGGCTTGTTTTGCGACACTGCAGGACGCCAGCGGCCGCATCCAGCTCTACGTGAACCAGGACGCCGTCGGCGCCGAGGCACTGGCCGACTTCAAGCACTGGGACCTGGGCGACATCGTGGCCTGCGAGGGCCTGCTCTTCCGCACCCGCACGGGCGAGCTGTCGATCAAGGCGACGCAGGTGCGCATGCTCACCAAGAGCCTGCGCCCGCTGCCCGACAAGTTCCACGGCATGACGGACCAGGAGCAGAAGTACCGCCAGCGCTATGTGGACCTGATGACCGACGACGCCGCGCGCACACGCTTCGTGGCGCGCAGCAAGGCCGTCAGCTCGATCCGCGGCTTCATGGTCGAGCACGGCTTCCTGGAGGTCGAGACCCCGATGTTGCACCCCATCCCCGGGGGTGCCAACGCCCGGCCGTTCACCACCCACCACAACGCGCTGGACCAGCAGATGTTCCTGCGCATCGCGCCCGAGCTCTACCTGAAGCGGCTGCTGGTGGGCGGCTTCGAGCGGGTGTTCGAGATCAACCGGAACTTCCGCAACGAGGGGGTGAGCGTGCGCCACAACCCCGAGTTCACGATGATGGAGTTCTACGCCGCCTACTGGACGCACCGCGAGCTGATGGACTTCACCGAGCAGGTGCTGCGCCACGCCGCGCGCCAGGCCACGGGCTCGGCGGTGGTGAGCTACGGCGGCCGCGAGGTCAACCTGGAGCAGCCCTTCACCCGCTTGTCGGTGCGCGATTCGCTGGTGGCGCATGCTGGCCTCAGCCTGGCCGAGGCCAGCGATGCGGCCGTGCTGCACGCCAGGCTGAAGAGCCTGGGCGAAGAGCCACCGGCCCACTGGAAGCTGCCCGAGCTGCAGTTCGGCCTGTTCGAAGCCGCGGTGGAAGACAAGCTCTGGCAGCCCACCTTCATCACCGACTACCCGGTGGAGGTGTCGCCGCTGGCACGCGCGTCCGACACCGACCCGACGGTGACCGAGCGCTTCGAGCTCTTCATCACCGGCCGCGAGATCGCCAACGGCTTCAGCGAGCTGAACGACGCCGAGGACCAGGCCGCACGGTTCCAGGCCCAGGTGGCCAACAAGGAAGCCGGCGACGACGAAGCGATGTACTACGACGCCGATTTCATCCGCGCACTGGAATACGGCATGCCGCCGGCCGGTGGCTGCGGCATCGGCATCGACCGGCTGGTGATGCTGATCACCGACAGCCCCAGCATCCGCGACGTGATCCTGTTCCCGGCGTTGCGGCACGAAGGCTGAGCGCGATGCAAGCCGCGCGTCTCGACTCATTGCACATGATCGAGCGCGCCTGCTGGCGCGAACTGGACATGGCCGCCAAGGACCGCCTGCACGGCTGGCATGTGCTGACGCTGGCCACGGTGGACGGCACCCGTGCCGACGCACGCTCCGTCGTGCTGCGCGAGGTCGACGAGAGCACGCGCCAGATCCTCTTCTACACCGACCACCGCAGTGCCAAGGTGGCCCAGATCGCCGCTCACCCGGAAGGTGTGCTGGTCGGCTGGTGCCCGCGCACCGGCTGGCAGCTGCGCATGGCCGTGCGGCTGCAGGTGCACACCACCGGGCTGGAAGTCAGCTCGCGCTGGGCGAAGGTGAAACTCTCGCCCTCGTCGCAGGACTACCTGGCCGCCCTGCCCCCCGGCACGCCGGTGGACCGCTACCAGCCCGAGCGCGGCTCGCGCGACCACTTTGCCGTGGTCGTGGCCCAGGTGCAGGCCATGGATTGGCTGGAACTGCACAGCGAAGGCCACCGCCGCGCCCGGCTGGCGGGCGACAGCAGCGTCTGGCTCACGCCCTGACGGGGGCCGTGATCAGGCCTTGAACACCGGCTTGCGCTTGGCCAGGAAGGCGTCCATGCCTTCTTTCTGGTCCGGCGTGCCGAACAGCGCATGGAACAGCCGCCGCTCGGTCATCAGGCCGTCGCTGAGCGGGGTCTCGTAGGCGCGGTTCACACATTCCTTGGCCGCCAGCACGCTGGCCGTGCCCAGCGCACAGACGAGCTCGCCCAGCGCCAGCGCCTCGGGCAGCAGCTTGTCGGCCGGCAGCACACGCGAGACCAGGCCGGCACGTTCGGCTTCGGCCGCGTCCATCAAACGGCCCGACAGCACCAGGTCCATGGCCTTGGCCTTGCCGATGGCCCGCGGCAGCCGCTGCGTGCCGCCGGCGCCCGGGATGATGCCGAGCTTGATCTCGGGCTGGCCGAACTTCGCGGTGTCGGCCGCCAGCACCACGTCGCACATCATCGCCAGCTCGCAGCCGCCGCCCAGCGCAAAGCCGGCCACTGCGGCCACCACGGGTTTGCGCACGCGGCGGATGTGCTCCCAGTTGCGCGTGATCAGGTCGCTGGTGTAGGCCGAGATGAAATCGTGCTGCGCCAGCACGCCGATGTCGGCCCCGGCGGCGAAGGCCTTCTCCGAGCCGGTGATGACGATGCAGCCGATGGCCGGATCGGCATCAAAGCGCAACAGGGCCTCGCCCAGCTGGTCCATCAGCGCATCGTTCAGCGCGTTCAGCTGTTTGGGGCGGTTCAGGGTGATCAGCGCCGTGCGGCGCTCGCCGTCGCCGTGCAGCGTGGTCAGGACGGCGGGTTCGGGTGGGGTGGGGGTCATGGGCGTGCAGAAGTCATGAAGGTTTGCCGATACTACGGACGCCCGGGCCTGAAAGGCGGCTGTAAGCTTGAGAACCTGACCACTGAGCAGCATCCCAAGGCGCATGGCAAGCATCTTCCGCAAGACGGCCAAGGGCCTGGCAGAAATCGAGACCCGGGCGCACCGCCTGCCGCCCCGGCTGCGCAGCGCCTTGATTGTCGTCGATGGCAAACGCGATGAAGAGGCCCTGTCCAGGCTGGTGCTGCAGGACCCGGCCCTGACGCTGCAGACCTTGCTGGAGGGGGGGTTCATCGAGGTCTGCAACACCTCGCCGCCCGCCCCGCCGCAGCCCGCGCCCGCTGCGGCGCCCACCCGGCCGGCCGCAGCACCCGCAGCGCCCGTCGGTTTTGAGCAGACCCGGCGCGATGCCGTGCGCGCCCTCACCGACCTGATCGGCCCGATGGGCGAGGCACTGGCCATCAAGATGGAGAAGTCACGCAGCCTGGACGAGCTGCGGCCGTTGCTGGGCGTGGCGATGCAGGTCATCGCCAACACCCGCGGCCGCCAGGCGGCCACCGACTACGGCACGCGTTTCGGCGTTGACGCGGGCGGCTGAACCGCTGCCGCCTGCTCGGGCAGGCGGTCGATCAACAGGTCGATGAAGGTCTCGGCGTCCTGCCGGATCACGATGCGCACCGGCAGGTACTGCAGCGTGGGCGCGAACCACATCTCGGCCACCAGGTCGCCGCCGGGCCGGGGCTCGCGCCGCGGTTGCACGCGCACCGCGTCCACCGGGCCGGCTGGCGTGAGCAGGGTCTCCGGCGCGCGCACGTCGTAGACCCAGGTTTCCACGCGGCGCGGCAGCGCCAGCGGCACCTCCAGCACCTGGCCTTCGCGCAGCAGCTCGGGGCGCAGCGTGAAGCGCCAGGTCAGCTGCACGAACTGGCTCACGGTGTCCTGCACCCCCGCCGGCTGGGCCACGCGGCGGCCGTTGGCCAGCTGCACCTCGCTGCCCTGGAACTGCAGCGTGGCCAGGCGCGCATCCCGGAACACCACTTTCGTGCGCTCGTCGTAGCGCCGTGGCACCAGGCCCTCGGCGCCCAGCGTGCCGTCGCTGCTCATCTGGCGCGTGATCAACGGTGCAAACGGCGGGCCGATCAGCACGTCCAGGTGCACCTGGTAGCGGCTGCCGTCGCGCAGCCACTGCACCTGGGCGCTGCCATCGACGGGGCCGCGGTAGTGGCCGGTCAGGCGGTAGCTGAGCCGCGTGGAGGGTGGCCAGTCGAACGTGGCGGCCACGGCCGACGCCGCTGACGCGGGCGGTGTCACCTCCGCCACGGGCGCCTCGGTCACCGCGACGGTCTCGGGCACCGATGCGGCCACGGCGACCGGTTCGGGCGCCGATGCAGCCGCG
>CAYTWU010000083.1:0-12257 GCA_964442175.1 uncultured Rubrivivax sp.
ACCTGAACCGGATGAACCCCGGCTTCTGCCGATGCGGCCGCATGGCGTTCGTCACCCGACAGACATGCCGGCGTCCGACGATGCGCCCCGAAGAGACCGCACCGATGTCGGTGGTCGCTTCATGGCTGGAACGCCTGGAGGGTGTTGTTCGCCCGCTGCCGAACGACAGGCAGGCCCAACGCGCACACGACCTGGCGTTCATGGAGTCGTTCGACGCTTGGTGTGCGGAGCTGGGCCTGGGCATGCCCGGCCCGCGGCAGGGTCCCGACACCATGCCGCTGTGCGCGAGCATCAGCACGGCACCGCTGTCCGCCATCAAGCATGGCTGCGCTGCTCGTCCTACTGTTGACACCGTCCCGCACATGCAAACGGGCAGGCGCAAGCACGGTTCCTACTGGTTGGCGAATGACGCGACGACGATCTACCGAGCGCTGGCGCGACACATCAGGCGCCATGTTGCCCGAGGAGCCGAGGCCGTCGCGATCGACTTCATGTTGAACCCCGATCCGCTGCAGATGGGCGCCAGGATGCGCGCGCAGCCTCGTGCGATGGTGGCGTTCGCCGACCTGCTGTTTGCGGAGTGCATGGAAAGCTATGCCGGCCTGCGTCGATGGCCCTATCGCGACCCTCGGGCCGGCGCGAACAGTTGGGTCCAGGACGGCCTGTTGCCATTGCTCATCGACGGGGGTCGCGCCTGGCCGCCTACTTCGCGCGACGCCCGGTTGGCCTGGGTGGACAGGCAAGCGGCCTCGGCTGCCATCACGCATGCTTGGCGCCGTGCGCAAGGCATCGCCATTCAAGCGGCCGCCACCGGTATCGCCGACTGGAGCGCGGCCAACGAGCGGTACGTCCCGGCCGGAGCCCCCTGCTCATCGTTCGCGCACTGGCCCAAGCCAAGCCGGACGGCGTTCTGGTTCGACGCACCTCCCCCGTACCAGGTGACATGGGCGGCGGCGATCAGCGGCGAGTACCTTCGGTTCGTCGCCTCGCCCGCCACGCCGAGGATCGACTGGACGATGCCGCGTTCGAGCAAAGCCCAGCGCCAGACCACCTGGTCCACGGCGCTGCAGACAAGGGCGTCGGAACTGCACGGAGCATGTACCGGCCCGTGCCTCACTTGGTCGGCGCGCGCCGGCTGGGAGGTTCGCCCGTCAGCCAGCCCGATCGCGCCGGCCAAACGCCACCGCCTGCTCGGTGTCGGCGGCGCGCTGAAGTTCTGGGTGTTCCCATCGGGAGGTGGCTTCGCGGCCAGGGCCTGCGAGGCCAGGATTCAGGCCTTCGGCGGCACTGCGCGTGAGGCCATCGACACATTGAGGTTGGCCGTTCGGCAGCACAGCCGGAAGTACCCGCCACCGAGACCGTCGCCGCCTTCACCGACGAGTACCCCAGTGCCTCTGCGCCCCGAGATTCACGGTGACTACGAAATGCTCGTGGCTCGCGAACTGTGCGACCACGGCTTCTGGCAAAGGGCCTGGATATTCGGCAGGCTTGCCCGGGAACACTTGGCAGATGGTCAACGCCAGTCAGGCAGGTGAACCTGATCCCGGCCGCGACCACGCAAGTGGCCGCGCGAGGAGTCAATCGCGCGGCGCCAGCGGCGTTGCTGCGACGGGTGAATCGGCGTAGTGTTTCCAGCCGCTCGCCCCCTCGCCGCATAGAACACAACTTCTCTTGCGGCTTGAGCACAACTTCTGTTGCACGAGCGTGACCTCGACACCTCACGAATTTCGGCGCGCCAAATGACGTCCTGATAAGAACACTTCTCGGGACGTGGGACCCGACCACCTTGGCGTACACCAGCACACCACGCTGAGTCTGCCGAAACTCTCACCGCGGTGAGAGTTCCCTGGCGAACATGTTCATCAGCACCGCTACCAAGATCAGCAGCACTCTCGAGCCGTAGCCTCGAAACCCAGGGGGGTTCGACCCGCCTTTCCGGGTTGCGCGGCGGCGGCGGGCCCGCAATGCTTCGGCCCATGCGTCCCAGCATCCTCCTGGAGCGGCCGGCCCCGACGACCGAGGACCTGCCCGAGCCATCCCTCAGGTCGGCCAGCACGGCCGCGATCGGCGAGCCATCGTCAGGCATTCCTGTCGGCCACGGGCGCATCGGCCTCCTGGAGCAAGCCACAGCAGTCGATGCGGACGGCTCCTGGGGCGCGCTTGCCACTGCGATCGGCCTGGCCGGCGATCCGGGCGCAGCAGCACCATTGATTGAAGCACTCGACGAAGTCCTCGACTCGCCGCCCGGCGACGATGCCGCCGGTGCCGCGGCCTCGTTGAGGCTGGTCGTCACCGCGGTCATGACCCTCCCTGCGTGGCTCGACGGTAGTTGGCGCCGCAGCGCCAACCCCAGCCGCCGTGGCGGCCGCCACACCGGAAACGTCCAGGATCACCCCCTGCTTTCCTGCCTGGTGGCGGACCGCCGCGCGATGCTGGAGCGACCGACGCTCAACCGGTTGCGGTGGTTGATCGTGGTGTTCCTGGCGCGAGGTGGCGATCCCACCGGTGCCGTTGTGACCGTCGCCGACGCGGTGCGCAAGTCGGAGTCGATGGAGGCGTGGCGGCAGGTGGTCCGTGCCATGCCGAGCCCCGAGCACGCAGCCCTGGACCCTGGCGATTGGATGCGCGACCTGCTCGACTATCTGCACCAGGCCGAGCCACCGTCCGATCTGGCACTGGTTCCGGCGGTGTCGATCCGGGCCTTCTTCGCAGGGCTGCAGACGCTCATCCGCCATGTCACGGCCCAGCCGACGCGGCGCCAGCAGCGTCGGCTGTTCGACGACGACATCGAGCCTCGGGGCAATGTTCTGCCGCTCGTGACACCGAAAGGCCGTAGCCATTCGGCGCGGCAGCGGGTGGCAGTGGACGATCCGGTGGCGGCCCGTCGACGCCCGGTGCAGCAGGCGCTGGTGTTCGAAGACGACGCGCAAGATGACGGTGCAGCCAGCGTACCGCTCGTGACGGCGACCGAGCTTGCGCCTCTGGAGCAGCCGCCGTCCAACCGCGCCGCGCGACTGGGTATTCGGCGGGTCAGCTACCGCCTGACCGAGATCACCCAGCGCCTGCGCTGGTCGTGGGATCACCTCAACCCCTCGGACATCGCCATCCTCACCGCGTCGATCCGGTTGGACACGGCCAACCCAGGATCTCGATGGCGCGGCGGCGTGCTGTGTGCAGTGATGCTGGGCCTTGGCCGATCCGCCGCGGATGTGCTGCGGCTTGGCGTGGGCATCGACACCGGTGGCGACGACTGGATCGATGCCGAGTGGCGTTGGCACCGACGCATCCGCCGCCCGCCCAAGGCCTGGGTTCCCGATGTGCACTTGTTGCCGCAGCTGGTGATCAGCTCCAGCGAGATCGCCCTGCCTCTGCCGCCACTGTTGCGTGACGCGTTGACGACTGCGCTGGATGCTGCCGGCCGATCCGGTGAGCTCGGCTGGCTGCTGCATGTGACAACAGAGGACGCACCCGCGTTGCTGTCGGAATGGCTCCAGCCGCTGCGCCAGCAGCATCCGTCGGCTCGACTGACAAGCGGCCGCATTGCCCGAGCCTTCGCGGTGGAGGTGTTTGCCGTGGCCGGCCAGGAACTGGCGGTTCACGCGCTGACCGGCACCGATGAACACGTGCCGCCGGTTGCGAGCTACTACGTGGCTTTGGACACCGGTCGACTGGCGAAGGCCACGCAACAGGCATGGGCGAACCTGTTTGGCGACGAGGGCAGCGCCGTTGCCCGCGAAGGCAGCTTGGTCGGCGCCCCAGTCCTGCGGCTTACGGCGCTTGCCGATTGGGTGGGCTGCCTGCGCCTCGCAGTGGACTCGGCCACCTCGCTGGTCGATCGCCACAACTCGTACTGTCGTTACGTTCTGCTGCACCTGATGGCCGCCACTGGCATGCGGCCAGTGAACGACCCCTTCGAGTCGCTCGACATGCTGGACCTGCCACGCGGCCTGGCCCTGGTGGCGGACAAGTCATCCCACCAGCCGAATGAAGCGCGGCTGGTGCCGCTGACACCCATGACCGTGGCGCTGGTGACCCATTGGCTGGATCACCTGCAGCGCCTGGCCCGCTGGGTGAACGAATCGCTGCCCATGCTGTCGCTGCAGATCGAGACCACCTTGCGCGCCACTGGTCCACGCGCGCTGCCGCTCTTCTTCGTGCTGGATGACGACCTGACCGTGCAGCGCATCGACCGCAGCACCATCGAAGGCTGGTGGCCGACCGAGTGGACCGGCCTGCCAGCCAACCAGCTGCGGCGTGAGTTGGCCACGGCGGCCATCAACAGCGGTTGGCCCGGCGAGTTGACCGAACAGCTGCTCGGTCATGTCGACCTCGGCGTGCCGGCCTTCGGTGCGCACTCCAGCCTGTCACCCGTTGACCTCCTCCGCTGCCTGCCCGGGTTGGCCGCGATGCTCGAACGACAGGGGTGGTCCGAGCTCGCATCGCCCCTGGACGTCGGACCCACTCGCCGCGGCCGACCCTTGCCTCGTTTCGCGGCTGCGCCCGCCACGCTGGGTTCAATGCAGCGATCGGCACAGCAAGCCGCGACCAGCCGACGCACCCTTCGACGGATGGAGGAGGTTCTGCGTCGTTGGTGCCGCGGTCGCGACTGGCGTGCGCTCCCGCAAGCCGATGTCGACATCCTGTATCGCGAGTCGCTGCGCGGCCGCACGCAGCCAGGCACCGCTTCCGAAGTGATGGGGCTGCAGCGCGTCGATCGGTTGCTGCGCTGGCTCAAGCGGCGTCATGGGCTGCAACACCTGTGCCTGCCGGCAAGCCGCGCGCTGCACGCGGCACCGGTCCCGCACGCCATCGGCGATCTGCTGGGCCTGCAGCGCTGGCTGCAGTTGCGCCAGGCATTCGAGCGCCTGCTGCATCAGCGCGCGCGGCGCGCCCCCGAGTTAGGCGATGCCGGCCGATTGGCCGAGGCCGTGGTGGGCTCCGCGCTCTATAGCTTCATCTGCGACCGGCGGGTCCTCCACTCGCTGGCGCAACCCGGCGCGTGGTGTCTTCGCGAGATCGCTTCGGTCGGGGTCTTCCTCGAGCTCAAGTTGCCATGGCCCGGCCGGGGGACGGCCGCGCAACGGTTCGCCCTGCACAGAATGTCGGCCCTGCTGCTGGGACGGGTCGCTCGTGCCGTGCAAGCCTTCGACACCCAAGCCCGCGCCGAGCACCGGCGCGCCCTGCACCGATTGCTGAATGCCCTGGCTCGACAGGTCGGTGGCGGTGGCGCGTCCTTCGACACGGCGGATGCAGCCGAGCGCTGGCTGTGTGAGACGACGGCCACTGCCGCACGGCTGCGGCTGCCTGGCCATCTGGCAGCCGCGCTCGACGGCCGTAGCGAGGCGGTGAGCCTGCAGGTGCACGACTGGACGCGCTGGATGGCCGGGCACGACCCGCCTGCTGAGGTTGCCGCCGATCCCGTCCAGCCCGACACCGAATTCGACCCGCCTGACCGCCCGGCGGCTCGCCTGTGCACCGGCGACAAGGCTGCTTCGGAAGGCACTGCACGCGCGTTTGGATTGGCACTTCACCGCCACGTGCGCGAGATCTTCACCGAGGTGGATCGGCTGGCCGAGGTCCACGCCGAGGAGAAGCAGAAGTCGCTCAATCGCATCGAGGCCTTGGTGCCACGTCTGGAGCAGGTCATCGAGCACCACGCGAACGCGCCCGACTTCGCGGTCGCGGTGGTGCAGTGGTTGGTCGAACTGCTGCGCAGCGGCGCCACCGACCGGGCGCTGCGTTCGTCCTCAGCCGACCGCTACTACACCGAACTGGCCGGCCTGCTGATCGACCAGTTCAGTGACCACACCCTGGCCGATCTCGATGAGGACACCTTGGCTGACGCCTACGCCGAGCTGCTGGAGGCCTCGAGCTCCGGCCGCCAGCCCTATGCGCTGGGCCGGCTGCGCGAATTCCATCGCTTCCTGGTCCAGCACCATGGCGTGCCGGATGTCGATTGGACCGAGGTTACGCCTGAGGGGCTGGAACGGCACCACGCGCCCGACGCCGGAGTGCTGCTGTGGGCCGAGTACCAGGCGGCGCTGAAACTCCTCGCCGGTGATGCATCGGCCGATCTGCGCGAGCGCCGGCTGCAGTCCGTCGTGCTGCTGCTGATGTTCCGCGCCGGCCTGCGCTCGGGCGAATGCCTCGGCCTGCGCGCGGCCGATCTGATCTGCCATGACGGCCAGTGGATCGTGCTGGTGCAGCGCAATGCCTACCGCAACCTCAAGTCCGACGCGGGCGTCCGGCAGGTGCCGCTGCTCGGCCCACTCGATGCGCTGGAGGCCGACCTGCTGGCAGGCTGGCGCGCCCATGCCGATGAGACGGTGGGCAACGACCGCTGCGGCGTTCTCATCGGCCAGCACGAGGCGCCGCGCCGGCTTGTCGATCGCCAGCGATTGCTGGACCGCATCACCGACGCGCTGCGCGCCGTCACCGGCCGCGCGGGCGTACGTCCGCATCACCTGCGGCACACCTTCGCCAGCCGGATGGCGTTGCTGTTGTGCCTGCGGACCCTTCCCGAGGATGAGACCCTGCGCGCCATCGCGCAGCGCCTGGTGGGACCCTGCGAGCCCGAGGCCGCGCGCCGCCTGTTGCTGGACACGGACGAGCCCAGCAAGCGAGCGCTCTGGGCACTGTCTCTCGCCATCGGGCATGCATCGCCCGCCACCACGCTGCGTTGGTACGTCCATGTGCATGAGCTGCTGCAGGTCTTGGCCTTTGGGGAGTTGGAGGCCGAACTGGCCGTCAAGCTCGACACCGTCACGGCCGCCTATGTCTGCGGCCAGCCGGTGAACCGTTCGCGCCATCGTGTGACCGTGGACGGCGCCTGGGCCGGCAGGCACTTCACCACGGGAGCGATCGAGCCACTGCCGCGAGAGTCCCGACCCCGGGCCGCACCGGCTCTGCCACCTCGCAGGGCGGCGCCATCTGCAGCACTGGAACCGCTCGCGGTTGATCGGCTGCTCGAGCAGGTGCATCGCCGCAGCCGCGTCGACGGGCTGCTGGCACACCGGCTGATGCTGCGGCCCGAGGTGATCGGCCAGTTGCTTCAGCAGGAAATCCATTGCCGCGAGTCCGCCGGCTACGACCTGCCCGATTCCGGCTGGCATCCGAGCAGCAGCCGCGCCGCTTTGCGCCATGCCCGCGCGGGTATCCGCAGCCCGGCAGAGACCGAGCGTGTGCGTAGCTTCCTGCGCCAGATGTCATCACGCCTGCGTGACGCCACATGGCAGGCCCAGGCCCACGCCGCGGTGGCCGTGTGGCAGCGCCGCTACCGCGCCACCGTCACGCCGGTGATCGTCACCACGGGCACCGAGGCTGCGGCCATCCTCACCTGGTGCGAAGCCAGCGGCGTGCGCGCGGACGACCTGATCGTGATGACGCCCGACGACGGATGCGGCCTGGCCGATGCCGACCGGTTGACAGGTCGCTTCCGCACCGTGCAAGCCCCGCTAGCCGCAGCCCGCTCGCAGTACCGCGGCCAGGGCCGCACGCGCCTGGGCGTGCAACTGCGCGAGAACGAGACCGGACCGCTGACGCGGATGACGCAGTTGCACCGCGTCTTCCATGTGATCGCGACCTGGCTCGCAACGATGGAACACATCAAGGAGGGCACCTGACCATGACCACGTTCAAGATGCAGGAACTGGAGTCCCCGGGCTGGCAGAGCATCGCCTCGCTCACGGCCAGTTGGTCGGTGGTGCGCCACGGCGACGACCTGCTGGGCGACTTCCGCGCCGCGGCCAAGACCATCCGGCTGCGCGCCGTGCTGGAGGGCCTGAAGCAGGGGCTCGTCAACGCCAAGCCCGAGCACCTGGAGGGCGTGAAGCTGGCCGTGCTGAACCAACTGCCCGGCAGCCACACCGACCAGATCGGCGCGGTGCTGCTGGCCGCCCCAGAGTCCGGCCGCAAGCTCGGCGCCGGCGTGGCACAGCAGATCGGCGCCGACATTTCTCAGGCCTTGAACGCGCTGCAGACCGAGGCCTACCGCCGCATGGTCAACCGCGACCTGGTGGACGAGTACCGGCCCGTGGAGGCCCAGCGGCCCACCTGGATGCCGGGCGAACAGCCGGTGGACCCGCTGCGCGCGGCACTGGTGCGCGCCGGCCGCCGCCAGACACTGTGGCGCCGTATCCGCGGCGGTGCGGCCGAGCACTTCGACGTGCCCGAGGTGCCACCCACCGACCCCAAGGTGGTGGGAGCCATCACCCTGGACGGCTCCATCATCAGCACGGCCGACCGTCACCGGCGCCTGGCCTTGCAGGGAGCCTGCAAAGCCTCGCCCGTCGCAAAGAAGTTGGGCATCACCGCGCGCACCTTCACCTGCCAGGTGGAGGACGCTGCGCTCTTCGCACGCATCCGCGCGGTGCCGCCCGGGCAGTCGATGAGCCTGGAGGTGAATGTGGTGGAGGCGATTGCGTTTGCGGGGGAGCTTCGGCGCAGCTACGCGGTGACGGACTTGAAGGCCGCGTAGCCCGCGTGCTACCGCGATGGCTCGAGTCACGCCTGTCTACGGCGCCTTCTGCGGTCCATCGGGTGACACCACCGTGACGTCAAACGGATCGTTCGCCGCGGGCCTGAGCATCCGCTCGAGTTGGACGATGCGTTGAGGATCGGCGCCGCTCATCACGGCGTTGAACCAGGCGCGCTCGATGGCTTCGCGCGGGCCTGGCACCGCTGTCACCGGCGGCTGTCCACCATCGCCATCACCTTGACCGCGTCGCCTGCTCATCCGATCTGAATTCTCTCAACATGGTTGAGAGCAATGATGCCGGGCCTCGACCTGCCGGGCTCGTGGAAGCAGACGCAGTCCTCGGTGTCCAGCCACACCCGGTGGCCGGGGACCAAGTGCTGGTCCCAGAACAGGTCACCGGTCATGCTGCCCGGTCGCTGGTTCATCACCACCCACTGCACACCGCCGATCAGGCCGCGGCGCCAGTGCAGATCGGCGGCGCCACCAGGCTTCAGCGCTTGCGCCGGCACCTGCTTGCAGGTGACGCGCAGCCACAGGATGTCGCCCTGCAGTTCCCGGCCGCCGCGCAGTGTCAGCCGGTCCCAGGTGCGCAGAGCGCCGATGACCTCGGCTGCGGCCTTCACGTTCGCGGGCGGTATCACTTGCAGCAGGTGCTGCGCCAGCGCTGCGCTGGTGTCCGCGCTGGCCAGCCACTGCGCCACCCGAGCAGCGGCCCGGCGGCCCAGGCTGGTGCCGTCGCCCAGCAATTCGCCCACGCCATCCAGTTGCAGTACGGCTGGGTGGCCCGCAATCTCGGCGTCAATATCGAGCCGGGGATTCAGGAAGACCACGCCCTGGTGGAAGCACTGCGGGGCGATGTGCACCCCGTGCTCGACCAGATGGCGGTGCAGCGCACGCAGCTTCTCGCGGTTGTGCGCCAGCAGGTTCGGATGGTGCACCTCGGTGCCATTGCGCTGCACCTGCACCCACCCGTCGCTGGCCACGCGCAACTGGCCGCTCCAGTTCTTGACCTCCAGCAGCACGACGCGGCGAGCGGTCACGGCGATCAGATCGGCCTCGTAGCGGCCGAGGCCGGCGGCGCTGCTGTCGCGCGGGATGCGCCGGTTGCTGGAGATGTGCCCGTACTGGGTTGCGTGGTGGACGCGGATGCGCTGCCGGGCCTGTCGTTCAGCCAGCCGAGCAGCACGGATGCGCGGGTCTTCCGGGTGCAGCGGTGCGTTGCGCAATGTGCGCCACTGCGCCAGCCGCTCGCGCCAGGTCGTGAAGCGCTCGGGCGACAGCGGAATTGCGGCCAGCCGGAAGCTGTCGTCCTCCGGCGCATCGACCAGGCCCGTGGTTCGCGGGGTGTCGGCGTCAGTCATGGTGCGCTCCTGCCGGTTCGGCGGTCGGAGCCGGCAACTGCGGTGCGCCGGGCGCCACCTCGGTGATCCCAGCAAAGCGGGAAGCCAGCAGCCGGTCGATCGCCGAGCCGTCGCGCCGCGTCAGGTTCGGCACATAACGGCTGTACACCTTGAACAGCATCTCGGTGTTCGCGTGGCCCAGCTGGCGCGCAATCCACTCCGGCGCTTCGCCTGAGGCCAGCCACAGCGTGGCCGCGGTGTGGCGCATCTGGTAGGGTCGGCGCGCGGCCAGCCCCAGGTGGCGCAGCAGCGGGTACCAGACCCGGTCGCTGAAGTTCTTGTTGTCCAGCGGCTCGCCGGCGCGGTTGCAGAACACGTAGTCGCTGAGTTGAGCGGTGGCTGCGTGCTGCTGGCGCAGCGCCTCGAACACCACCTGGCTCATCTGGATGTCGCGCTGCGAGCTGTCGGTCTTGGTGTACTCGTCCTCGCCCAGCACGAAGGTCTCGCGCACCAGGATCAGCCGGCGCTCGAAGTCCACGTACTTCCACTTCAGGCCATGCACTTCGCCCGTACGCATGCCTGTGAAGAAGCGGGTGATGAAGTAGCTGCGGTAGTCAGCCCGCACGCGCCCGACGAGCGTCTGCACCTCGGCCAGGGTGAAGGGCTGCACATCGGTCTTGCGCACCCGCAAGGGCTTGATGTTGACCGCGGGCGACGTGAAGCCGTAGAGCTCGGCCGCCTCGGCCAGCATCTGCCGCAGCGGCGCCAGGATGCCGTTGATGCGCTTGGCCGACAGGCCCTTGGCCGCGCGGCCCGGCACCTCGGCCAGCTTGTTGCGAAAGGCCAGGATGTCGGCCTTGCCGATCAGGCCCACGGGCTTGTTGCCGAAGTGCGGCACCAGGTGGCCGTCGATGGTCGAGCGCAGCACCCGCACGTGCGAGCGACGCCATTCGACGGCGTGGTTGGTTAGCCAGTCTTCGGCGAAGGTGCGGAAGGCAGGTGTGGGGACAGTCTCTGCCTGGGGCACTTGCACCGCGAGGGGCACCCGGGGCGCACTGCCCGTCGCCGCCTGTGCCGCCGCGGCGACAGGCTTGACGCCCCGCTTGCTGCCCGGAAAGCGCTTCTCGTAGTCGAAGGTGCCGGCGGCGATTTCCTCCTCGATCGCACGCAGGGCCTTCTCCAGCCGCTTGCGGTGCGTCGCCGTGTCGGTCAGCGCCGTGTACTCGCGGCAGCGCTCGCCCTGGTAGCGAAAGTCCAGGAACAGGGTGCCCTTGCCGGCCAGCACGCGCACGCTACCCATGGAGCACCCCGCCATTGGCCATGGGGATGGCGGCCGCGCCGCCGGCCGCCGAGGGCTTGCCGATGTCTTCGGCGATGCGGTCCCAGATGAACAGGATCTTGCGGCCGCCGAAGGGGCGGATGTAGTGCACCCCTTCCAGCAGCACGCTGTCCTTGAGGCGCTCGCGGATGGTGCGCACGTCGTACTTGATGCGGGCCGACAGCTCGTCGGTGGTCAACAGTTCGGATGGCATGTCACTCCTTGTCTGTCCGCTATATTGCTAGACGTGTTCATTGTATGTCGCTCAATCTAGCGGTCAAGCTGTCTAGCAATGCGGGATGGAATGCCTAGAATCCGCGCAGGCCACCGCACACCCCAACATGACCCGCGCACAACTCAACGTCCGCGTCAGCGACACGCTGGAGCAGGCCATCGACAAGAAGCGCATCGAGCTCAGCGCCAAGCTGGGCACGATTCCCTCGCGCTCCGATGTGGTCCGCTTCGCGCTCGAGAACTACCTGGGCGTGGACTTGTCGGAAACCGAAGTGGATGGGCGGCGCACAGCGCCGGCCAAGGCACGTCGCCGCTGACCCCGCCCCGCCCACCCATGGCACCCCAACCGGAAGCCGCGGCCCGCCAAGAGATCGACCTGCTGCTCACCCAGGCCGGCTGGGCGGTGCAGAGCATGGCGCAGGCCAACCTGCACGCGGCCCTGGGCGTGGCGATCCGCGAGTTCCCGCTGAACACGGGCCATGGCTTCGCCGATTACCTGCTGTACGTGGATGGCAAGGCCTGCGGCGTGATCGAAGCCAAGCGTCAGGGCACACCGCTGCGCGGCGTGGAACCCCAGAGCGAGCGCTATGCCCAGGGCCTGCCGGCCACGCTGCCCGCCTGGGCTCGGCCGCTGCCGTTCTTGTACGAATCCACCGGCGTGGAAACCCACTTCACCAACGGCCTGGACCCATCGCCCCGGTCGCGATCCGTCTTCGCCTTCCACCGACCCGAGATGCTGGCGCAGTGGCTGAAGCTGCTGCCCCTGGCCACCGCCGCCTCCACAGGCGAGCCAGCGCTCCATGCAGCCCATTCCAGCCCCGCCACCGTGCTGGCACGCCTGCAGCACATGCCCGAACTCGTCACCGAGTGGGGCGACTTCAAGCTCTGG
>CAYTWU010000084.1:0-12229 GCA_964442175.1 uncultured Rubrivivax sp.
CAAATGCTCGCCATAGCCCGAGCTATGGCTGCGCTTTGCGCCTTGATCGGGCACGCTTTGGCGCGTCGCTCGGGCACGCCCGAAAAACTCTCAGGCTCTGAGCCGACAGGACCCTACGGCGTGCCCGGCACCGGGCTCAACAACAGCGGCCCGGCCAGCACCTGGCCATCGGCGGCGTGCAGCGTCAGCAGCAGATCCGCGCCTTGCGCCTGCACCTCCAGCGTGGCGGGGTGCGTGGGCGGCTGCACCGGGTCCGGCCCGACCAGGCCGTGGTAGCGGCCGGCGCCGTCAGCGGCCAGGCCCCAGCGGCCGCTGAAGAACCAGCCACTGCACAGCGCATCCAGCTCCACCGCATCACCACTGAAACTGGCCACCGCACAGCCGGTGGCGAAGTGGCGCGGCGACAGGGGAGGCGCCGGCTCGGCCCCCACCACCGCGGCACACCCCAGTGCGGTGGCCAGCGGGCCCAGGCAGACGTTCTGTGGCGTGGCGCCGAAGAACTGCAGGCCGCTGACACCCGGGTCAGGCGCCGCGCCGGTGCCGGTGCCGCCCACCCCCGGCCCGCAGGCCGACAGCAGGGCCAGGATGCCGGCCACGAACGCAGCACGGAGACGGAACAAGGGGTTCACTGGGCATCCTCCCGGTCACTGAAAAAGTAGACGCCAAACCGGGCGCGCTGGCGGCGGTCGGCGGGCGGCAGCTGCGCAGTGTCCTGGTCGAAGCGGGTCTGGGCCTCGCGCAGCACCGTGCGCAGCGCCTGCTGCCAGGCCTGCACGGCCGCCTGCTGCAAGGCCTGGACGGATTGATCGCTGAGCTGGTCGACAAACATCGCCTGCTCCAGGAAGTTGGCCTCGCCCTGCAGGTTGGCGGCAGCGGCGGCCAGGTGGTCGTGCAGGTTGGCGCTGAAGAGCTTGGCCATCTCCGCCAGGCCCTGGCGCGGGGCAAATCCTTCGCGCAGCAGCTGCACGCCGTCGCCCTCCATCTGCACGACACCCAGGCGGAGCATCTCGTCGAGCATCGCGCGCGGCCGCACGTCGACGCTGACGCTGGCGACCAGGGCATCAAAAGAATCGGCGCCGCTGCGCGGCAGCACCCGTGGGCGCTGCGTGGCATCCAGCCAGGCGGGGTCGCTCAGCCACCGGGCGGCCACTTCGGCGGCCAGGCTCAGCGGGCCCTCGGAGGAGGCTTCGGGCGTCTCTGCACCGCGCCCCAGGCGGCGCACGTCGCGCCGGTGCACGCCGGAGAGCAGGGTCACCGCGCTGTCGGTGGTGGCCATGCCGCGGGCTTGCAGTTCGGCACGTGCAGCCTGCAGAAAAACGGGCTTCAGCGCCGCGGCAAAGGCCGGATAGGCCACCCCCTGGCGCAGCAACAGCCGCACCAGCGGCACCAGCAGGCGCAAGACCGCGGCGAGCACCAGTTGTGACCGGGTTTTCATGCCTGTGTTGACCGCCTCTGCATTGTGTGGGATATTTTCCCACATTCAGAGCTCAGAGACAAGGACGTCCGATGAACACCGTGCCTCCCCACACACCCCGACCCCTCGACGCGCGGCGGGCCCCGCGGTGGGCCCCGTGGGTCGCCGGCTGGCTGCTGGTCGCCTGTGGCGGCGGTGGCGCACCGACCCCGCCGCCGGACGCACCCACAGGTGCCGGCCTGGTGCAGGCCCAGTCCGGTGAACTGGTGCAGCACCTGGCCGCGCGGGTGCGGGCACGCTGGGGCCAGGGCTCGCCCCTGGCCGCGGGCACCACGGCGTCGCCGGCACCGCCGCCCGCCGCCGACAGTGCACGTTCCGGCACCCTGCTGCAGGAGGCCAGCGTCGACGAAGACGACCTGCTCAAAGCCGATGGCGACACCGTCTTGTCGCTGCATGCCGACAACGTGCGCCGTGACCGGCTGCTGGCCGATGGCCGGCTGCAGCGCGAGACCGAACTGGCCCTCGCTGCCGAGCCGGACAGCCTGGGCGGCGGCTTCAGCGGGCTGTATCTGGCGGAAGGCGGCACACGCGCCGTGGCCGTGGGCATGGCCTGGCGGCTGGGCGACTGGCAGGGCGGCTGTGGCGCCGAGGCCTGCCCGGCGATGGGCCTGATCGCGGTGGTGCCCACGGTGCCGCAGGTGCTGCTGCAGCCGCTGAACACCGGCACCGGGCTGACGGCGGAAACCCGCCTGCGCATCGATGGCCGGCTGGTCGGCAGCCGGCGCCTGGGCCAGCAACTGGTGGTCGTCAGCACCCACCAGCCGGCGCTGGCGGTGGACGCCCTGCCCTTCGACGCCACCGCCGCCGAACGCGAAGCCGCCATCGCGGCCTTGACCGCCCGCGACCTGCTGCCGCGGCTGCAGGTGGGGTCGGCAGACCCGGTGCCGCTGGTGGCCGAAACCGATTGTTACTTCCAGCCGGGCAACGGCTCGCCTGCGGTGGAAGTCACCACCGTCACGGTGTTCGACCTGAACTCGCCCACGCTGGCGCACACCAGCCGCTGTTTTGCCGGCGGCAGCGAGGCGCTGTACATGGCGGCCGATGCGCTGTACGTGGCCTCCACCCGCTGGGCCTATGCCGGCACGCCGCCGCTGGTCTACCCGCAGGACATCGGCATCGACCTGCACAAGTTCAGCATCGGCGCCGCCGGTGCCAGCTACCGCGCCAGCGGCACGGTCGCCGGTCACCTGGGCTGGGACAACGAACGCAAGCCCAGCCGCCTGAGCGAATGGAACGGCCACCTGCGCGTGATCAGCTTCACCGGCCCCACCGGCTGGGCCAACGCCAGCGATGCCGGCGACCCGGCCACGCCACCCTCACCCGCCACCCTGACGGTGCTGCGGGAAGAAGCCGGCCAACTGGTGACCGTCGCGCGGCTGCCCAACGCCCAGCGGCCCGCAGCCATCGGCAAGCCGGGCGAACAGATCCAGGGCGTGCGGTTCGTGGAAGACCGGGCCTACGTGGTCACCTTCCGCCTGGTCGATCCGCTGTATGTGCTGGACCTGGCCAACCCGGCCGACCCGCGCACCGTGGGCGTGCTGGAGGTGCCGGGCTTTTCGCAGGACCTGTACGCGATGGGGCCGGGCTGGCTGCTGGGCGTGGGACGCGAGGCCGACAGCAACGGCTTCGTCACCGGCCTGAAGGTGGCGCTGTTCGACGTGCGCGACCCGGCCCGGCCGCTGCTGCACAGCAGCCAGACGGCCGGCGGGCCCGGCAGCAGCACGGCGCTGGACCACTCACGCCACGGCCTGAACCTGCTGTGGCGCGACGGTGTGGCCCGCATCGGCCTGCCGATGCTGCTGTGGGACGGCGACAGCTGGCGCCAGGGCCTGCAGCGCATCGAGGTCACGCCGGCCACCGGCAGCCTGGTCTTCAAGCCGCTGCTGCCGCACGACCCGCCGCTGGCCATGCCCGACGTGGCGACCGACCGCAGCCTGCAGATCGGCGACCGCGTGCTCTACCTGTCCCAGGGGCAGCTGGGGGCCTGGGCCTGGTGACGCAGGCCAGACCGCCGGCTTCATCCGCCCAGGTAATCGCCCTTGCCCAGCGGCACCCCCGCCTGGCGCAACAGCGCGTAGGTGGTGGTGACGTGGAAGTAGAAGTTGGGCAGCGCAAAGTGGCGCAGGTAGTTCTCGCCGGTGAAGACCAGCGGATCGCGGTTGCGCATCGGGATCACGATCTCGCGGGATTCGGCCGCCTCGAACGCCGTCGCCGGCACCGATGACACGAAGTCCAGCGTGCGCTGCACACGCGCCCGCAGCTCGGCGAATGTGACTTCGGTGTCGTCCCACTTCGGCACGTCCTGCCCGGCCAGGCGCGCCACGCAGCCCTTGGCCGCGTCGCTGGCGATCTGGATCTGCTTGGTGAAGGGCAACATGTCGGGTGCCAGGCGCAGCACCAGGTAGTTGTCGGGGCTGAAGCCGCGGGACTGGGCGTGCGCCTCGGCCTTGGCCAGGCAGTTCAGCAGGTTGCCCAGCATGCGCTGGAACACGGGCACGCTGGCGGCGAACATCGGTGGGGGCATGGCTCTGTCTCCGGATGAAAGCAAAAGGCGCCGGATGCTAGCCTGCGGGGCAAAATCGCGTCGCCCATGAACATCATCATCCTCGACGACTACCAGGACGCCGTGCGCAAGCTGCCCTGCGCTGCCCGCCTGGAACCCTTCAACGCCAAGGTCTTCACCAACACCGTCAAGGGCATCGGCCAATTGTCGGTGCGGCTGCGCGACGCCGACGTGCTGGTGCTGATCCGCGAGCGCACCCACTTCCCGCGGCAATTGCTGGAAAAGCTGCCGCGCTTGAAGCTGATCGCGCAGACCGGCCGCGTGGGGCCGCACATCGACGTCGAGACCTGCACGCGGCTGGGCATCGCGGTGGCCGAGGGCACGGGCTCGCCGGTGGCGGCGGCCGAGCTGACCTGGGCGCTGATCATGGCCGCCACCCGCCGGCTGCCGCAGTACATCGGCAACCTCAAACACGGTGCGTGGCAGCAGTCGGGCCTGAAAGCGGCGTCGATGCCGCCGAACTTCGGCCTGGGCACGGTGCTGCGCGGTCGCACGCTGGGCGTCTGGGGCTACGGCAAGATCGGCCAGCTGGTGGCAGGTTATGGCCGCGCCTTCGGCATGCAGGTGCTGGTGTGGGGCAGCGAGGCCTCGCGCGCACGCGCCGCCACCGATGGCTACACCCCGGTGGCCGACCGCCAGACGCTGTTCGACCAGTCCGACGTGCTCAGCCTGCACCTGCGGCTGAGCGACAGCACCCGGGGCCTGGTGACCCTGGACGACCTGTCGCGCATGAAACCCACGGCGCTGTTCGTGAACACCTCGCGCGCCGAGCTGGTGGCGGAAAACGCCCTGGTCTCGGCCCTCAACCGCGGCCGGCCCGGCATGGCGGCCGTGGACGTGTTCGAAAGCGAGCCCATCCTGCAGGGCCACCCGCTGCTGCGGCTGGAAAACGCCGTCTGCACCCCGCACATCGGCTACGTGGAGCAGGACAGCTACGAGCTCTACTTCGGTGCCGCGTTCGACAACGTGATCAACTTCATCCAGGGCCAGCCCAGCGGCCTGGTCAACCCCGAGGCGCTCAAGGTCTTGCGTTGAGGCCAGCCGCCCCGGCCGTGCAAACCGCACGCCGACCCTGATCAAGGGGGGGTGACGTCCCCGGATCGGCGGATTAGCCTAGGGGCATGTCCTGTCGCCGGATCTCGTTGTGGGTTTGCGCTGCCAGCCTGGCCGGGTTGGCCTCGCCGCTGTGCGCGGCACCGGTGGACGCGGCCCTGGAAGCCGACCCGCACGAACTGGCCGTGCGCTGGACCTTGGCCAGCCTGAGCCCGCTGCCGTGGCAAGCCGCCGCGCCTGTTGATGCCGTGCCGGCCATGCCGGCCCCGCGCTTCAGCCCGCTGCCCCACGGCAGCCACGTCGACGCCGTGCCCGACCCGGGTGCCTACGCGCTGATGGGCGCGCTGCTGCTGGGCGCCGGCCTGGTGGGCCGCCGCCTCACTTCGTCCCGAAAATCTTGTCGCCCGCGTCCCCCAGCCCGGGGATGATGTAGCCCACCTCGTTGAGGTGGCTGTCGATCGCAGCCGTCCAGCAGCGCACATCGGGGTGCGCGGCATTCAAGGCTTTCACGCCTTCGGGCGCGGCCACCAGCACCAGGGCGCGGATGTCGGTGCAGCCCTTGCGCTTGAGCAGGTCCACGGTGGCGATCATCGAGCCGGCGGTGGCCAGCATGGGGTCGATGATCAGCGCGGTGCGCGCGTCCAGCTGGCCGACAAATCGCTCGAAATACTGCTCCGGCTGCAGCGTCTCGTGGTTGCGGCCCAGGCCCACGACGCTGACCTTGGCGTTCGGGATCATGTCCAGCACCCCGTCCAGCATGCCCAGGCCGGCGCGCAGGATGGGCACGACGGTGACCTTCTTGCCGGAGATCTGGTCCACCTCGGTGGGGCCGCTCCAGCATTGCACGGTGGTCTTCTCCAGCGGGAAGTCGGCCGTGGCCTCATACGCCAGCAGGCGCGCCAGCTCGTTGGTGAGCTCGCGGAACTTCTTGGTCGAGATCTCGTGCTCGCGCAGCAGGCCGACCTTGTGGCGCACCAGCGGGTGCTGGACTTCGATGACAGGCATGGGGCTTCCTTGCAGGGGTGGTTCTAGGCAGGCCGGTGTTCACGTTGCCGGCGCGCCTCGTACAGGCAGACCCCGGCCGCGACGGAGACGTTCAGGCTCTCCACCGCGCCCGCCATCGGGATGCGCACCAGCTGGTCACAGGTCTTGCGCGTCAGCTGGCGCATGCCCGGGCCTTCGGCGCCCAGCACCAGGGCCACCGGGCCGGACAGGTCCAGGTCGTAGAGCGTGCGTTCGGCGTCGTCGCTGGTGCCGATGACGCGGATGTCGCGCTCCTTCAGCTCGTTCAGTGTGCGCGCCAGGTTGGTCACCATCAGGTAGGGCACGGTCTCGGCCGCGCCGCTGGCCACCTTGGCCACCGTGGCGTTCAGGCCCACGGCGTGGTCCTTGGGCGCGACCACGGCATGCGCACCGGCGGCATCGGCCACGCGCAGGCAGGCGCCCAGGTTGTGCGGGTCGGTCACGCCGTCCAGCACCAGCACCAAGGCCGGGCCTTCGGCGTCGTCCAGCACGTCGTCCAGCGAGTGTTTGGGCGCCAGCACCTGCACCCGCGCGGCCACCCCCTGGTGGCGCGGGCTGCCACAGAGCTGCGACAAGCGGTTGTCGTCGCTGTCCACGATCTTGGCGCCGGCGGCCTGCGCACGCTCGACGAACTGGCGCATGCGGGCGTCGCGCCGGGTGGCGTCCACAAACACCTCCAGCACGGATTCGGGCGCGGTCTTCAGCCGCACGGTGACGGCGTGGAAGCCGTAAAGAACGCTGCCAGGTTTCATCTCAGCATTGTCACCGCCAGGATGCCGCCGATCAGCACCGGCTGGTGCAGCATGTAAAAACTCAGCGACCAGCGGCCCAGCGTGGCCAGCGGCTGCAGCAGCCTGGGCAGCGGGCCCGCCAGCCAGTGGCGGCGCTGCACCAGCGCCCATTGCCCGGCAGCCAGGCCCCACAACACCACCCCCAGCCAGGGCAGCACGGGCACCCAGTCTTCGGTGATGGGCTTGCGCGTGACAAGGCCGGTCCAGTGCACCCAGGGTGCGTCGAAAAACGGATGCTGCACCTGCAGCGGCAACGAGATGGCCATGGCGCCCAGCATCCACAGCCAGCCGCGCAGCGGCGCCGCCAGCCGGGCGATGACCAGCATCACCGCGATGCCGTGCAGCACGCCGAAGACTATCCAGCTCTTGGGGAACATGACCGCCGAGCCGATGCTGACCAGCAGCGCGCAGCCGGCGATCTGCAACCAGCGGCGCCAGAAGCGTGGCCAGCTCTGGCCGGCGTCCAGCGCCACCGCCAGTGCGGCGCCGGCGCAGAACAGGAAACCGCTGAGGATGAAGCTGCGCTGCACCGTCCAGAACGGGTCGCGGTAGAAGTTCTGGCGCGGCTCCAGCAGGCCGAAGTGGTTGAGGTCGAAGGCGAAGTGGAACAGCGCCATCCAGACCATGGCCACCCCCCGCAGCGCGTCGAGCCGGTCAAACCGCATTCAGGTTCTCGTAGACGTCGGTGAATCGTTGGCCATCCCAGGCGTAGAGCAGGATGGCCGCATGCGTGCAGCGGGACGCACCGCGTGGCTTGAACAGGCCCACGCAGTGCCCGCCGGCATGGCGCACGCTGCGGTAGGCCACGCCGGCGGACCCGGTGGCGTGCAGGCGGGCGCCCAGGGCACGGGCCGCGCCGTAGTCGTCGGCGGCGTGTTCGGCGTCAAAACCGCTGCGCAGGTCGTGCAGGCGGCTGTCGATGGCCACCTGGTACAGCCGCATCGGCAGGTGCATGGGCCGCTCGGCGGTGGCGGCCAGGAACCGCGCGTGGTGGTAGGCCGTTTCCGCCACCGCGGTCGCACGCTCATGGGCCGCGTAGAAGACACCAAAGCCCCCGCTGGAGAAGCGGCTGCCCAGCGGGTTCACGTGCGTGAAGGCCGCCATGATGGGCCCGCTGCCCGGCCCGAAGATGCGGTCGGCCGGCGCCACGCGCTGCACCTGGCCGACTTCATCCCGCACGCGCTCGTTGGTCATGGCTTCCAGCGCATAAAGCGCGTCGAAGTCGGCCGCATCGGCCACCCGGTCGTAGAGGTAGACCGACGGGTGCCGGGTGGGCACGATGCGGTGGGCGCGCTCCCAGCGCAGGCGCCGCACGGGCGGTTCAGCCATGGGCCGCTCAGGCCCAGCCGCCGCCACGTGCACCATCCAGGTAGCGGCGCACCAGGTTCAGGTCGCTCACGTTGCCCCCCAGCATGTGCTGCAGCGCGCTGCGCCCACCGAACGGCGCCGCGCAGTTGGGCTGGCGCACCCAGGCATCGGCCGCAGCCGGGTCGGGCAGCAGGATCTGCAGCGATTTGTAGATGCCCAGCAGGTTGGACAGCCGCTCCAGCGTGTCACGCGGCAGGCTGGCCTTGTCAGGCTGCTTGCGCCAGGCAAAGAAGGTGGAGCGCGCCGGCTCGCCCAGCAGGCGGATCTGTTCGTCCACCGTCAGGCCCCAGGCTTCCGCGATCCGCACGAAGGCACGCAGGCCGGCCGCCGCCATCTGCTCGGGCGTGACGGCGGGCGGCTGCACTTGCAAAACGGCACTCATCATGGAGTGCCATTATGGACAAATCAACCAAAAGTGTCCAGTACTGGACTCAGCGTCAGAGCTGCCCGCCTTGCGCTGCCAGCCGCACCACGATGGCCGCCGGCTCGAAGCGCGGCCCGAAACGGGCCGCCAACTCGCGCGCCCGGGCCACGAAGGCCGCCGGGCCCACCGCGTTGATGTACTGCAGCGCCCCGCCTTGGAACGGCGCGAAGCCCCAGCCGAAGATGGAGCCGATGTTGCCGTCGGCCACCGAGCGCAGCACACCTTCTTCCAGGCAGCGCGCGGCTTCGTTGGCCTGCGCGATCATCAGCCGGTCCACCAGTTCCTGCGGGTCGGGCTGCACCGCCGCCACCGGGTACAGCGTGGCCAGTTCGGGCCAGAGCTGTTTGCCGTCGTCGCTGTAGTCGTAGAAACCTTGGCCGGCCTTCTTGCCGATGCGGCCGATCTCGCACAGCTGGCGCACCACGCGCATGCCGGGGTGTTCGCTGTACGGCTTGCCCTCGGCGGCCAGGTCTTTGCGGGTTTGCTCGGCCACGTGCAGGCCCAGGCTCAAGGACACCTCGTCCTGCAGCGCCAGCGGCGGCATCGGCATGCCGGCCTGCAGGCCCGCGACCTCGATGCTGCGCGGGTGCACGCCCTCGGCCAGCATCGCGATGCCTTCCATCACATAGGTGCCAAAAACGCGGCTGGTGTAGAAGCCCCGGCTGTCGTTGACGACGATGGGTGTCTTGCCGATCTGCAGCACGTAGTCGAAGCCACGCGCCAGGGTCTGATCGCTGGTCCGCGCGCCGACGATGATCTCGACCAGCGGCATCTTGTCCACCGGGCTGAAGAAGTGCAGGCCGATGAAGTGCGCCGGCCGCACACTGGCCTGCGCGAGGCCGGTGATGGGCAGTGTGGAGGTGTTGGACGCAAACACCGCGCTGGCGGCCAGCTGCGCCTCGGCCTTCTGCGTGACCTCGGCCTTGATGGCGCGGTCTTCGAACACGGCTTCAATCACCAGGTCGCAGCCTTGCAGCAGGCTGTAGTCGGTGGTGGGCGTGATCTTCGCCAGCAAGGCGTCACGCTTCTCCGGCGTGCTGCGGCCCTTCTTCACCGCCTTGTCCAGCAGACCCTGCGAATAGGCCTTGCCCTTGGCCGCAGCCTCGTCATTGGTGTCCAGCAGCACCACGTCGATGCCGGCCTTGGCCGAGACGTAGGCGATGCCCGCGCCCATCATGCCGGCACCCAGGATGCCGAGTTTCCTGACCTTTGCCGCGGGCACACCGGCCGGCCGCGATGCGCCCTTCTTGATCGCGTTGAGCTGGAACCACAAGGTCCCGATCATGTTCTTGCTCTCGCGCGACATCGCGCAAGCGGCAAAGTAGCGGCTTTCGACCACGCAGGCGTTGTCGAAGTCCATCAGCCCGCCTTCGAACACGCAGCTCAGGATGTGCTGCACCGCCGGGTAGTTGCCAAAGCTCTTGGCCGAGGCGATGGACGGCGCGATCGAGAACATCTGCAGCGCCGCCGGCGTGCGTGAATCCCCGCCCGGCCAGCGGAACTTGGGCGCGTCCCAGGGCTGCTGGCTCTTGGGGTTGTCCAAGCACCAGGCACGCGCCTGCGCCATCAGGTCATCGCGGTCTCTCGCCAGGCTGGCCACCAGGCCCATGGCCTGCGCCTTCTGCGGCGTCAGGTCGTTGCCCTCGGCCATGATCTGCAGTGCCGGCTGCATGCCCAAGAGGCGCGGCAGCCGCTGCGTGCCGCCGCCACCCGGCAGCAGGCCGAGCTTGACCTCGGGCTGGCCGATCTTCAGCCGCGGATCGTCCAGCGCGACACGGGCGTGGCAGGCGAGCGCAATCTCCAGCCCGCCGCCCAGCGTGTGGCCGTTCAGCGCCGCCACCACCGGCTTGCCGGTGGTTTCCAAACGCCGCAGCACCTTCTTCATCGCCATCGAGGCCTCGAAGGGCTGCTCAGGGCGCGTCCAGGTGAACATGTTGTCCAGGTCGCCACCGGCACAGAAATCGGCCTTGGCAGACGCCAGGATCAGACCCTTCACGGCCGGGTCGGTGGCCAGGCGATCGGCGGCTTCGGCCAGGCCGGCCATCAGCACATCGCCGACCACGTTCATCGTGCGGCCCGGCAGGTTCATGGTGGCGACCAGGATGCCGTCGCCGCCCAGGTTCAGAGTGACAGCGTTCGCCATGGTCAGACTCGCTCGATGATGGTGGCGATGCCCATGCCGCCGCCCACGCACAGCGTGGCCAGGCCGGTGGACAGCTGGCGGCGCTCCAGCTCGTCGAGCAGGGTGCCGAGGATGATGCAGCCGGTGGCGCCCAGCGGGTGGCCCATCGCGATGGAGCCGCCGTTGACGTTGACGCGGTCCAGGTCCACACCCAGGTCGCGCGCGGTTTTCATCGGCACCACGGCAAAGGCTTCGTTGATCTCGAAGAGGTCGATGTCCGAGGCCGCCATGCCGGCCTTGGCGAGTGCCTTGCGGCAGGCCGGCGTCGGCCCGGTCAGCATGATGGTGGGCTCGGAGCCGATCACGGCCGCGGCGCGGATGCGGGCCCGCGGTTTCAGGCCGGCCTTGGCACCGCCTTCTTTCGAACCCACCAGCATCAGCGCCGCGCCGTCGACGATGCCCGAGCTGTTGCCCGCGTGGTGCACGTGGCGGATCTTCTCCACCGTGGTGTACTTGCGCAGCGCCGTGGCGTCGAAACCCATCTGGCCCATCATCGCAAAACTGGCGTCGAGCTTGGCCATCGCCTCCATGGACGCATTGCCGCGGATGGTTTCGTCCTGTTCCAGCAGCATCAGGCCGGCGATGTCGCGCACCGGGATGACGGAGCCTGCAAACCGTCCTTCGGCCCGCGCCGCCGCCGCGCGCTGGTGCGAGCACAGCGCAAACGCATCCACATCGGCGCGGTCCCAGCCTTCCAGCGTGGCGATCAGGTCGGCGCCCACGCCCTGCGGCACAAAGCCCAGCTTCTGGTTCACGCGCGGGTCCATCACCCAGGCGCCGGCGTCGCTGCCCATGGGCCAGCGGCTCATGCTTTCCACGCCGCCGGCCACGACCAGGTCTTCCCAGCCGCTCTTGACCTTGGCCGCGGCCAGGTTCACCGATTCCAGGCCGCTGGCGCAGAAGCGGCTCTGCGTCACGCCGGCGCAGGTCTGCGCCCAGTCGGCGTCCAGCACGGCGGTGCGGGCGATGTCGGCGCCTTGTTCACCCACCGGGGTCACGCAGCCCAGCACCACGTCGTCCACCAGCGCGGTGTCCAGCGTGCTGCGCTGCTGCAGCGCGTGCAGCAGCGTGCGCAGCAGCCAGACCGGCGAGGCCTGGTGCAGCGATCCGTCCTTCTTGCCCTTGCCACGCGGGGTGCGGACATGGTCGTAGATGTAGGCTTCCGACACGTGGGGTCTCCTCAATGGCTCACATCGATCGAGCGGCGAGCTCTTCCATGATCTGATAGATCTCCCGCTTCGCGCCGACATCCACGCCACGCGTCGGCTCGTCGAGCAGGAGCACGTCCGGATGCAACGCCAGCCATTTGGCGAGGGCGACCTTCTGCTGGTTGCCGCCGGAGAGCGTGCCC
>CAYTWU010000085.1:0-12227 GCA_964442175.1 uncultured Rubrivivax sp.
AGGCCGGCCGCGAGCCCGACCTGCTGAACCCGCTGAACGCCACCACCGAGATCAACCTGCACGCGCCCGCGCTGCTGACCGACGCCTACTGCGGCGACGTGCACGTGCGGCTGAACCTCTACAAGCGCCTGGCCAGCGCCGAAAGGGCCGAGCAGATCGATGCCCTGCTGGAAGAGATCACCGACCGCTTCGGCAAGCTGCCGCCGCAGGGCCAGGTGCTGTTCGACACCCACCGGCTGCGCGTGCTGGCCAAGCCCTACGGCGTGCTGAAGATCGACGCCGGCCCGAAGCTGATCAACATCGTGTTCCGGCCGCAGCCGCCGATCGACGCGATGAAGATCATCTCGCTGGTGCAGAAGAACCGCTCGGTCAAGCTGGCGGGCAACGACAAGCTGCGCATCGACCGCGAGATCGCCGCCGTGCCCGACCGCGCACAGTACGTGCGCGACATCCTGCGGGCGCTGGGCCCGCCGGTGGTGCCGGCTGCGGCTACCTGAACATCTGCGCCGCAAACGGCCCGTTCGGGCCCATGCACATGCCCGTCCAGCTGCGCAGGTCGGGCGCGGGCTGCAGGTCGCAGTTGGCGTTGCCCAGGAACTGGCCGTTGACGTTGAGGGTCATCGCCAGGCGCAGCAGATGGCCTTCCAGCTGCCCGCGGCCCTGGCCGACGGGCTGGCCGCCGGCTTCGGCCGTGAAGCTGACGCCCCGGCCCTGCTGCTGGAAGTGGTAGACCTCACCGGTGGACGTGCGCCACAGGCCCGACACGTCCGGCACGCTGGCCTCCTGCACCGGTGCGGGGCTGGGCACAGGGGATGGTGAAGGTGATGGCGCCGGGGACGGTGCAGGGGCAGGCAGTGGCGAGGGCCCCGGGGCCGGCCCAGGCGCCGGGCTTTCGCCGAACATCACCGCCAGCACCAGCAAGCCCACGACGCCCAGGCCGGCGCCGGTGAGCAGGGTCTTCATGCCGCCTTTGGCGGGCGGCGGCGGCGCGGGCACCGGCGTCGGCGCCACACGGCGGCTCAGACCGGGCACCTTGGCCAAGGCTTCGACCAGGCGCAGCACGTCGCTGCGCCAGCGGCCGTCGGACAACTCGAAGGCCTGGCGCATCGCCAGGGCCTGCATCTCGGGCGGCAAACGCTCAGGTGCCGGCATCGGCGCACCTTCCATCAGCACCGGGATCACGCGGATGTCGCGCTGCAGCGCGGTGGCCACCTCCAGCCGCACCCAGTCGGTGGCGATGTCCAGCCGGCGGCGGCCTTGTTTGTCCGCCACGTCCAGCCATTCGGGGCCGATCAGCACCAGCATCACACCGCTGGAACGCAACGCCTTGTCCAGCGCGCGCGTGAAATCCAGACCGGGCTCGATGTCCTCGATGTCGCGGAAGATCGTCGTCGGCGGGCCGAAGGACTCCGCCAGGTCGTCCTTGAGCCGGCCGGCGGCGTGCTGGCTGTGCTCGCGCCGGTAGCTGATGAAGATGTCGGTGGCCATGGGGCAGTCTAGCGACGGCGCTGGCCACGAGGCATCCCCTGTTAGCATCGCGCCCCCATGGCAAACCCCACTGAATTCGCCCCCGGCCTCTTCGTGCGCGGCTTCGTGCCGCCGTTGCGGCTGGCCGATTTCAAGCTGGTGGCCTTCGACATGGACTCCACGCTGATCAACATCGAGTGCGTGGACGAGATCGCCGCCGCCGCCGGCCGCAAGGACGAAGTGGCCGCCATCACCGAGGCCGCGATGCGCGGCGAGATCACGGACTACAAGGACAGCCTGCGTCGCCGTGTGGCCCTGCTGGCCGGTGTGCCGGTGGCCGCGCTGGAGCAGGTCTGGACACAGAAGCTGCAGCTGAACCCCGGCGTCGAGACTTTTGTGCAGGCCTGCCAGGCTGCGGGCCTGAGGACGCTGCTGGTCTCAGGCGGATTCACCTTCTTCAGCGACCGTGTGCAGGCGCGGCTGAAGCTGGACTTCGCACGTTCCAACACCTTGGGTGTGGCCGACGGCCGGCTCACCGGCACGCTGGTGGACCGCCCCTGGGGCGAAATCGTCGACGGTGCCGAGAAACGCCGTGTGCTGCTGGATGTCTGTGACCTCATGGGCATCTCGCCGGCGCAAGCCATCGCGGTGGGCGACGGCGCGAACGACCTGCCGATGATGTCGGCCGCCGGCCTGTCGATCGCGTTCCACGCCAAGCCGGCGGTGCGCGCACAGGCCATGGTGTCCATCGTGGCCGGCGGCATGGACCAGGCCCTGCTGGCGCTGCGCCCTCAGTTGTCGAAGACCAGCTGAACGCGGTGCACCCGCGTGGCTGCCAGCGGTGCAAACCGCCACTGTGACAGGGCCTGCGTGAGGTAGCGCTGCACCGCGCGCGGTGTGGACCCCGCCAGCACCACGGCGGACACCGTGCCATCGGGCTGCAGGGTCAGGTCGGCCGTCACCTCGCGCAGCGCGCCGGTGCGGCTGATCACCTGCGGCGGGATCACCGGCTCCACCATCTGCAGCAGCGTTGGCGGCGCCAGGTCAGGCGCCGGGATGAAGGCCGGCAGGCTCACGGGCGCCGGGGGCGCGGGCAGCACCTCGGCCTCTGCCGGCTGCACCTCGGGCGGCGGCGTGAGCGTCAACACCGGCGCGGCTGGCACGGCCGGCGCCGCCACGGGCGGCTCTGCAGGCACCGCCGCGGCCGGCAAGGCCGTGGGCACCGGTTCGGCGCGCGGCGCATCGGCCGCCAGCGAGCGTGTGGTGTCGCGACGCGGCTGCACGGCGGCCGCGGGCGCTGGAGCCGCAGGGGCCACCGGGGCCTCGACCCGCCGCCGCAGCCGGCCGGCCTCCAGGATCACACGCATGGGGTTGGCGGCATCGCGCCGGGCGCGCTCCATGGCCTCGGCGTTCGGCGGTGCAGGCGCCGAGGCTGCGGCGGCTGGCGCCGGCGTTTGCGCGCCGGCAGACAGGCAGAACCCGGACAACCAGGCCAGCCCGGCCAGGCACAACAGACGACGGAACGCAGGCATCAGCAAGCTCTCCACAGACCACGCAGCTCTTGGCCGCCGGTGTCATCACCGCCCGTGGGGATGTACGGGCTCGATGGGGCGCGGATTCTAGGGGTCCGCGGCAGCCCCCGACGCAAGAATCACGCCGTGATCTGCGCCCAGGCCTTGTCCAGGCGTTTGCTGCTGACGGGCTGCGGCGTGCGCAGCTCCTGTGCAAACAGGCTCACGCGCAGCTCTTCCAGCAGCCAGCGGTACTCGTCCAGCCGCGCATCGGGCTGGCCCTTGCGTTCGGCCAGGCGGCGCGCCCAGCGCTGCTCCAGCGGGCGCAGTTCGGCCAGGCGGGCGGCATCGCGCGCCGGATCGGTGCGCCACTTGTCCAGCCGCAGCGTGATGCCCTTCAGGTAACGCGGCAGGTGTTGCAGCGCCGCCCAGGGCGTGGTGGCCAGGAAACGTTGGCCCACCAGGCGCTGCAGCTGGGCCGTGATGTCGTCGGCCAGGTCCTTGGGCACACGGCTGTCCTTGAGCTTGCGCTGCGCGGCCTGAAACTCGGCCAGCACCACGCCGGCCTGGCGCGCCACCTCGTGCGCGATCAGCACCAGGCGTGGCCGGCCATCGTCCAGCCGGGCCTGAAAGCCGCGGGCGTCACTCGGCAGGGGTTCGCCGCCGAAGGCGCGGTCCAGCGCCAGGTCGATGATCTGCTGGCGCAGCTCTTCGGCCGTGCCCAGGGCCATGTAGGCCGAGGCCATCTGGGTGAGCCCGGGGATGTTCTTTTCCAGGTGCTTGAGCGGCTCGCGCAGCTGCAGTGCCACCAGACGGCGCAGGCCGGCGCGGTGCTTGGAGGCGGCCACGTCGGGCTCGTCGAAGACCTCGATCTCGACGTGGCTGCCCTGGTCCACCAGCGCCGGGAAACCCACCAGCACCTGGCCACCCTTGTTCAGCTCCATCAGCTCGGGCAGCTCGCCGAAGGTCCAGGCGGTGTAGCGCTGAGCGGCGCTGAGGGCGGGTGTGGCTGTTTTGGTGGGCGCCGCCTGGCCCGGCGAGGTTGCCGCGGCAGCCGGCGCCGGCCCGGCCGGCAGCTTCAACGCCGCCAGCGCCTGGAAGGCACTGCGCGCCTGGCCGCCGAACTCGGCCTTCAGCGCCGCCAGGTGCCGGCCCATGCCCAGCTGCCGGCCATGTTCATCGACGATGCGGAAGTTCATGAACAGGTGCGGCGCCAGCGTCTCCTGCTTGAAATCGGCGCGCTGCACGGGCAGCTGCGTGGCGTCGCGCACGGCCTTCAGCAGCACGTCCATCAAGGCGCCGTCGCCAAAGGGCACGGCCTCGCAGAACTTTGCGCTCCAGTCGGGCAGCGGCACCAGGCGCGAGCGCGGGCGCTGCGCCAGGCTCTTCACCAGCGCCAGCACCTTGTCCTTCAGCATGCCGGGCACCAGCCATTCGCAGCGGTCCTCGGCCACCTGGTTCAGCGCGTAGATGGGCAGTGTGACGGTCAGGCCGTCCTTGGCATCGCCCGGCTGGTGCAGATAGGTGGCGGCGCAGTCGATGCCGCCCAGGCGGAGGGTCTTGGGGAAGGCCGCGCTGGTGACACCGGCGGCCTCGTGCCGCATCAGCTCGTCGCGCGTGAGCTGCAGCAGCGTGGGCTGGCGCTTGACCTCGTCGCGGTACCAGCGCTCCAGCGCCGGGCCGGCGCAGATGTCGGCCGGCAGCAGGCGGTCGTAGAAGCCGTGGATCAGGTCCTCGTCGACCAGCACGTCCTGGCGCCGCGCCTTGTGCTCCAGCTCCTCCACCTGCTTGATCAGCTTGTGGTTGTGCGCCAGGAAGGGCAGCCGGGTGTCCCAGTCGCCCTGCACCAGGGCCTCGCGGATGAAGATCTCGCGCGCCGCCACCGGGTCGACGGTGCCGAAGTTCACGCGCCGGTTGTTGTAGACCACGATGCCGTACAGCGTGGCCCGCTCCAGCGCGACGACCTCGCCGACCTTCTTCTCCCAGTGCGGCTCCAGCAGCTGGCGCTTCAGCAGGTGGCCGGCGATGGGCGGGATCCACTGCGGCTCGATGGCCGCCAGGCCGCGGCCGAACAGGCGCGTGGTCTCCACCAGCTCGGCCGTCACCAGCCAGCGGCCCGGCTTCTTGCTCAGGTGCGCGCCCGGGTGGCGCCAGAACTTGATGCCGCGTGCGCCCAGGTACCAGTCGTCGTCGTCGGCCTTGCAGCCCACGTTGCCCAGCAGCCCGGCCAGCATGGACTGGTGCAGCTGCTCGTAGGTGGCCGGGCTGCCGTTCAGGCGCCAGCCCTGTTCGGCCACCACGGTGTGCAGCTGGGCATGGATGTCGCGCCACTCGCGCACCCGGCGCGGGTTGACAAAACTCTCGCGCAGGCGTTGTTCCTGCTGGCGGTTGCTGAGCTTGTGAGCCTGGTGGCCTTCACCGTGGCCACGGGCTTCTTCGATCCACTTCCACAGCTTCAGGTAGCCCACGAACTCCGACTTTTCGTCGTCGAACTTCTTGTGTTTTTCATCGGCCGCTTGCTGGGCCTCCAGCGGCCGGTCGCGCACGTCCTGCACCGACAGGGCCGAGGCAATGATGAGCACCTCGTCCAGTGCACCACGTTCACGGGCTTCCAGGATCATGCGGCCGATGCGCGGGTCCAGCGGCAGCCGGCCAAGTTCGCGACCGATGGGCGTGATCTGGTTGCGTTCGTCCACCGCGTTCAGCTCGGCCAGCAGCGCATAACCGTCGGCGATGGCCTTCCTGGGTGGCGCTTCCAGGAACGGGAAGTCCTCCACGCTGCCGAGCTTGAGCGCCATCATGCGCAGGATCACACCCGCCAGCGACGAACGCAGGATCTCGGGGTCGGTGAACTTGGGCCGGCCGGAAAAGCTGGCTTCATCGTAAAGCCGGATGCAGGTGCCGTCGGCCACCCGCCCGCATCGGCCCGCGCGCTGGTTGGCCGCGGCCTGGCTGATGGGCTCGACCAGCAACTGCTCCACCTTGTTGCGGTAGCTGTAACGCTTGACACGCGCCAGGCCGGCGTCGATGACGCAGCGGATGCCCGGCACCGTCAGCGAGGTCTCGGCCACGTTGGTGGCCAGCACGATGCGGCGGCCGTTGCCGGGGCTGAACACCCGGTCCTGCTCGGCCTGCGACAGGCGCGCGAACAGCGGCAGGATTTGTGCCGGTGGGCCACCTCTGTGTTGTTGGGCGAGGTGCTTGTGCAGGTGGTCGGCCGCCTCGCGGATCTCGCGCTCGCCGGGCAGGAAGACCAGGATGTCGCCCGGTTTGTCGCGCCAGAGTTCGTCCACCGCATCGGCGATGGCGTCGTTCAGGTCGTGTTCACGCGACTCCTCGAACGGGCGCCAGCGCTGCTCCACCGGGAACAAGCGGCCGGACACCTGGATCACTGGCGCCGGGCCCTTGGCCGACGCGAAGTGGTTCGCAAACCGGTCGGCGTCGATCGTGGCCGAGGTGACGATCAGCTTCAGGTCGGGCCGCCGCGGCAGCAACTGCTTCAGGTAGCCGAGCAGGAAATCGATGTTCAGGCTGCGTTCATGCGCCTCGTCGATGATCAGCGTGTCGTAGGCCTTGAGCAGCGGGTCGGTCTGGGTCTCGGCCAGCAGGATGCCGTCTGTCATCAGCTTGACGCTGGCCCCGCGTTGCAGCCGGTCCTGGAAGCGCACCTTGAAACCCACCACCTCGCCCAGCGGCGAGTTCAGCTCCTCGGCGATGCGCTTGGCCACGCTGCTGGCGGCGATGCGGCGCGGCTGCGTGTGGCCGATCAGCCCCTTGCCACCCGCCTGCAGGCCACGCCCGAGCTCGAGCGCGATCTTGGGCAGCTGCGTGGTCTTGCCGGAGCCCGTCTCGCCGCAGACGATGACCACCGGGTGCTCGCGGATCGCCCGCGCGATCTCGTCGCGCCGGCCGGAGACCGGCAGCGATTCGGGGTAGGTGATGGGCGGCAGCGCGCGCGGGGCAAGGAGGGTCACGGGGCGCGGATTATCCCGCGCCGCTGCCGCCCGCCGGGATCGAGCCCCGGGTCAACGCGCCGAATAGGTGATGGCGTTGAACACTGCGCCCTGGGGATCCTGCAACACGGCCATGCGGCCGACGCCCGGGATCTCCATCGGCGGCATGCACACGGTGCCACCCAGCTCGGTGCAACGTGCGGCGGTGGCGTCGATGTCCTCCACCGTCACGTAACAGCCCCAGGCAGACGGCCTGCCCTCGCTGCCCGGTGGTTTGCCCATGATGCCGCCGATGGCGTTCTCGCCGATCTTGACCACGTGGTACGCACCGCTGCCCATGTCCATGTCTTCCGCCTTCCAGCCGAACAGGCTGCCATAGAAGGCGACGGCAGCGGCCGGGTCGTCGGTGGCCAACTCCGACCAGCTGAATGCGCCGTGGGTCTGGTAGACATCCATCGAGAGGCTCCTGTTGCACAGATGACCGACCATGCTGCTGCACAATCGGCGGCGCCATGAGCCTCGTTTTCCCGCACACCTTCGTCCCCTGGTTCCGGTCCGTCGCGCCGCACATCCACGCCTACCGCGGCAAGACCTTCGTGGTGGCGCTGGCGGGCGAGGCCATTGCGGCGGGCAAGCTCAACACCTTCGTGCAGGACCTGGCCATCCTGCATGCGATGGGCATCAAACTGGTGCTGGTGCACGGCTTCCGCCCGCAGGTGACGGAGCAGCTGGCCGCCAAGGGCCAGGTCTCCCGCTTCAGCCATGGGGTGCGCATCACCGATGCGGTCGCCCTGGATTGCGCCCAGGAGGCGGCGGGCCAGCTGCGCTTCGAGATCGAGGCCGCGTTTTCGCAGGGCCTGCCCAACACGCCGATGGCCAATGCCACGGTGCGGGTGGTGTCGGGCAACTTCCTGACCGCACGCCCCGTGGGCATCGTCGATGGCGTGGACTTCATGCACAGCGGCGTGGTGCGCCGCGTGGACGGCGCCGCCATCCGGCGCGCCATCGACATCGGCGCGCTGGTGCTGCTCTCGCCCTTTGGTTTTTCGCCCACCGGCGAGGCCTTCAACCTGACGATGGAAGACGTGGCGACCGCCACCGCCATCGCGCTGCAGGCCGACAAGCTGCTGTTCATGACCGAGATCCCCGGCGTGCGCGAGGACCTGGCCGACCCCGAAAGCGGCGTCGACACCGAGCTGGCACTCGCCGATGCCCGCCGCCTGCTGGCCCAGCTGCCGCCGCCGCTGCAGCCCACCGACCCGGCGTTCTACCTGCAGCACTGCGTCAAGGCCTGCGCAGGCGGTGTCGAACGGTCGCACATCCTGCCCTTCGCCGCCGACGGCGCGCTGCTGATGGAGGTGTTCACGCACGACGGCATCGGCACCATGGTGGTGGACGAAAAGCTGGAGAGCCTGCGCGAGGCCACGCCCGACGACGTGGGCGGCATCCTGCAACTGATCGAGCCCTTCGAGCGCGACGGCACCCTGGTGCGGCGCGAGCGCACCGAGATCGAACGCGACGTGGCCAACTACACCGTCATCGAACACGACGGCATCATCTTCGGCTGCGCCGCGCTCTACCCCTACCCCGAGGCGCGCACCGGCGAGATGGCGGCGCTGACGGTGTCGCCACAATCGCAGAGCCAGGGCGATGGCGAACGCATCCTCAAGCGTGTCGAACAACGCGCCAAGGCCATGGGGCTGGACAGCATCTTCGTGCTGACCACGCGCACCATGCACTGGTTCATCAAGCGGGGCTTCGCGCCGGTCGACCCCGATTGGCTGCCCGATGCGCGCAAGCGCAAGTACAACTGGGACCGGCGCTCGCAGGTGCTGGTCAAGAAGATCTAGGAGAAGTTCATGAGCCGACTGGTGCAGTGTGTGTACCTGAAGAAGGAAGCCGAGGGCCTGACGTTTTCGCCCTACCCGGGCGAGCTGGGCAAGCGGATCTATGAAAACGTCAGCAAGGAGGCCTTCGAGGCCTGGAAGAAGCACCAGACCATGCTGGTCAACGAAAACCGTCTGAACCTGGCCGATGCCCGTGCCCGCCAGTACCTGGCGCGCCAGATGGAGAACTTCTTCTTCGGCGACGGGGCCGACAAACCCATGGGCTACGTACCCCCTTCGGCTTGAGGCCTATCAAACGATAAGGATTCGCGTTTGCAATACACTCCCGGCCATCCCATGACCGTGAGTGACCCATGCAAAGACGCCCCCTGCTCCAGACCTTGAGCGCCCTGGCGCTGGCCAGCGCTTCCCTGGCGGCCCTGGCCCAGCAACCGGTGCTGAACGTGTACTCCGCCCGCCACTACCAGACCGACGAGGCGCTGTACGACGACTTCACCAAGGCCACCGGCATCAAGATCAACCGCATCGACGGTGACGACAACGGCATCTACTCACGCCTGAAGAGCGAAGGTGCGGCCAGCCCGGCCGACGTGATCCTGATGGTCGATGCCGCGCGCCTGTGGCGTGCCGAGGTCGAGGGGCTGTTCCAGCCGGTGAAGAGCGCGGTGCTGCAGGCCCGCGTTCCGGCCACGCTGCGCAGCAAGGACGAGGGCCAGGGCTCGCAGTGGTTTGGCTTCTCCACCCGCGCCCGGGTGGTGGTGTACGACAAGACCCGCGTGCAGCGCGCCGAAGTTGACACCTACGAAAAACTCGCGGCGCCGGTCAACAAGGGCCGGCTGTGCACGCGCTCGGGCTCCCACCCCTACAACCTGTCCTTGTTTGGCGCGATGACGGAGCACCTGGGGCCGCAAGGCGCCGAAACCTGGCTCAAGGGCCTGGTGGACAACATGGCCCGCGCGCCCAAGGGCGGCGACACCGACCAGATCAAGGCGGTGGCCAGCGGTGAATGTGCCGTCGCCATCACCAATTCCTACTACCTGGCCCGCATGATGCGTTCCGGCAAACCCGAAGACCGGGCCGTGGTGGAAAAGGTGGCCGTGGTGTTCCCGAACCAGGCCGACCACGGCACGCACGTCAACATCGCCGGTGGCGCCGTGGCCCGCCACGCCAAGAACCGCGAGGCGGCGGTCAAGTTCCTCGAATATCTGGCCAGTGATTCGGCCCAGAACTACTTTGCCAACGGCAACAACGAATGGCCCGCCGTGGCCGGCCTGCGCTCGCAAAACCCGGCGCTGCAGGCGCTGGGGGATTTCAAGACCGAATCCGTGCCGATTTCCGTGATTGGCATGAACCAGGTGAAAGTGCAGCAGATGCTGGACCGCGTGGGATTCAAGTGAACCCTGCTCCGGGGGTATCGGCCAGGCGTTGAATCCCGGGTGGGCTGATATATTCAGCCCACACCGAATCCTTGGAGACCCAGGCATGCCGAACCTGAGTGAACTGCTGGCCAAAAAGGCCGCCCTCGAACAAGAAATCCTTGAAGCGCAGCGTGAACAACGCGCGCACGCCATCGCCCAAGTGCGCGCCTTGATGACGGAGTACGGGCTGACACTGGCTGATCTCGGCACCCGTGCGGGTGCAGCGCCGCGCAAGAGCACCGGCAGCACCGGCAGCACCGGCAAGGTGGCGCCCAAGTACCGCAACACGGCCACGGGTGACACCTGGTCGGGCCGTGGCCTGAAGCCCAACTGGCTGACGGCGGCCCTGGCCGGCGGCGCGTCGCTCGACGACTTCAAGGTCTGAACACCCTCCCCTCGTTCGACCCGCGGCGGCCTGACGGCCCCGCGCTGCACCGGGCCTGGCTGCTCGGTGCGGGCCTGCTCGTGCTGGCGGTGTCCCTGGTGGACGCCTCGCTCGGCCTGTCCCGTCCAGCCGTCGGCGCCAGCCTGCCCTGGATGGCCTGTGGCGTCGGGCTCGCGATCGCGCTGCGCGCTGGCCGCAGGGCCGCCTGGCCTTTGGCCGCGGGTTGGCTGCTGGCACCGCTGGTGCTCGGCGGGCCTCTGCTCGCCGCCGTGGTGCAGGCCGTCGGCTGCACGGCGGCCGTGGGCCTCTGCGCGGCCGTCATCCGCCGGGCCGGTGCCCAGACCGACCTGGAACGCTCCCGCGACGCGGGCATCCTGGCCCTGGCCGTGGTCACGGTGGGCGGCCCCCTGCTGGCCGGTGTGCAACTGCTCGTCGGCTGGGTGGTCGGCAGCGGCAGCCTGCGGACCGCCCCGCCCCTGGACGCGCTCGCACCCGCCTTGCTGGCTTGGCCCTGGCACGCACTGGGCCTGCTGCTGGGTGCCTTGCCGACGATCGCGCTCACCCGGGCCACCCGCTGGTCCGTGTTGAGCACAGGCCAGCGCGCGCTGGGGCTGGCGCTGGCCGGTTCGGCCATGGCGACGTCGGCGCTCTGGTTCACCGGGCGCGACATGGGGATTGCCGTCAGCGCGGCCGTGGCCTGGTGGCCCCATGTGCTGCTGGTGGCCCTGCTGCTGCGCGGCAGCCTGACCCTGCCCACGGTCACCACCGCCATCATCGGCGCGGTGGCCGCCCTGGCCACGGCACGCGGCACCGGGCCTTTCGGCTCGCTGTCACCGGCGGCGGCGCTCGGGGCCCTGTGTGGTTACCTGGGCTCCTTGCTGGCGCTGCAGCTGATCGCGCGCTCGGCCGGGCAGGAATTGCGCCTGCGCGAGCGGCGCTCCAGCACCGCGCTCGGGGCGGCGCGCCTGGCGGTGGCCGAGTGGCACCTGCACCGCGACGGCGAGGTGCACCTGTCGCGCGACTGGCAGGCCCTGACACGCCACGCCGACACCGCGACCTGGACGCCCGAGGCCTGGCTGGAAGACGTGCACCCGGATGAGCGGCCGCGGCTGCAGGACGCGCTGGCCCGCGTGACCGAAGGTGAACAACCCGAACTGCAGCAGGAATTGCGCATCCAGAGCCTCGACGGCTGGCACTGGGTGGAAGTGAACGTGCTGGCGGGCGAGCACGACCAGGCCGGCCGCCCGCTGCGCCTGGTGGCGACGATGGCCGATGTCAGCGAACGCCACGAGGCGCAGGAGCGGCAACGCCTGTCCGCCAGCCTGTTCGAACACCTGCACGAAGGCCTGCTGATCGCCGACGCCGACCTGCGCGTGCTGGACGCCAACGCCGCCTACAGCCAGATCCTGGGCGTGCCGCTGGCCGACCTGCTGGGCACCGTGCCGTCACTGCTGCGTCCCCAGCCCAACGACCCGCTGGCACGCCAGCAGCGTGCCGCGATGTGGACGGGCCTGCGTGCGCACGGCCGTTGGCGCGGCGAACTCATCGAACGCCGCCGGGGTGGTGAGATCTGCACGATGCAGGCCACCATCTCGCAGGTGCATGGGCCGGAAGGCGACCTGCGCTACCACGTGCTCGCCATCTCC
>CAYTWU010000086.1:0-12187 GCA_964442175.1 uncultured Rubrivivax sp.
GCCGGCTGCTGCACGAGTTCGTGCTCGGCACGCCGCAGGAACTGGAGCATCACGCCGCGCTGATGCTGAAGTTCCCGGACATGGAGCACGACGAGCCCTACATGGCCCACGTGCCGCCGGGCAAGACGGGCCAGATCGTCTGGACCTTCAACCGCGCCGGCAGCTTCGAGTTCGCCTGCCTGATCGCCGGCCACTACAGCGCCGGCATGAAGGGCGTGATCGAGGTCCGGGGCCGCTGAGCACCACGCCCAGCGGCGGCCGGGTCAGCGCGGCAGCACGCGCAGCACCTGGCCATCGGCCCCGCCGCTGAGCAGGTACAGCAGGCCGTCCGGGCCCTGGCGCACGTCGCGCACACGCAGGGCTTCACGGGTGAAGAGGCGCTCTTCGCCGGTGACACGGTCGCCGTCCAGCGTCAGCCGCACCAGGGCCTGGCCCCGCAGCGCGCCGACGAACAGGTTGCCCTGCCAGCCGGGGTAACGCTCGCTGGTCAGGAAGGCCATGCCGCTGGGTGCGATGGAGGTGGGCACCCAATGTCTGAGCGGCTGCTCGAAGCCGGCCTTGGGCCCTTCTTCGCCGATGCGCGTGCCGATGCCGTAATTGCGGCCGTAGGTCAGCAGCGGCCAGCCGTAGTTCAGGCCACCGCGCACGCGGTTGACTTCATCCCCGCCCTGCGGGCCGTGTTCCACGGCCCAGAGCTCGCCGGTGCCCGGGTGCAGCGCCGCGCCCTGCACGTTGCGGTGGCCCAGGCTCCAGACTTCGCGTGCCGCGCCGGGCCGGTTGGCGAAGGGGTTGTCGCCCGGCACGCGGCCGTCGGTTTCGATGCGCACGACCTTGCCCAGGTGGTTGGCCGGGTCCTGCGCGTCGTCCTTGCGCGAGAAGCGGTCGCCCAGGCCGACGAACAAGCGCCCGTCGCGTGCAAACACCAGGCGCGAGCCGCAGTGCAGGCTGCTGCCGACCTTGGGCAGCTGTCGGAAGATGACCTGCACCTCGCCGAGCTGGTTGCCTTGGAGCTTGCCGCGGGCCACCGCCACGCCGTTGCCACCGCCGTTTCCTGCATCACCGGCTTCGGCATAGGTCCAGTAGACCAGGCGGTTCTCGCTGAACTTCGGGTCGGTGGCCACGTCCAGCAGGCCACATTGGCCGGCCACGTCGATGGCCGGCAGGCCGGTGACCGGGGCCCCGAGCTGGCCGTTGGCCTCGACGATGCGCAGCCGGCCGCCACGCTCGGTCACCAGCATCCGGCCCTCGGGCAGGAAGGCCAGGCCCCAGGGTTCGACCAGGCCGCGGGCCACGGTTTCCAGGCGGGGGGATTGGGCATGGGCGGCACCCAGTGCAAACGCCAGGAGCAGAGGGACAAGGTGTTTCATGGCCGCGATGCTGCCGCAGACCGCATGACCTTCGCCAGCGCTGCAGATCTCCCGGCTATAGCATGGTCACCATGCATGACTTGAGCCGCTTCGCCATCACGCACAAATGGCCTGCCCAGCACCCCGACCGCCTGCAGCTGTACTCGCTGCCCACGCCGAACGGCGTGAAGGTTTCCATCCTGCTGGAGGAACTGGGCCTGCCCTACGAGGCCCACCGTGTGGCCTTCGACAGCAACGACCAGCTGAGCCCCGAGTTCCTGTCGCTGAACCCGAACAACAAGATCCCGGCCATCCTGGACCCGGACGGCCCCGGCGGCCAGCCGCTGGCCTTGTTCGAGTCGGGTGCGATCCTGGTCTACCTGGCGGAAAAAACCGGGCGTTTCATCCCCGCCGACCCGGCCGCGCGTTACGAGGCGCTGCAATGGGTGATGTGGCAGATGGGCGGGGTCGGGCCGATGTTCGGCCAGCTCGGCTTCTTCCACAAGTTCGCCGGCAAGGACTTTGAAGACAAACGCCCGCGCGACCGCTACGTGGCCGAGTCCAAACGCCTGCTGGGGGTGCTGGAGCAGCGGCTGACGGGCCGCACCTGGATCCTGGGCGAGGCCTACTCCATCGCCGACATCGCCGTGTTCCCGTGGGTGCGCAACCTCGTGGGTTTCTACGGCGCCGGGGATTTGGTGGGCTTCGACAGCTTCCCGCAAGTGCAGCGGGTGCTGCAGGCTTTTGTTGAGCGCCCGGCGGTGCAGCGCGGCCTGACCATTCCCGGCACCTGAAACAAGCTCAAGGCAGCGCCGCCTCGACGATCATCTGCACGCGCTGCTGGCCCTGCCACTCGTCCACCGCCAGGCGCCAGGCCAGGCGCACGCGTGCGGCCACCGGCTCGGCATGGCCGAACCAGATCGCGTCACGCAGCGTGCCCTGGTGGCGCACCTTGAGCTTCAGGTGCTTTTCGCCCACCAGACGCTGCTGCAGCACGTCCACCTCGTCGCAGAACACCGGGGCCTCGAAGCCCTGGCCCCAGACCTGGCTGTCCAGCACGGCCGCGGTCTGCGCGTTGAACCACTGCACCGCCAGCGGGCCGTCGGTGCGCAGCGTGCGGGTCAGCGTCGCGGCGTCCAGCCACTCGCCGGCGACGGCCTGGAAGGCCTGGTCGAACACCGGGAAACCCGCTTCGGGGATGGTGCAGCCGGCGGCCATCGCGTGGCCGCCAAAACGCAGCAGCACACCCGGGTGGCGCTTGGCGACCAGGTCCAGCGCGTCACGCAGATGAAAGCCCGGGATGCTGCGGCCCGAGCCCTTCAGGTGGCCATCGGCGCCGCGCGCGAACACAAAGGTCGGCCGGTGCAGCCGGTCTTTCAGGCGGCCGGCGACGATGCCGACCACGCCTTCGTGGAAGCTCTCGTCGTACAGCGCCAGCGCCGGGCGCGCATCGCCCACGGTCTCGCTCCAGCGCGCCAGTTGCGCCTCGGCCTGCTCGCGCATGCCGGCTTCGACCTCGCGCCGCTCGCGGTTGATCTGGTCCAGCATCTCCGCCAGTTCGGTGGCACGCGCCGCGTCGTCGGTGACCAGGCATTCGATGCCGAGTGTCATGTCCGACAGCCGCCCGGCGGCGTTGATGCGCGGGCCGAGCGCAAAACCGAAGTCGAAGGCCGCGGCACGGGTCGGGTCGCGCCCCGCGGCGCGGAACAGCGCGGCGACACCGGGCTGCATGTGGCCCTTGCGGATGCGCTTCAGGCCTTGCGCCACCAGGCGGCGGTTGTTGGCGTCGAGCTTGACGACGTCGGCCACGGTGCCCAGCGCGACCAGGTCCAGCAGCGCATCCAGCCGCGGTTGTGAGGCCGCGTCGAACACACCGCGTTCCCGCAGAACGGCCCGCGTGGCCAGGAGCACGTAGAACATCACGCCCACGCCCGCCAGCGCCTTGCTCTCGAAGGGGCAATCCGGCTGGTTGGGGTTGACGATCACATCGGCGGCCGGCAACACGACGACGTCGTTTTCCAGCGCCGGCAAATGGTGGTCGGTCACCAGCACCTGCAGGCCCAGCGCACGCGCGTGCGCCACACCGGCCAGGCTGGCGATGCCGTTGTCCACCGTCACCAGCAGGTCGGGCCGGTGCTGCAGCGCCAGGTCGACGATGGCCGGTGTGAGGCCGTAACCATGCACCGCGCGGTCGGGCACGACGTAATGCACCGTGTCCGGTGCCGCACCCAACAAACGCAGCCCACGCAGCGCGACGGCGCAGGCGGTGGCGCCGTCGCAGTCGTAGTCGGCCACCACGCAGATCCGGCGGCCGGACGTGATCGCATCGGCCAGCAGCGTGGCCGCGTCGGCCGTGCCGCGCATCGATTGCGGTGGCAGCAGACGGGCCAGGCCATCGTCCAGGTCGTCGGCCTGGCGCACGCCGCGCGCCGCCAGCAGGCGCGCCAGCAGCGGGTGCACACCGGCCTGCTCCAGCGCAAAGGCCACACGCGGTGGCACGTCACGGGTTTCCAGGCGCATCAAAGTGTCTCCAGCATGGCGCGCACGTCGCGGCGCTGCCAGCGCGCGCTGAAACGTTGCCAGGCGGTGGGCGGTGACAAGGTCCAGGTCGCGGCGCTGCTGTCGCCGCACAGCGTCAGCTGGGCCCGCCGGCCCTGCAAGGCCGCCACCGGGCCGGCGTCCAGCGCCTGCCAGGCGGCGAGCCAGGCGCCCCAGTCTTCGGCCAGTGCGGGGCGGCGCAGGCGCTCGTCCACCACCAGCCCTGCCGGCCAAGCCGCGGGCTGCGCCGGGCCACAGCCGCTGAGCCACAGGCTGTTGACGGGCGGCAGGCCACGCGCCTCACGCGCCTCGTTCACCGGGTGTTGATGCCAGGCCATCTGCACCTCGTTCTGCAGCCGGCGCCACCAGCGCACGCTGCGGGGCAACCAGGGGTCGAGGTGGCGGCCGATCACCCGGTCGGGCGAGGCCAGCGGCAGCTCGCGCAGCGACTCGTGCGCGACGAACCAGCGTGTGGGCGTGCCGTAGAGCAGCACAAAACCATCGCCGACGAACAGCGGGTGCACCGCGTCCAGCAGGGCACGGGCATCCGCCTCGTCCAGCTGCAGCTCGTCGGGGTCGAGCAGGCTCACCTGGTCGGTGGCCACGTGCCAGTGGCAGGGGGTCAGCTGGCCCCAGGCGTGGTCGGCGGTGTCCAGCCCGGCCTGCGCCGCGCCCCAGGCGCCCCAGGGCAGCGCGCCATCGGCACCGGCCAGGCCCAGCGCACGCGCCAGTGCACGTTCATGCGGGGGGCTCAGGCTGGACGCATCACCGTCGTCGCGCTCGGATTCGCCCAGCAGCAACGCGGCCAGGTTCGGCAAGGCCAGGTGGGCCAGCGCCTGCCGGCCGGCCTCGGACCCGGGTGCGGCAAACGGGATCATCAAATGCATCCCGGTGATTATCCGGGGGCTCCGGTACCATCCCTCCCCAATGAATTCGCCTTATGAATGGCAAGTCGGCTGGCGCTACACACGCGGCGGCCGCGCCGGGCGGCGCAACGGTTTCATCTCCTTCATCTCCGGCGTGTCGATGCTCGGCATCGCGCTGGGCGTGGCGGCGCTGATCATCGTGCTGTCCGTGATGAACGGCTTCCAGAAGGAGGTGCGCGACCGCATGCTGAGCGTGATCGCGCACGTGGAACTGGTGGACGCGCGCGGCGACGGCCTGGCCGATTGGGCCGCCACCGCACAACTCGCGAAGCGCGTGCCGCAGGTGCAGGGCGCCGCACCCTTCATCTCCACCCAGGCCCTGCTGGCGCGTGGGGATGCGGTGCGCGGCGCGGTGATCCGCGGCATGGACCCCGCCTTCGAGGCCGAGGTCACGCCGCTCGCGGCCCAGCGGCGGGAGCTGTTTGCGCAGCTGGAACCCGGGGCCTGGCGCATCGTGCTGGGCAGCGAGCTGGCCCGCCAGCTGGGCGTGCAGCAGGGTGACCTCGTGACGCTGTACGCGCCCAGCGGCAGCGTGACACCCGCCGGCATGGTGCCGCGGCTGAAGACCTTCACGGTGGCGGGCAGCTTCGACTCCGGCCACTACGAGTACGACAGCACCCTGGCGCTGGTGAACCTGGAGGACGCGGCGCGTTTTTTCCGCACCGGCGGCCCCACCGGCGTGCAGCTGCGGCTGGCCGACGTGCACCAGGCCAACGCCGTGGCGGCGCAGCTGGCCAACAGCATGCCCAGCGGCCTGTTGGTGCGCGACTGGACACGGACCAACCGCAACTGGTACGAGGCCGTGCAGCTGGAAAAACGCATGATGTTCATCATCCTGACGCTCATCGTCGCGGTGGCGGCCTTCAACCTGGTGTCGATGCTGGTGATGACGGTGACCGACAAACAGGCCGACATCGCGATCCTGCGCACCCTGGGTGCCAGCCCGCGCTCCATCATGGGCATCTTCATCGTGCAGGGCGCGGCCAGCGGCATCATCGGCACGCTGGCGGGGGTGGGCCTGGGCTTGCTCACGGCCTTCAACATCGACGTCATCGTGCCGGCCATCGAACAGGCGCTGGGCGTGGCCTTCCTGCCCAGCAGCGTCTACCTGATCAGCCGCATGCCCAGCGAGCCGCTGGCAGCCGACATCGTGCCCATCGTGCTGATCTCGCTGGTGCTCTCGCTGCTGGCCACGCTGTACCCCAGCTGGCGCGCCAGCCGCGTGAACCCCGCGGAGGCGCTGCGTTATGAGTGACGCCGTCCTGCAGGCGCACGAGCTGCACAAGCGCTACCGCGAAGGTGGGCTCGATGTGCACGTGCTGCGCGGCATCAGCCTGGCGGTGCAGCCGGGCGAGACGCTGGCCATCGTCGGCGCCTCGGGCTCGGGCAAGAGCACGCTGCTGCACCTGCTGGGCGGGCTGGATGCGCCCAGCTCGGGCCGGGTCGAGCTGATGGGCCGCGACTTCGCCACGCTCGACGCCGCCGAGCAGGGGCGCTGGCGCAACCGGCACCTGGGTTTTGTCTACCAGTTCCACCACCTGCTGCCGGAGTTCACGGCGCTGGACAACGTGGCGATGCCGCTGCGCATCCGCCGCCAGGGCGTGGCCGAGGCCCGCGCCACCGCGCAGGCGGCGCTGGCCCAGGTGGGGCTGGCGGAACGCACCGGGCACCAGCCGGCGCAGTTGTCGGGCGGTGAGCGGCAGCGGGTGGCCATCGCACGTGCACTCGTCACCAAACCCGCCTGCGTGCTGGCCGACGAACCCACCGGCAACCTGGACCGCGGCACCGCCGATGGGGTGTTCGAGCTGATGCTGTCGCTGGCGCGTGAGCAAGGGACCGCGTTTGTTGTCGTCACCCACGATGAATCGTTGGCTGCACGCTGTGGGCGGCGCTTGCAACTGTGAACCACCACCTCACCAACGCCGACCTGCACAGCCACTCCACCGTCTCCGACGGCACGCTGGCCCCGGCTGCGCTGGCCCAACGCGCGTTTGACGGTGGTGTCGAGCTCTGGGCCCTGACCGACCACGACGAGGTGGGCGGCCAGCACGAAGCGCGCACGGCCGCGCTGGACCTGGGCATGGACTACCTCAGCGGCTGCGAGATCTCGGTCAGCTTTGCCGGGCAGACGGTGCACATCGTCGGCCTGGGTTTCGACATCGACGATGCCGCACTGCGCCAGGGCCTGGCCGCCACGCGCGGCGGGCGCGAGGCACGTGCGCGGCTGATGGCCGAAGGCCTGGCGCAGGTGGGCCTGCCGGGTGCCTTTGAAGGCGCGCTGAACTACGTGGGCAACCCGGAGCTGATCTCGCGCACGCACTTCGGCCGCTGGCTGGTGGAGCGCGGCGTGTGCGCCGATGCACACGAGGTCTTCCGCCGCTTCCTGACCGAAGGCAAACCCGGCTACGTGCCGCACCGCTGGGCGCGCCTGGGCGACGCGGTGCGCTGGATCACGCAGGCCGGCGGCGTGGCGGTGATCGCGCACCCGGCGCGTTACCGCTTCACGCCCACCGAAGAGTTTGCGCTGTTCAGCGAGTTCGCCACCCATGGCGGGCGCGGTGTGGAGGTGATGACCGGCAGCCACAGCGCGCCGGAACGCATCACCTACGCCGACATGGCGCTGGAGTTCGACCTGCTGGCCTCGCGCGGCAGCGATTTCCACGCGCCCGGCGAAAGCCGCACCGAACTGGGCGAACTGCCCGACCTGCCCGGCCGCCTGACGCCGGTGTGGACGGCGCTGCAGGACCGCATCCACCGTGCCGGCTGACACCACCGCTGGCGTGTCCGGCTCCCCCCGCGGCCACCCGTTGCTGGGCGTGGGCCTGATCCTGCTGATGGGCCTGGCGTTTGCCGTGCTGGACAACGCGGTGCGCTGGCTGGGTGCCACGGTGCCGGTGCTGCTGATCCTGTTCTGGCGCTACGCCACGCAGGCGGGTGTGATGGCCGTGTGGCTGCTGTTCGACAAACACCGCCGCTTCAAGCCGGACCACCCACGTTTCCAGCTGTTGCGCGGAAGCTTGCTGCTGGCCACCAGTGCGCTGAGTTTCTGGGGCGTGCAGCAGATGCCGGTGGCCGAGTTCACCGCGATCAACATGCTGACGCCGGTGCTGGTGACGCTGCTGGCCGCGTGGCTGCTGCGCGAGCGGGTGTCGCCGCTGCGCTGGGTGCTGGTGGCCACGGCCTTTGCCGGGGCGCTGGTGGTGATCCGGCCGGGCTCCGGCCTGTTCGGCTGGGCGGTGCTGTTCCCGCTGGCCTGCGCCTGCACCTATGCCAGCTTCCAGGTGCTGACCAGCCGGCTGGCGTCGCTGGAAGACCCGCTGGTCACGCATTTCTGGACGGGCGCGGTCGGCGTGGCCATCGTCGCACCGGTGCTGCTGCTGAGCCCGATCGACGTCGTCGCCACCTTGGACGCCGCCACCCCGCTGGAGTGGGCCGCGCTGGTCACCGCCGGCCTGATGGGCACGCTGGGCCACCTGCTGATGATCCTGGCCCTGGGCCTGGGCCGCGCGTCGACGCTGATGCCCTTTGTCTACGTGCAGATCGGCTCGGCCACGTTGGTGGGCTGGCTGGTCTTTGGCAGCCTGCCGGACCGCTGGGGCTGGATCGGCATGGGCATCGTCGCCGTGGCCGGTGCCGCCACGGCCTGGCTGAACCTGCGCGAGGCTGATCCTGCGCGCCGGCCGCCGTCCACCGTGGCGGCCGACACGATGGCGGACTGATCAGCGGCTGCCGATCAGCCGCCAGCTGTTGACGCGCCGCGCCTGCTCGCGCTGCAGCAGGGCCCAGTAGAGCTCCAGCACCATCTGCACATGGGCCTCGGTCTCGGCGATGCGTGGCAGCTGGCCACCCGCACGCCGCACCCGGCCTTCACCGGCGTTCCAGGCGGCCAGCGCGGCATCGATGCGGCCAAAGCGGCGCAACAGGTCGGCCAGCATGCGCGCGCCGGTGTGGATGTTGGTGCGCGGGTCGCGCAGGCGCTGCTCGGCCGGGCGGGTGCGCTCGGCGGCCGTGGCGTAGCGGTCGCCGCTGACCGGCATGATCTGCATCAGGCCGAGCGCACCACGCGGCGAGATGGCCGCGGCGTCAAAACCCGATTCCACGGCGATCACGGCTGTCAGCAAGGCGGCATCCAGGCCATGCGCCAGGGCCGCCTCGCGCAGCCAGGGGCGCAAGACCCGCACCTCGGGCGCGATTTCCAGCCAGGTCAGCAGGCTGCCGGCGGCATCGCGCTTGCCGGGTACGGCGGCCATGCTGGGCGGGCCGAGCAGCGGCTGGTAGCGGGCGTCCAACTGGCGGGGGGCCACATGCGCCACGCCGGCGCCGTCCACCCACGCCCACAGCGCGGCATGGGCCGGCCGGGCCGAGACAAGCGCCAGCACCAGCAGGAGCCCCGCGAGCCAATTCATGGCAAGGTTTCCAGGCCCATGGCCACGCGGGCCTGGTACTCGCGGTCCAGCAGGCTCATCACGATCAGGCTGTCGTAGCCGTCGGCCTGGTCGGATGAGACGCGCACGCTCTCGCGCAGCCGGCCTTCTTCGACAAAACCTTCGGCCTGGTACAGGTGCTGGGCGCGGGTGTTCAAGCTTTTCACATCGAGCCAGAAGCGGTGGGCGTGCAGATCGCGGAAGGCCATGAGCTTGAGCTGGCGCACACACAGGCGCCCCAGGCCCTGGCCTTTCGGCTGCAGCACGATGCGCTTGAGCTCCACGCTGCGGTGCGGGTTGCGGCAGCCCTGCAGGATCACAAATCCGGCACGCTCCACGCCCGGCCCGACCTCGACGATGAAATGGCGGAAGTCCGGGAAACGCACGGCGCCTTCGTGCTGGGTGCGGTCCCAGGGGGTGATGAAGGGCCGGTTGCGTGGGTCGTTTTCGATCGCGGCCACGTCGTCCAGGTCGGACAACATCGTCGGGCGCAGACGAAGCACTTCGGCGGTCATGGCCCATTCTGGGGCACAAAATGAAAAACGCCGCGCCGGCCCGGAGGCTGGCGCGGCGTTCTTCTATGTGAACGCCGTCAGGCGTTGATCAGTTGCCGCAACCCAGAGCGGTGATGCGGTCGCTGGCGGTCTTGGCCTGCACCAGGCCAAAACCGAACTCGACGTCACGGCCGCCGGCACCGAGGTCCATCGCGCTCTTGTTGAGGCTGTCGCGCATCTGCGCGGCCGTGCAGCCGCCATGCAGGCTCCACACCAGGGCCGCCACGGCGGAGACGTGCGGCGTGGCCATCGAGGTGCCGTTGAACTCGGCGTAGTCGCTGGTCAACACGGCGACGGTGGCCGACTGCCCCACCTTGGCCAGCAGCGATGCCGAGTCGTTGCCGTCGGCGCCCACGGACGGGATGGTCTTGACACCACCCAGGTCCATGGCCAGCGGGCCGGCCACGTTGTTGTAGATGACGGCGCCGATACCACCGCTGGCGACGCAGTTGTCCACCTTGATCCCGAAGTTGATGTTGCCGCGCGCAATCAGGCAGACCTTGCCCGCAGCGCCAGCATCAACCACCTCACCCAGGCCAAAGTTGTACAACGGCGCGGTGACCGAGCCACCACCCGAGCCCACGCCGGCGATGACGGCGTAACCCGTGCCGTTCACATCCAGGGTGCTGCTCTGGCCCGTGCCCACCGGCACGGTGGACAGCACGCCCACGCCAGGCGCGGCGATTTCCACGTCGGCGTTGAACTGCGAGAACGAAGCGTGGGCCATCGCGGCGTCAACGGCGGCCACCGACACCACTTCGGCAAAGCCGGCCGGGTAGGAGATGGCAGAGTTGCCACCGTTGCCCGCCGCCGCGATCTGCAGCACGTTGCGCTTGGCCAGCAGCTTGGCCACCAGTTGCTGCGCCCGGCTCGGCGAAGAACCACCCAGCGACATGCTCACCACATTGGCGCCTGCCTTGCCGCAGGCCAGCATGGCCTTGGCGACGGTGGACGACGAGGTGCTGCCGCTGGCGTCGAACACCTTGGCGATGTGCAGATTGATCGTGCCGCTGGGCATCACGCCCACCACGCCGATGCTGTTGTTGAGCGCCGCGACGGTGCCGGCCACGTGGGTGCCGTGGGCGTTTTCGTCGCTGTCCCAGGTGCCCGAGGTGGTGAAGTTTTCACCCGTCATCGGCACACCGGCCAGATCGGGGTGGGTGCCATCAATGCCCGAGTCGATGATGCAAACCTTGCGCGAGCCGGCACCGGCATCACTGACCATGTCGGCCTGGACCATGGGGATGCCGTACGGCACCGTCTGGCTGGCGGCCACGACCTTGGCGCCAACACGCTTGCTGGCGAACAGGACCTGCGGGTGATCGACTTCGATGAACTCGACGTTCTTGCTGCGCTTGAGCAGCGCGATCACCTTGGGCGACAGCTTGGTGGACAGGGCATCCACCTCGGCCAGGTCGACCAGCACGCGGCCACCCTGGGCGGCCACTTCGGCGCGGCCCTTGGCGAAGGCGCCAGCCTTGAACTTCACGATCACACGGCTGCCGGTGTCGGCGGCAACAGCCGGGGCGGCGGCCGCCAGGCCAAAGGCGCCGGCAACGATGGCGGCACACAGGCCACGGGTCTTGAACTTGCTCATCGAACCTCACTCCACCAAGAGATATTGAAGCTTTGACTCTTGCAGAGCGACCGCCGCGCCGTCAACCCCCAGTCCGGATGGTGGCAAACCCTGATGGCGCGCCAGAGGTCGATCACTTGTCTAGACGTCTACCTCGATGCTGTCGCCGTGCAGTTCCATCAGCTCGCGCCTGGAGGCCGCCTCGCCCTTGCCCATCAGCTTGTGCAGCGCCGCCACCGTGGCCGCAAAATCCAGCGCGCCACAGGCCACGGGCAGCAGTCGGCGGGTGTCGGGGTTGAGCGTGGTTTCCCACAGCTGCTCGGCGCTCATTTCACCCAGGCCCTTGAAGCGGCTGATGCTCCAGCTGCCTTCGCGTGCACCTTCCTTGCGCAGCTTGTCCAGCGCGGCCGTCAGCTCCCCCTCGTCCAGCGCGTAGATCTTGGCCGCCGGCTTGCGGCCGCGGGCCGGTGCATCCACCCGGAACAAAGGTGGCTTGGCCACGTAGACATGGCCGGCTTCGATGAGTTTGGGGAAGTGGCGGAAGAACAGCGTCAGCAGCAGCACCTGGATGTGCGAGCCATCCACGTCGGCGTCCGACAGGATGCAGACCTTGCCGTAACGCAGGCCCGACAGATCGGGGCTGTCGTTGGGGCCATGCGGGTCCACGCCCAGGGCCACGGCGATGTCGTGGATCTCGTTGTTGGCAAACAGGCGGTCGCGCTCCACCTCCCATGAGTTGAGCACCTTGCCGCGCAGCGGCAGGATCGCCTGCGTCTCCTTGTCGCGGCCCATCTTGGCGCTGCCGCCGGCCGAATCACCCTCG
>CAYTWU010000087.1:0-12146 GCA_964442175.1 uncultured Rubrivivax sp.
CGCCTCGTGCAGGCGTTGCACCAGCGCCGGCGGAATCGGCTCGCCGCTCTGCCAATGGCGGGCGTGGCGCTGCAGCACCTCGGGCTCGGTGATCCAGTGTTCGAAGATCTGTGACGGCAGTTCCACAAAGTCTCGCAGCACCTGGGTGCCCGACAGGCGTTCGTAGGTGACGTTGCTCAGCAGCCCGTGCAGGCCGTGGCCGAACTCATGGAACAACGTGCGCGCGTCGTCCATGGACAGCAGCGTGGGCTGGCCCGGCGCCCCCTTGGCGAAGTTGTTGTTGTTCAGGATCAGCGGCAACTCGGCCCCGCCCGGCGCGTTGCGGTTCTGCCAGCGCAGGCTGCTCATCCACGCGCCACTGCGTTTGCTTGGGCGCGCGAAGTTGTCCTGCAGGAACACGCCCACCGGCTGGCCTTGCGCGTTCTGCACCTCGTAGGCCTTCACATCCGCGTGGTAGACCGGCAGGTCGTCGCGGGCAACGAACTTCAGGCCGAACAACCGGCCAGCGCAATCGAATGCGGCGTTGACCATCGCCGGCAGCGCGAAGTAGGGCTTCACCTCGGCGTCGTCGATGGCGTAGCGGTCCTGCCGGACCTTCTCGGCCCAGAAGCGCCAGTCCCAGGCTTCGATGGCCTGCTCCGCGGGCACGCCCGCGGCGTCCATGGCTTCGCGCAGCGCGGCGCGTTCACGTTGCACGGCCGTCAGCGCACGCGGCCAGACCTCGCCCAGCAGCTGCTGCACGGCCTGCTGCTGGCCGGCCATGGTGTCGGCCAGCGCGTAATCGGCGTAGCTGGCGCGACCGTGCAGGCGCGCCTGTTCGTTGCGCAGCTTCAGGATGGCGCGCGCCACCGGGCGGTTGTCGTGCTCGCCGTCGTGTTCGCCACGGCGGGTCCAGGCCCGCCAGGCCTGCTCGCGCAGGTCGCGCCGCTCGGAGAAGCTCAGGAAGGGCACGATCAACGAGCGTGACAGCGTGATCACCGGGGTGTCGGCCAGCCCGCGGTCGGCCCCGGCCTGGCGGGCTGCGGCCAGCACAAAACCGGGCAGGCCGGCCTGCTCGGCGGCCGTGGGCAGGGCCAGGTGCCAGCTGGATTCGTCGTGCAGCACGTTCTGCGCAAAACGCGTGGTCAGGCCGGCCAGCTCTTCCATCACCTGGGCATAACGCACGCGGGCCTCGCCCTGCAGCCGGGCCCCGGCGCGCAGGAAGTCCAGGTGCACACGCTCCAGCAGCCGGCGTTGCTCGGCGCTCAGGCCGAGTTGCTCACGCTGCTGGTAGACGGTGTCGATGCGCTGGAACAGGGCCGCGTCGAGGTAGATCGTGCTCTCGTGCGCCGCCAAGGGCCCGGCCATCTGGCGTTGCACGGCCTGCAGCGCCGGGTTGGTCTCCGACGCGGTCAGGTTGTAGAACACCGACGCGATGCGGCCCAGCAGGCGCCCGCTCTGGTCGAAGGGCACCAGGGTGTTGGCGAAGTCCGGTGCGGCGCCTTGCTGGGCGATGGCCTGCAGTTCTTCGCGCTGCCGCCGCATCGCGGCGTCGAAGGCGGGGGCAAAGTGCTCCGGGCGCAGCTGATCGAAGGGCGGCAGCCCGAACGGCGCCGTCCACGTCTGCAGCAGGGGGTTGTTCTGTTCCATCCGATGGTGCTCCTCACTGGCCCTTCTTGATGGCGATCTCGTCGTCCTCGCGGTAGCGGCGGTTGGCGCACTCCGAGGTCCACAAGTCCTTTTCCTGCTGCAGGTCGTTGGTTTCCTTCACGGCCGCGGCGTTGCGCTGGTTCCAGGCCACCACCTTCTGCTCGGCGGCGGCGGCACGTTCGTTGTAGCGCTTGGCCGAGGCCGGGTCGAGCTTGGTGTTGCCGCGCGCAGCCTCAAGGGCCGCACTCTCCTTTTCCAGCTCGGCTTTTTCACGCTGCAGGTTGCGACGCATGCGTTCGGCGATGGGCCCGGTGCGGCCGTCTTCTTCGAAGGTCTTCATGCGCTGGTTCCAGTCCTCGATGCGCTCGCTCATCTTCTGCTGCTGCGCATTGATGGATTCCACATTGCCCCGGGTGCTGTCGATGCCGCCACGTTCGGCCTTCAGCGCCTCGGTTTCGGCCACGATGGCGGCCTTGTCGGCCTCCAGGGCCTTGCGGCTGGTGTCCAGCGCGGTGGTGCGCACAGCGATCTCGTCCTTCTGTTTCAGGCAGGTGCGCAGCTCATCGCGGGTCATCACGGGGCCGCTGCCGGCGCCACCGCCCAGCGAGCCGGTCTTGGGCGCGGTCTGGGCCTGGGCCATCATCGGGGCCACCAGCAGCGCCACCAGGGCGGCGGCGAACAGCGGCGAAACGGGTCGGGTCATCAGGGTGTCCTCAATCGGTGTCCGGCCACGGCCGGCAGGCTGCAAATGATGCCACCGCGCACGGCCCGGGGTCTTCGGTACGGCCCCTGTGGCACAGTGGCGGCCCCTCTCGGCGCTGCCCCGGACACCTCTTGGCCCTCAAATCCACCATCTACAAGGCGAACCTGCAGATCGCCGACATGGACCGCGGCCTGTACGCCGACCATGCCCTGACCCTGGCGCTGCACCCCTCGGAAACCGAAGAACGCATGATGGTGCGGCTGCTGGCCTTTGCGCTGCACGTGCCGGCCGACAACCACGACGGCGCGCTGCTGTTCGGCCGCGGGCTGTCGGACACCGACGACCCCGACCTCTGGCGCCACAGCCTGGACGGCACGCTGCGCGACTGGATCGACGTCGGCCAACCCGACGACCGCCGCCTGGTGCGCGCCAGCGGCCGCGCCGACCGCGTGGTGCTGCTGGCCTACGCGGCCTCGGTGCCGGTGTGGTGGCAGGGCATCGCCAACAAGCTCACGCGGCTGAACAACCTGCAGGTCTGGCAGTTGCCGGCCGAGCAGACCCAGGCCCTGGCCGGCCTGGCCGAACGGTCCATGCAGCTGCAGGTCAGCGTGCAGGACGGCCAGGTCTTCGTCGTCTCCGGCGACCGCACCGCTGAGATCCATCCGCAATTGCTCTACCCCGCCCAACGTTGAAGACCCTCTCCACCTGCCTGGCCGCGCTGCTGCTGGCCATCGGAAGCCCCGCCATGTCCCAGACCGCCGCCGCTGAAGACCCCTACCTCTGGCTGGAGGACGTGACCGGCGAACGTGCCCTGGCCTGGGTGCGCGAGCGCAACGCCGCCAGCCGGCGTGTGCTGGAGGCCGAACCCGGCTTCGCTGCCACGCGCGACCGCATCCGCGCGATCCTGGACTCCAAGGACAAGATCCCGCAGGTCACGCGCCGCGGCGACTGGTTCTACAACCTCTGGCAGGACGCCAAGAACCCGCGCGGCCTGTGGCGCCGCACCACGCTGGCCGAGTTCCGCAAGCCGGCGCCGGCCTGGGAGACGGTGCTGGACCTGGACGCCCTGGGCCAAGCCGAAGGCGAAAACTGGGTCTGGGCCGGCGCCACCGTGCTGGGCCCGGACTACCGCCACGCGCTGGTGGAGCTGTCGCGCGGCGGCGCCGATGCGGCCGTGGTGCGCGAGTTCGACACCGTCGACAAGAAGTTCGTCATCGGTGGCTTCAGCCTGCCCGAGGCCAAGAGCAGCGTCAGCTGGGAGACCGGCCGCGACACCGTGCTGGTGGGCACCGATTTCGGGCCCGGCAGCCTCACCGACGCCGGCTACCCGCGCATCGTCAAACGCTGGCAGCGCGGCCAGCCGCTGGCGCAGGCGGTGACGCTGTTCGAGGCACAGAAGTCCGATGTCGGGGCCTGGATCTCGGTGGACCGGGCACCCGGCTTCGAACGCACGGTGTTCACCCGCGCGATCGATTTCTACCGCTCCGAGCAGTTCCTGCTGCAGGGCACGCAGCTGGTGAAGCTGCCCAAGCCCGAGGACGCCAGCGCCAGCTTCTGGCGCGAACACGCCTTCATCGAGCTGCGCAGCGACTGGACGGTGGCCGGCCGCACCTGGCCGCGTGGCAGCCTGCTGGTGGCCGACGCCAGCGCCTTCATCGCCGGCCAGGCCCGGTGGCAGGCCCTGTTCACGCCCACCGCCACACGCTCGTTGGCCGGCTTCACGTCCACCGCGTCACGCGTGGTGCTCAACGTGCTGGACAACGTCGCCAGCCGGATGGAGGAGTGGACACCGTCGGCCACCGGCTGGGCCCGGCGCGAGGTGGCCGCGCCGCACCCCGGCACGCTGGGCGTGCAGCCGCTGCACGACGACCTGCTGAAGACCGACCCGCTGGCCGAGCAGATGCTGCTCAGCTACACCGACTTCCTGACGCCCGGCGCGCTGATGCTGGCCACCGCCGGCCGTGACGGGCTGGAGACGCTGAAGTCGCGCCCGGCCTTCTTCGACGCCACCGGCATGCGCGTGGAGCAGCGCTTTGCCACCAGCCGCGACGGCACGCGCGTGCCGTACTTCGTGGTCTGGCCCAAAGGCGCCACCGCCGACGGCCGCAACCCCACGCTGCTGTACGGCTACGGCGGCTTCGAGGTCTCGGAGGTGCCCTTCTACTCCGGCAGCTTTGGCAGCAGCTGGCTGGAGAAAGGCGGTGTCTTCGTGCTGGCCAACATCCGCGGCGGCGGCGAGTTCGGCCCGGCCTGGCACCAGGCGGCGGTCAAGCTGAACAAGCAGAAGAGCTACGACGACTTTGCCGCCGTCGCCGAAGACCTGGTGGCCGCGAAGATCACGCAGCCGGCGCAGCTGGGCATCATGGGCGGCAGCAACGGCGGCCTGCTGGTGGGCGCAGTGATGCTGCAGCGGCCGGAGCTCTTCGGCGCCGTGGTCTGCCAGGTGCCGCTGCTGGACATGAAGCGTTACCACCTGCTGCTGGCCGGCGCCTCGTGGATGGGCGAGTACGGCAACCCGGACGATCCGGTGGAGTGGGCCGCGATGGCGAAGTACAGCCCCTACCAGAGCGTCAAGCAGGGCCAGAAGCTGCCGGCGCTGCTGCTGATCACCAGCACACGCGACGACCGCGTGCACCCCGGCCACGCGCGCAAGATGGCGGCCCGCCTGATCGAGTTCGGTTACAGCCCGCTGTACTACGAAAACATCGAAGGTGGCCACGGCGGCGCGGCCGACAACGGGCAGCGGGCCGACATGTCGGCGCTGGAGTTCAGCTTCCTTTGGCGCACGCTGGGGCGGCGCTGAATGAAGCGGCGCTGAGCCCCGTCGTGGTCCACTGGATCGACGAGCAGACCCCGCTGCCGGCCCCCGGCAGCGTCGTCGAAGAACTGGCCGGCCTGGTGGCCGCCGGCGGCCGCCTGCACCCGGCGCGGCTGGAAGAAGCCTACCGGCAAGGGCTGTTTCCCTGGTTCGGGCCCGGCCAGCCGGTGCTGTGGTGGAGCCCCGACCCGCGCATGGTGCTGCCGGTGGGCGCCTTCAAGCTGCAGCGCTCGCTGCGCAAGACGCTGCAGGCCTTTTTGCGCACGCCCGGCTGCGAGATCGTCTTCGACCGGGACTTCCCCGCCGTGATGCAGGCCTGCGCCAGCACCCCGCGCGAGGGCCAGGACGGCACCTGGATCGTGCCCGACATGGTGCAGGCCTACAGCGCCTGGCACCGGCTGGGGCGCACGCACAGCGTCGAGACGCGGGTGGACGGGCAACTGGTGGGCGGCCTGTACTTCGTCAGCCTGGGGCGCATGGTGTTCGGCGAATCGATGTTTTCGCACCGCACCGATGCCTCCAAGCTGGCGCTGGCGGCCCTGGTGGCTGCCTGCCGCGCGCGCGGCGTGGCGACCATCGACTGCCAGCAGCACACCGGCCACCTGGCGTCCCTGGGCGCGCGCACGGTGCCGCGCACGCAGTTCCTGGCCGAGGTCACCCTGGCCCTGGGGGGGCCGGACATCCGGGACTGGACCTATGATCCCGCGCATTGGGCCTGGCTCGATCCTCGCTTGTCGCCTGGCGCCATGGCCCGCCCGGAAGACCCCGCGTGACGTATCCGAAGGAACTGCCGCTCGCGTCGCTGCAGTTTTATGCGACGGCGCCCTACCCCTGCAGCTACCTGCCGGACCGCCAGGCGCGCTCGCAGGTGGCCACGCCCAGCCACCTGATCCACGCCGATGCCTATTCCGGCCTGGTGGCCAATGGGTTCCGCCGCAGCGGCATGTTCACCTACCGGCCCTATTGCGACGGCTGCCGCGCCTGCGTGCCGCTGCGCCTGCCGGTGGCCGGTTTCCAGCCCAGCCGCAGCCAGCGCCGCGCCTGGAAGGCGCACCAGCACCTGAAATCACGCGTGCTGCGCCTGTGTTTTGTGCCCGAGCACTACCAGCTCTACCTGCGCTACCAGAGCGGCCGCCACGCCGGCGGTGGCATGGACCAGGACAGCGTGGACCAGTACACGCAGTTCCTGCTGCACAGCCGCGTCAACTCGCGCCTGGTGGAGTTCCGCGAGCCGACCACCGACGGCAGCGTCGGCGCGCTGAAGATGGTGTCCATCATCGACGTGCTGAACGACGGCATCTCCGCCGTCTACACCTTCTACGAACCCGACGACGACGCCAGCTACGGCACCTACAGCGTGCTGTGGCAGGTGGAGCAGACACGCCAGCTCAAGCTGCCGCATGTCTACCTGGGCTACTGGATCGCACAGAGCCCCAAGATGGCCTACAAGACCCAGTTCCGCCCGCACCAGCGGCTGATCGATGGCGTCTGGCAAACCGGATCAGACGGCTGACCAGGCCCCTGCGGCTTCAGCCGCCCGGCCCTCGGCCTGCAGCTTGAGCAGGTGGGCCAGCAGCGAGCGCTGCGCCACCGGGTGCAGGCCGGCGGGCGTGTCGTCGTAGGCCACGGGCACCAGGGCCGTCACGTTCGCCGGGCCGGCGGCCTGCAAGGCGGCCAGCACCTTGGCCTCGCGCTTGAGCCGGTGGGCGATCAGCGCCCGCACCACGGCGTGCGGCTGGTCCACCAGGAAGCCATGGCCCGGGGCCAGCCAGTCCAGGTCCAGCGCCAGCAGCCCTTCAAGCGCCTGCAGGTAGGCCACCATGTCGCCGTCGGGCGGGTTGATGACCACCGTGGAGCCCTGCATCACGTGGTCGCCGGTGAACAGCGTCTTCTCCTCGGGCAGCCACCAGCACAGGTGGTTGGACGCGTGGCCGGGCGTGTGCACGGCGCGCAGCACCGTGCCGTCGCCCAGCGCCAGCGTCTCGCCGTCCATGGGCTCATGGTCGGGTGCGAAGGCATGGTCCTGCCCCGCCTGCGGCGGCGCGCGCCGGCCCCAGACCACCGCGCCGGTGGCCGCGGCCAGGCCGGCGGCGCCGGGCGAGTGGTCGCCGTGTGTGTGCGTGGTGAACACGTGCGTGATGGTCCGCGGCGCGGCGGCCAGGATCGTGGCGCGGTGCTGCGGGTCCTCCGGGCCGGGGTCGATCAGCACCAGCGGCCCGGCCTCGGGCGCGCCGACCAGGTAGCTGTTGGTGCCCGGGCCGGTCATCATGCCGGCGTTGGGCGCCGTGATGCGCGTGATGCGCGGCGACAGCCGCACCGCCACGCCTGGCACGATCTCGGCGCTGGCGCCGTGGTGGCCGTCCGGGTCCAGCCGGGCCAGCTCGGCATAACCCGGTTCCCAGGGCAGCACGATGCGTGGGCCCTGGCGCGTGGCGCCGCGGCGCGGCATGGTCAGGCCGATGTCGCGCCGGGTGGCGGCCTCGGCATGCGCGGCGGCCGCGCCGGGCTGGCGCTGCAGTTCCTGCAGCGTGGTGCGTGTCACCGGCAGCAGCTTGTAGCCGCTGCCCTTGGCCAGCGCCTCGGCCGGGCGGGCCCACATCAGCTCCACGGCTTCGCTGCGGTCGGGGTCGGCCACCTGGCCGGCGGGCGCGAGCGCGGTGAAAAAGCGTGTGTCGAAGCGTTTGGGCACGCCGGGTGGCGTGAGCCAGTGGCTGAAGTAGTGCAGGCCGCGCAGGTCCAGCCGCAGGTGAAAGGCCTGGCACAGCTCGCCCAGGCTGGCCTCGCCGCGGTGCAGGCGCAGGCGCCAGGGGGCCAGCTCGGCGGCCAGCGGCGCCAGGTCCGGCGTGCTGCCGTCAGGCCGGCAGGCCAGCAGCAGGCCCACTTCCTCGAAACTCTCGCGCACCGCGGCCACGGCATAGGCCAGGCCGCCGGTCGGCAAGCCCAAGCGGGCGCTGAAGGTGGCGTCGTCCGGGCCCAGGCACCAGGGCGCGGCGGCCGCGTCCGCAGCCTCCAGCACACCGCCGGGAAAGACACAGGCGCCGCTGCGCAGGTCACCGTCGCGCTCGGCGCGGCGCAGCATCAGCACCTCCAGGCCGGCGCCGGGCTCGGCCGCGTCGCGCAACAACATCAGCGATGCGGCCAGGCGTGCATCGGCAGGCGTGTGGTGCAGGGCGCTCATTTCGCGGCCCCGGTCGCCAGCAAGGCGCTGATCTCGTCGGCGCTGAAGCCGGCTTCGGCCAGCACCACTGCCGTGTCCGCGCCCAGCGCGGGCGCGGGCCGTGGCTGGCCGGGCACACTGCGCGAAAAACGCGGCGCCGGGCCCGGCTGCGTGACACCGCCCACGTCCACGTAGGCGCCGCGCGCCACCGCGTGCGGGTGGCTTGCGGCTTCGGCGAAGCTCAGCACCGGGGCCACGCAGGCATCGCCGGTGCCAAACACCTCGGCCCACGCGTCGCGCGGTTGGCTCAGCAGCACGGTGGCGATGGCCACGCGCAGCTCGGGCCAGAGCCGGCGGTCGTACTGGCGTTCGACGAAGCGACGCTCCAGGCCCAGGCGCTGGGCCAGCTCGGCAAAAAACTTGGGCTCCAGCGCGGCCACGGCCAGGTGGCGGCCGTCGGCGCACAGGTAGGTGGCATAAAACGGCGCGCCGCCGTCCAGCAGGTTGCTGGCGCGCTGTTGATCGTTCCACAGCCCGCCGGCTTGCAGGCCGTGGAAGATGCTGGCCAGCGACGCGGCGCCGTCCACCATCGCCGCATCCACCACCTGGCCGCGGCCGGAGCGCTGGCGCTCGAACAGCGCCGCGAGCACACCAAAGGCCAGGTAGAGCGCACCGCCGCCGTAGTCGCCCACCAGGTTCAGCGGCGGCACGGGCTGCTCGGCCGGGCCGATGGCATGCAGCACGCCGGTCAGCGCGATGTAGTTCAGGTCATGGCCCGCAGCCGGGGCCAGCGGGCCGGTCTGGCCGAATCCCGTCATGCGGCCGTAGACCAGGCCGGGGTTGCGGGTGTGGCAGGTGTCCGGGCCCAGGCCCAGGCGCTCGGCCACGCCGGGGCGGAAACCTTCGATCAGCACGTCGGCACGGTCGACCAGGCGCAAGGCCGCGGCCACGCCGGCAGGTTGTTTCAGGTCCAGCGCCACGGAGCGCCGGCTGCGCGCGTTGACGTCGAACTTCGGCGCCATCGGCACGCCCAGGCCGCTGGCCTCCAGCCGGTCGATGCGCACCACGTCGGCGCCCAGATCGGCCAGCAACATGCCGCACATCGGGCCGGGCCCGATGCTGGCGATCTCCACCACGTTCAAGCCTTGCAAGGGACCCACAAGCCACTCCGGCACCACGATGGGGCCGGAGTGTGCACCATGGGCACTCAGACCGGCGGCCGGCGCCTCCACAGCACGGCGGCCAGACCCAACGCCGCCAGCCAGCCGGCGTGGGGCTCGGGCACGGCCGACAGCACGACGCTGTCCAGCCCGCCGATGTCCCAGCGGGCGCTGTACTCGCCGCGGATCTGCAGGTGCTCGATGTTGGCAAAGACGGTGGCGAAATCGGCCGCGGTGGCCAAGGGGCCGTCCACGTCGCCCAGGCGCCAACGGCCGGGCTTCAGGTCGATGCTGTAGTACGTCCAGTCCAGACCGGGTGAGCGGCGCGCATCAAACGCCAGGATGAGGCCGCCGCCGCCGATGCGGACATCGGCCCAGTCGTTGTCCATGGGCGCGGCCAGTGTGTTGGTCCGCAGCCAGAAGCTCAGGTTGCCGCCCAAGGCTGCCGTCTTGTCGCCGTGGTAGGCGGCCGAGGCCTCGAAGAGCCAGACGGTGCCGCTGCCGTCGTCACGGGCCTGGATGTAACCGCCGCGCTGTCCACCGAAGGGCTCCCAGCTGCGGGCATTGATCCCGTTGAGCGCAGTCCAGCCTTCGTGGTCGTTGTCGAAGGGGCTGGCCACCAGGATGCTGGCCTGCGCCAGGCCACAACCAGCGGCCAGCAGCAGGGCTGCGACAGGGTTCTTCATGGCGGACTCCCGGATTTGGGTGCGGTCCAGCAAGCATGCGCCATGCCCCGCCGCAGACAACCCCCACGAATCGGGGGGGTGTCGCTCGCCCTTCAGAGCCGGCGCAGCAGCCCCGGGCTGGCGCGGTAGCGCTCGCCGCGGTGGTGGGCGTCCAGCGCGTCCAGCAGTTGCACCACGGCAGCGGCGTCCCAGCGCGCCAGCCACTCGAAGGGCCCGGCCGGGTAGTTGACGCCGAGTTTCATCGCCGCATCGGCGCCGGCTTCGCTGCACACGCCCTGGTGCACGGCGTCGCTGGCCTCGTTGATCAGCATGGCGATCGTGCGCGCCACCACCAGGCCCGGGGCATCGGCGATGCGCTGCGCGTGGAAGCCGGCGGCCCGCAGCCACTGCGGTGCGGCCGCCGCCCAGGCTTCGCTGGCGCGCGTCGACAGCGCGTAGGCCAGCGGCTGACCCGGCTCGTGCTGGATCGGCAGGTCGAACACCGCGACCTCGGCCCCCAGCGAGGTGGCCGTGCGGCCATCGGTCAGGCGCAGCTGCGCACCGTCCACCTCGAAGCCTGTCCAGTCGCTGTGGCGCTGCACGACGACCGTGCGGTGTGCCATCGCCGTCTGCAGCCGCTCGGCCACCGGGCCGCGCCCATGCAGCACGATGCTGCGGCCGTCGGGCGGCTCGGCCGGTTCGAAGGCCGGCAGCGCGGGTGCACCCTCGGGGTAGCGGTAGAAGCCGCGGCCGCTCTTGCGGCCCAGCAAGCCGCCATCGACCATCTCGCGCTGCAGCAGCGAGGGCACAAAACGTTTGTCCTGGAAGTTGGCGTCGTAGACCGAGTTCGTGACCGCGAAGTTGGTGTCATGGCCGATCAGGTCCATCAGCTCGCAAGGCCCCATGCGGAAGCCGGCGGCGCGCAGGCAGGCGTCCAGCACGGCCGGCTCGGCGGCCTGCTCCAGCAACAGCTGCAGCGTCTCGGCGTAATACGGCCGCGCGATGCGGTTGACGATGAAACCCGGGGTCGAGCGCGTGTGCACCGGGGTCTTGCCCCAGGCCTGCGACAGCGCAAAGATGGCCTCGGCCACGGCCGGCTCGGTGGCCAGGCCGGACACCACCTCGACCAGCTTCATCAGCGGCACGGGGTTGAAAAAGTGCATGCCCACCAGCTGGCCCGGGCGCTTCAGCCCGTTGCCGATGGCCGTGACGGAGATCGACGAGGTGTTGGTGGCCAGCACGGCCGTCTCGGCCAGCAGGCCTTCGAGCTCGCGGAACAGGCCGCGCTTGGCCTCCAGGTTCTCGACGATGGCCTCCACCACCAGCGCGGCCGAGCCTGCCTCGGCCAACGTGGCCACCGGCGTGATGCGTGCCAGCGTGGCCTCGGCGGCATCGGCCGCGAGCCTGCCCTTGGCCACCAGGCCTTGCAGCGTGCTGCCGAGCTTGTCGCGCGCCGCCGCCGCCGCGCCCTCGCGCATGTCGAACAGGAACACCGGGTGGCCGGCCTGCGCCGCGGTCTGCGCGATGCCGGCGCCCATGATGCCGGCACCGACGACGAGCACGGGGGCGTTGCGGTCAATGATCACGTCAGTAGGTCTCCAGGTGCAGACGCCCTTCGGTCTTGAGGGCGGCCGCGAGCGTATCCCATGACGCGCCGGACGCCGTCACCGCATCACGCAGCGCCAGCAGCACGCCCTCTTCCATCGCCTTCAGGCCGCAGACGTAGACCGCGGTGTTCGGGTCCTGCAGCAGCGCCACGAGCTCGGGGCCGCGCTCGCGCATCAGGTCCTGCACGTAACGTTTGGGCTGGCCGGGCTGGCGCGAAAACGCCAGGTTGATGTCGATGAAGTCCTTGGGCAGGCTTTGCAGCGGGCCGAAGTAGGGCAGCTCCTGCGGCGTGCGCGCGCCGAAGAACAGCATCAGCTTGCCGCCCTCGAACTTGCCGGTCTGACGCAGACGGCGCCGCCACTCCGTCATCGCACGCATCGGCGCGCTGCCGGTGCCGGTGCAGATC
>CAYTWU010000088.1:0-9669 GCA_964442175.1 uncultured Rubrivivax sp.
CGCGCCCAGCTTGCCCATGCCGACGACCCAGAAGTCGATAGCCTGGCCGGCGGCGTCGCGGGGCTCGCCGTGGCGCGCGCTGGTGTCGGCGCGGGCCCGGGCAAGTGCACGCTCCAGCGTCACCTCGGCCAGCCAGGTCATCGTGTGGGTCACGGTGTCCAGCGGCGCGGCCTGCTCGACGTCCAGCGTGGCCAGGCGCTCCATCACCAGCTGGCGCGCCACGCGCAAGGCCGAGGGCGGCGCGCGGCCGGCATCCTGCAGGCGCTGGATGAGCGCATCGATCGCGGCGGCATCAGGTGCGCCGGGCGGCAACAGCGCCAGCTCGGCGGCATACCGCCGGCGGATGCGCTGCACGTAGCGGCTGTGTTCGGCGCGTGCGGTGATCAGGTCCGGGCCCATGGGTGTGTGGCAGGCCCTGTGCTAGATTGCCCGGTGGCCCGGGGTCTCGCCCGGGCGGGCCCCTCTGCTGGCGCCGTGCTGCGCCTGGCAGCGTGCTGCTTCTTGATCTCTGTGCATGTCTTCACCGATCTCCGACCCTGAGGCCAACCGGTCGACCACCCGGGCGCGCATCGGGCGTGGGCTGTGGACATCGGCGCGCTGGGCCGCGGGCGCCGTGCTCATGGTGTGGAGTCTGCTGCTCATCGCGTGGTTGACGCTGCATTGGGGGATTCTGCCGCGTCTGGACGATTGGCGCCCCCAGATCGCCCAGCGGGTGGGCGCGGCCATGGGCACGCCGGTGCAGATCGGTGCCGTGCGCGTGCGCAGTGGCAGCTGGATCCCGGCCTTCGAGCTGGACGATGTGCGTGTGCTCGACCGCCGCGGCGCGGTGGCGCTGCAGCTCGGTCGCGTCTCGGCGGCACTGTCGCCGGCCTCGCTGCTGGCCTTGGAGCTGCGCTTTGCACAGCTTCACCTCGACGGTGTGCAGCTTGACGTGCGCCGCCATGCCGACGGCCGCATCAGCGTGGCCGGGCTGGACCTGGACACCGGCAGCGAGCCGGCCGACCCGGCGGCGCTGGACTGGTTCTTCGAGCAGCACGAGTTCGTGATCCGGCGCGGCACGCTGCGTTGGACGGACGAACAGCGCGCGGCGCCGCCGCTGACGCTGTCCGACGTGGACCTGGTGCTGCGCAACGGCGCGCGCCGCCACCGTGTGCGGCTGGACGCCACACCGCCGGCCGACTGGGGCCAGCGCCTGGCGCTACGCGGAGATTTCACGCAGCCGCTCGCCGCCCGTGCGGCTGACTTCGCCCGCTGGCGCGGCAGCCTGTACGCCGAGCTGCCGCAGGTCGACGTCTCGCAGCTGCGCCGCCACGTGGACCTGCCGTTTGCGCTGGACCAGGGCCGCGGCGCGTTGCGTGGCTGGTTCGAACACGCCGACGGTGCCTGGGTGCAGGCCACGGCCGATCTGGCGCTGCAGGCGGTCGCGCTGCGGCTGGCGTCCGACCTGCCGCCGCTGGTGCTGCAGGACCTGCGCGGCCGCCTGGCCGCCACGCGCCGCGCCGACGGCCTGGACCTGGCCATCGAACAACTGGGCTTCACCACCGACGACGCGGTGCCCTGGGCGCCGTCCACGCTGCGCCTGTCGCTGCAGCGGGACCCCAAAGCGCCTTCCGCACCGCCCTCCGCCGCGCCCACCGCTGCCTGGACCGGTGGCCGCTTCAGTGCCGACCGCCTGGCGCTGGCGCCGCTGGCCCGTCTGGCGGCCCGCCTGCCGCTGCCCTTGACGCTGCACCAGGCGCTGGCCGACCTGGCGCCGCAAGGCGAGCTGCAGGCTGTGGCGCTGGAATGGACGGGCCCGACCGACGCGCCGCAGCGCTACCGCGCCAAGGCCCGCGCCACCGGCCTGGCGCTGGCGGCCGGTCCGCCCGGCCCGCCGGCCTGGGGCCTGCCGCAGACCGCGGGCCGACCCGGCGTGAGCGGTGCTGCGCTCGAAATCGAAGCCGGCGAACAAGGTGGGCAGGCCCGGCTCTCGGTGCAAGCCGGGCACCTGGTCTTCCCTGGCGTGTTCGAGGACCCGCTGATTCCGCTGGACACGCTGAGCGCCCAGCTCAGCTGGCGGGTGACACCGGGCCGCAATGGCGCGCTGCCCACCTGGACGCTGAACGTCAAGGACGCGCAGCTCAGCAACGCCGACCTGCGTGCCCAGCTCAGCGGCAGTTGGCGCACCGGCCCCGGCGAAGGCCTGGGCACCGGCCAGCGCTGGCCCGGTCTGCTGGACCTGAAAGGCAAAGTCCTTGGGGGTCAGCCAGCGCGCGCCGCCCGCTACCTGCCCATCGGCGTGCCGGCCGAGGCGCGGCAGTACGTGGCGCGCGCCGTCGGCCCGGGCCGCATCACCGGCGGTGAACTGGCGGTGCAGGGCGACCTCTGGCGCTTCCCCTTCATCGATGGCGGCCCCGGCACCTTCCGCATCGGGCTGCAGGTGCAGGACCTGCGCTACGCCTACCTGCCCAGCGAGCCGGGCTGGACCTCGCCCTGGCCGGTCATGACGGCGGTGGCCGGCACGCTGGCCTTCGACCGCGGCGCGATGCAGATCCGCGATGCCCGTGCGGTCATCGACGGCGTGGCGCTGCGCGGCGTGAATGGCGGCGTGGCCGACCTGGTGCACCAGCCGGTGCTGGCGCTGGAAGGCCAGGCCCGCGGGGCGGCAGCCGACCTGCTGCGCTTCGTCAACACCACGCCGGTGGGCGACTGGACCAGCGGCGTGCTGCGCCCCGCCACGCTCGCCGGCCCGGCCGAGCTGGCGCTGGCGCTGGCCATCCCGCTGGCCGAGCCCGATCGCACCACCGTGCGTGGCAGCGTGCAGCTGCTGGGCAACGACGTGCGGCTGCAGCCCGGCACGCCGCTGCTGGCCCAGGCCCGTGGGCGGGTGGACTTCACGCACCGCAGCGTCACGGTGGCCGGCGTGCGCGCGCGGGCGCTGGGCGGCGAGACGCTGATCGAAGGCGGCACGCAAGCCGATGGCAGCCTGCGCTTCACAGCGCAGGGCCAGGCCACGGCCGAAGGTTTGCTGCGCGCGGGCGACCTGCCGGCGCTGGCCGCGCTGGGCACACCCGGCGACAACCCGCGCCTGCGTGGCCAGGCGCCCTACCGCGCGCAGCTGGCCTTTGTGCAGGGCCGCCCCGAGCTGCTGGTGAGCAGCCCGCTCACCGGCCTGGCGCTGGACCTGCCCGCCCCGCTGGCCAAACCCGCGGCCGCCACCTGGCCGCTGCGCCTGCAGACCGGCGGCGTGGCCGGCAAGCCCGACACCGACAGCCTGCAGCTCGACCTGGGCGAGGTGCTGCACGCGCGTTACGAACACCAGGGCGCGGGCGACAGCCTGAAGGTGCTGCGCGGCGCCTTGGGCGTTGGCGTGGCCGCGCCCGCGCTGCCCGACGGCGGCGTCACCGCGCAGCTGCGCCTGCCGCGCCTGGACCTGGACCCGTGGCGCGCGCTGGCAGCGGGTGGAGCGTCCGCCGGCTCCGATTGGTGGCCCACCCAGTTGCAGCTGCGGACTGGGGAGCTGGCCGCTGGCGGGCGCCGCATCGCCGATGTCACGCTGGCGCTGACGCGGCGGCCCGGTGTGGCCGACACCAGCTGGCGTGCGCAGTTGGAAGCCGACCAGGGCGAGGGCTGGATCGAATGGCGCCAGCCGCGCGACGGCAGCGCCCCGGGCCGTCTCAGCGCCCACCTGGGCCGCCTGACGATCCCGGCGCACGAAGCCGGCGCGGTGGAAGACCTCATCACCCAGGTGCCGGCCAGCGTGCCGGCGCTGCAGCTGGTGGTGGACGACTTTCATTGGCGCGCCAAGGCCCTGGGCCGGCTGGAGATCGAGGCCGAAAACCGCCTCGCACGCAGCGGTGTGCGCGAGTGGCAGCTGGACAGGCTGAAGCTCGCCACGCCCGACGCCACGCTGATCGCGCGGGGCCTGTGGTCGGCCGGGCAGCGCACCAGCCTGGCGTTCGACCTGGCGCTGGCCGACAGCGGCAAGTTCTTCGAACGCATGGGCGCCGGCAAGGCCGTGCAAGGCGGCAAGGGCCGCATCGAAGGTGAGCTCTCCTGGCCCGGCTCGCCACTGTCGCCGGACCTGGCGGCCCTGCGCGGGCGCTTCGGCGTGGCGCTGGGCGAGGGCCGCTTCCTGAACGCCGAGCCGGGGGCGGCCAGGCTCTTTGGTGTGCTCAGCCTGCAGGCGTTGCCGCGCCGCTTGCTGCTGGACTTCCGCGACGTGTTCCAGCAGGGCATGGTGTTCGACACCATCGCCGGCGAGGTGACGCTGGCCGGCGGCGTGGCCCGCACCGGCAACCTGCGCGTGCTGGGCCTGCAGGCCGCGGTGCTGATCGAAGGCAGCGCCGACCTGCAGCAGGAAACGCAGGACCTGCGCATCGTCGCCGTGCCCGAGCTGAACACCACCACCGCCAGCCTGGCCTGGGTGGCGCTGAACCCGGCCGTGGGCCTGGGCGCCTTCGTGGCGCAGCTGCTGCTGCGCGAGCCGATGACGGCCGCCGCCACGCGCGAGTTCCACGTCACCGGGCCCTGGGGCGACCCGCGTGTGGAGCGCATCGACCGCGTGGCCGCCACGTCCGCATCGGCCGCATCGGCACCCGCCACCCAGAGAACCCCATGAACGAACCCGTCACCCGCATCGCCGCGCTGCAGATGGTCTCCGGCCCCGACGTGGCCACCAACCTGGCCACGGCCGAGCGCCTGCTGGCCGAGGCCGCCGCCCAGGGTGCGCAACTCGCCGTGCTGCCGGAGTACTTCTGTCTGATGGGCTGGAAGGACACCGACAAGCTCGCGGTCGCTGAAAAGCCAGGGGACGGCCCGATCCAGCGCTGCCTGGCGCAAGCCGCGCAGCGCCACGGCCTGTGGATCGTCGGCGGCACGCTGCCGATGCAGACCGGCGACCCGGCACGCGCCTTCAACACCTGCACCACCTGGGCGCCCGACGGCTCGCTGGCGGCGCGCTACGACAAGATGCACCTGTTCAGCTTCGAGCAGGGCGAAGAGCGCTACGACGAAGGCCGTGTGCTGCGCCCCGGCGCCACGCCGGTGGCGCTGCAGGCCGGCGCACTGCGCGTGGGCCTGTCGGTCTGTTACGACCTGCGCTTCCCCGAGCTGTACCGCGCGCTGATGGTGCCGCCTTGCGACCTGCTGTGCGTGCCCTCGGCCTTCACCGTGCCCACCGGCCGCGCGCACTGGCACCTGCTGCTGCGCGCCCGCGCGGTGGAAAACCAGTGTTACGTGATCGCCGCCGCGCAAGGAGGCCAGCACGCCACCGGCCGCCGCACCTGGGGCCACAGCCTGGTGGTGGACCCCTGGGGCGAGGTGATCGCCGAGCTGCCCGAAGGCGAGGGCGTCGTGCTGGCCGACGTGGACCCGGCGCGGCTGGCCGATGTACGTGGGCGCTTGCCGGCGCTGCGGCACCGGCGGCTGTAGAGGTGGTGAGCGTCAGTCGCCCTTGCCGCTGAACAGCCCTTCGACCACGCGGTCGATCACGATGCCGAGCACGCTGTAGATCAACGAGCCGATCAGCGCCGCGCCAAAGCCGTTGACGGCAAAACCGTCCAGCACACGCGCGGCCATCCAGAAGGTCGCGGCGTTGATGACAAACAGGAACAGCCCCAGGGTCAGGATCGTCACCGGCAGGGTCAGCAGCACCAGCACCGGCCGCACCAGGGTGTTGAGCAGGCCCAACACGAAGGCGGCCAACAGCGCGGCGCCAAAACCGGTGACGGCAACACCAGGGTAGACATAGGCCACCAGCAACAAGGCGGCGGCGAGCAACAACCAGCGGGTGAGGAGTCTCATGGTGCTGAGGCTATCACCGCCCGCCGAACATCATGCGCCGCGCCAGCAGCGCCTTGCCTGGCGCAAACCGCTGCAGCGCCGCCAGCCCCGCGCCGCGGAGCGCCGCGGCGCCCGGCAGCCGCCAGGTGAAGCTGCGCGCCAGGAAATCGGTGGCGGCGATCATGGCCCAGCGGTCGGGCGCACGGGCCCATTCCACGCGCCGCAGCGCAGCGTCGATGTCGGTGTTGAAGCGCAGCGCTTCAACCAATTGGTGCGCGTCGCGCAGGCCCAGGTTCAGGCCCTGACCGGCCACCGGGTGCAGGGTCTGGGCGGCGTTGCCGATCCTGACCGTGCGGCCGTCCACCAGCGTGCGTTCGGCGTTCAGGCCCAGCGCAAAAGCCTTCAGCGGTGACAGGCTCAGCAGCCGGCCGGCCTCGCGCGGGAACACGGTGTTCAGCAGCGCCAGGCGTTGGGTGTCGTCCAGGCCGCGCACCGGGTCGTCGCCGCTGGCCACACACCAGACCAGGGCCGCACGGGCCGTGCCGTCGGCCGCCGGGGGCAGCGGCAGCAGCGCCGCCGGGCCCTGGCGCGTGAAGCGCTCGAAGGCCAGGCCGGGCGTGGCACCGGCCAGCGTGACGCTGCCGACCCAGGCGGTCTGCGCGTAGTCGTGCGTGACAGCCTTGCGCGCCTGGTCGGCAAACACGCCACCTTCGGCCACCACGGCAAGGTCGAAGTGTTCGTTGATCCCGGCGTCCAGCTCCACACCGCCGGGCACCGGTTTCAGTGCCGTCACCGGGGTGCCGAAGCGTGTGCGCAGGCGCTGCGGCGCGGCCTCGGCGGCAGCCAGCCAGGCGGCCTGCATCGGCGCCACCAGCGCGCCATAGGGCAGCACCGCGCCCAGCTGTGCCACGCCTTGTTCAGCGGCGCTGATCTGCACCGCCGCGGCGCCGAAGGACGGTGGCACCTGCGACACGTGCACACCGGTGATGGCCGCTGCGGCGTGTGCCGGCCAGGTGCCCAGCTGCTGCAGCCACTGCACGCTGCCCAGGGCCAGCGCCAGCGTGCGCGGGTCGCCGGCCACCTCGCGGCTCAGCGGGCGCGCGTCGAAAAGGCTCAGCTCGGCCTGCGGCAGCGTGCGCGCCGCGTGCAGGGCCAGCGCCAGCCCGGCCGGGCCGGCGCCGATGATCGCGATGCGGGGGTTCATCGGCGCATCATAAGGAGCCGGCCCGGGCCAACATCCGCGCCATCATTCGTGCATCAGCCGGGTGCGGCGCGGCGGCGATGGCCTGTGCGCGCCAGCGCGCGGCTTCGGCCGCGTCACCCGCCCGCTCGCACGCGCGGGCCAGTGCGGCCAGCGTGTGCGCCTGCAGCGCGGCCGGCACCTGCGGCAGCAGCACCAGCAGGCGTTCACGGGCGTCGTCGGCCGCGCCTGCTTCCGCCAACGCGATGGCCTGGCCCAGGCGCGGGCCAGCCGAATCGTCCAGCGCCACCAGCTGCGCGTAGTAGCCCACGATGGCCGGCCAATTGGTGCCGGCGTGGTCGGGCGCCAGCGCGTGTTCCCCGGCGATGCCGGCCTGCAGGTGCCAGCGCGTGAGCCGGTCGCCACGCTGCGAGGCCTGCAGGTGCACAAAGCCCAGGCGCAACAGGCCGGCGTCCCAGCGGTCGCGCGGCTGGCCGGCCAGCGGCACGATGTCGCCATGGTGGTCGATGCGGCCCGTGAGCCGTGCACCGTGCAGCAGCAGCAGGGCGGCCAGCGCGTCGGCCTCGGGGCTGGCGGTGGCCGGGTGTGCGGCCACGGCGCGGGCCAGGCGCACGGCCTCCCAGCAAGGCGCCATGGCCTCGTGCGCGGCGGGCAGGTCGCCCTGCCGGCCGCTGGCCAGCTGACCGTGGAGGACCATCAGCGCCAGCGTGGTGAGCACGGCTTCGCGGCGCGGCGGCAGCTCGTGGCCCGCGGGCACGGCCAGGCGCTGGCCGGCCAGCAGGGTGCGCGCACGGGCCAGGCGCTGCGCCAGCGCGGCCTCGGTGGTGAACAGCAGCGGCGCCAGCGGGGCCAGCTCGAAGCCGCCCAGCGTGCGCAATGCCAGCGCCACCTGCGAGGCCGGCGGCAGCGCCGGGTGGCAGGCGGCGAACAGCAGGGCCAGCTCGTCGTCGTCCAACTCGCCCGCCAGCCGGCCGGCCGGTGCCGGGGTGGGGGGCAGCGTGGCCTCGGCCACGTCATCGTCTTCCGGCAGCGGCTGGTGGCGGCCGTCCACGCGCAGCTGGTCGATGGCAGCGTGGCGGGCCACGCGGTACAGCCAGGCCGCGGGTGCGTCGGGCAGGCCGTCCACCGGCCAGCGCTCCAACGCGCGCAGCGTGGCGGTCTGCACGGCGTCTTCGGCCAGCGCCAGATGGGCCAGGCCGAGCGAGCGCGCCAGGTGGGCGACGACGCGGCGGCGCTCGCGGCCCAGGCTGGCGGTGGCCGCCGCGAGCGCGGCTGCGTTCAGCCCAGCGCTTCGATCCGGCGCAGCTCGATCCATTGCCGGCCTTCCAGGTGCGGGCAACGCGCCGCAATGGCTTCGGCGGCCTGGTCGTCCTCGGCCTGCACGAGATAGAAACCGCCGATCACGTCGTGGGCCTCGGCATACGGGCCGTCGCTGGCCAGTGGCCGGCCATCGGCCAGGCGCAGGTGGCGGCCGCCGTCGTCGGTGAGCTTTTCGCCGCCGACCAGCTGGCTTTTTTGTGCCAGCTCTGCAGCCCAGGCCTGGTGGCGCTGGATGATCTCCTGCATCTCGGCCGGGGTGATGCGGGCCGAGTCGGCCGGGGTTTCGTGCAACAACAGCAGGTATTGCGACATCGGGTCTCTCCTGGAACGTTCGGCGGCGACGGGATTGTGGCCGCTGCCCCGAAGACGAACGGGCGGGCGCCGGCATGACGGTGTCGTGACCTGGAGCGAACCCGGGGTGCCGGTTCGTGAAGGCCGTCACGCACAAGCCCCGGGGTCGCGGGATGAAGACCGGGCGTCAACCCCCTAAGCTGTCAATCGTCATGAGCCCCATCCTTGTCACCTTGCAGCTGCTGCTGCTGTTGCCCGCCCTGCCCCTGGCGGTGATGTCCCACCGCACCTCGCGTTCGCAGCGTGCGCGGCACAACAGCTTCGTGGCCGTGGCCAGCCTGGTGGGCCTGCTGGCCGCCGTGCTGGCGCTGGTGAGCCTGGCCCTGGTGCTGGGGGGCGACGAGACGGTGGACCCGATGCTGAGCTTCGGGCCGCCGCTGTTCACGCTGCTGGCCTGCGGCCTGGCGCTGCGCCGCGGGCTGTCGCAGAGCTACCGCCGGACACGCCGCGCGCGCAGCAGCGCGGCCCGCTAAGCTCGGCGGTTTTCACCGCTTCGAGGTTTCTCCATGCAATACCGCCGCCTCGGCCGGGCCGGGCTGCGCGTCAGCGCGCTCTCGCTCGGCTCCTGGGTCACGTACCACAACCAGGTCGACGTGAAGTCGGCCGCCGAGATGCTGGCCGCCGCGTTTGACGCTGGCGTCAACTTCTTCGACAACGCCGAGGCCTACGCCGGTGGCCGCAGCGAGGAGATCATGGGCGCGGCCCTGAAGCAGCTGGGCTGGCCGCGCCTGAACTACGTGGTCTCGTCCAAGTATTTCTGGGGCCTGGACCGCCAGGGCGAAGCCATCAACCGGCGCGACACGCTGAACCGCAAGTACCTGATGCAGGCCGTGGACGGCTCGCTGAAGCGTTTTGGCCTGGACCACATCGACCTGATCTACTGCCACCGCTCCGACCCGCACACGCCGGTGGAAGAAGCGGCGCGGGCGATGAACGACCTCATCGTGCAGGGCAAGGCGCTGTACTGGGGCACCAGCGAATGGCCCGCGGCCGACATCCGCGCCGCCTGGGACATCGCCGACCGGCACGGCTGG
>CAYTWU010000088.1:9679-12122 GCA_964442175.1 uncultured Rubrivivax sp.
AGCCCGTGATGGAGCAGCCGCAGTACCACCTGTTCCACCGGAAGCGTGTGGAACAGGAGTACGCGCGCCTGTACGACGACATCGGCCTGGGCCTGACCACCTGGAGCCCGCTGGCCTCGGGCCTGCTTACCGGCAAGTATGCGGCCGGCGTGCCCGACGGCAGCCGTGGCGCGCTGGAGAGCATGGCCTTCTTGCGCGAGGGCCTGACGGACCCCAAGAAAAACGCCGCCGTCGCGCAGCTGGCGCCCATCGCCGACGAACTGGGCGGCACGCTGGCCCAGCTGGCGCTGGCCTGGGCCGCCAGCAACCCGCGTGTCAGCAGCGTGATCATGGGCGCGTCGCGTGTGGACCAGCTGCAGGCCAACCTGGGCGCGCTGGCGCTGCTGGACAAGCTGACGCCGGACCTGAAGGCGCGCATCGACGCGGTGACGGCGTCACTCGCGGCCTGAAGGCCCCTGACCTGCGGGGGCGGGTCACAGTCCTGTCACGGCCGCTGGCCACAGTGCGCGGGTTCGGTGCTTCGTTTGAGGCGCCGCCTCACGCATCAACGCCAGCAGGAGCCAGCATGAAGGGCAAGTCCCACCCCACCAACGACGTGACGCTGAGCACGTCCACCGCACCGTCCATCCTGGACGTCATCGACCAGGTCAACACCAGCCGTCGCCGCTTCGTGCAGGGCGGTGTCGGCAGCGTGGCCCTGGCCTCGGCCGGCGGCCTGACGCTCGGCGGCCTGATCAGCACCGTGCACGCCGCCCCCGTGCCCCCGGGCCCGGGCTTCCCCGGCATTGGCTTCGAGAGCGTGCCCGCCTCGCGCGCCCCGGTGGCCGACCGCGTGACCGTGCCCACCGGCTACACCGCGCAGGCCTTCGTGGCCTGGGGCGACCCCATCGCGCCCGGCGGCACCGCCTTTGCCGGCGATGCCTCCGAGACCGCTGCACAGCAGCTGCTCCAGTTCGGCGCGCACAACGACGGCATGCACTTCTTCCCGTTCGCCAACCGCGACGGCAGCGTGTCCAGCGACCGCGGCATCCTGTGCGTGAACAACGAGTACACGCACGAGGACATCCTGTTCCCCGACGGCCAGGTCGGCAACGGCTACACCATCGCCAAGACCCGCAAGTCGCAAGCTGCGCATGGCGTGTCCATCCTCGAAGCCCGCAAGATCCGCGGCAACTGGACCGTGGCCAAGGGTTCGCGTTACGGCCGCCGCCTGACGTCGAACACCTTCATGACCGTCTCCGGCCCGGCCGCCGGCCACGCGCTGATGAAGACCGTGGAATACACGATCGCCGACAGCGGCAGCACGCCCACCGGCAACACCAGCGATGGCCGCGTCGCCTACGGCACCATCAACAACTGCGCCAACGGCTACACGCCCTGGGGCACCTACCTGACCTGCGAAGAAAACTTCAACGGCAACTTCGGCAGCCGCAGCGCGGTGGACACCGGCACCGGCACCGAGATCGGCAAGCTGAACCGCCGCTACGGCATCAGCGCCTCGGGCTTTGGCTACCGCTGGCACGAAACCGATCCGCGTTTTGACGTGGTCACCAACCCCAACGAACCGCACCTGTTCGGCTGGGTGGTCGAGATCGACCCCTTCAACCCGGCCAGCACGCCGGTCAAGCGCACCGCGCTGGGCCGCTTCAAGCACGAGAGCGTGCAGTACGTGGTGGACACCGCCAGCCGCATCGCCTTCTACATGGGCGACGACGAGCGCAACGAGTACATCTACAAGTTCGTGGCCGCGCGCAAGTACAACGCCCAGCGCCCGGCGTTGAACCGCAACCTGCTGGACACCGGCACGCTGTACGTGGCGCGCTTCAACGCCGACCTGACGGGCCAGTGGATCGCGCTGACACCCGACACCATTGGCGTGGACGGCGTGGCGCTGCGCAACAACCCGAACTTCACCGGTGCCGACGATGCCGAGGTGCAGGCCAAGATCCTGATCAAGACCCGCATGGCCGCCGACGCCGTGGGCGCGACCATGATGGACCGCCCCGAGTGGACCGGCGCCCGCCCGCGCATCAACGGCTTCGACGAGGTCGAGGTCTATTGCACGCTGACCAACAACAACCGCCGCGGCACCAACACGCCCTCCAGCAACGCCGCCGATGGCAGCACGGCAGCCGGCTCGGCCCGCCCGCCGGTGGACGCGGCCAACCCGCGTGAAGACAACGTCTACGGCCACATCATCCGCTGGCGCGAAGCCGGCAAGACGGTGACGGCCACCACCTTCACCTGGGACCTGTTCGTGCAGAACGGCGACGTGGCCACCACCAAGGCCGCCAAGCCCACGAACGACTACAAGGGCAACATCGTCGCCGATCCGGCCGGCAGCGCCGACTACGGCGCGCCCGACGGCCTGTGGTTCGACGACTTCGGCCGCCTCTGGGTGCAGACCGACCAGGCCGGCAACGCGCAGGGTGACTGGGTCAAC
>CAYTWU010000089.1:0-12077 GCA_964442175.1 uncultured Rubrivivax sp.
TGCACGACCTGGGCGCCATCAGCATGATGAGCAGCGACAGCCAGGCCATGGGCCGCGTGGGCGAGGTCATCATCCGCACCTGGCAGACGGCGCACAAGATGAAGGCCCAGCGCGGCACGCTGGCGCCGGACAAAGCACGCCACGACAACTTCCGCGTCAAGCGCTACATCGCCAAGTACACCATCAACCCGGCGCTGGCCAACGGCATCGCCCACGAGGTGGGCAGCATCGAAGTGGGCAAGTGGGCCGACCTGGTGCTGTGGAAGCCGGCGTTTTTCGGCGTCAAGCCCAGCCTGATCCTGAAGGGCGGCTTCATCGCCGCGGCCGCGATGGGCGACCCCAACGCCAGCATCCCCACGCCGCAGCCGGTGCACTACCGGCCGATGTTCGGCAGCTTCGGTGGCGCGCTGGCGGGCGGCTCGCTCACCTTCATGAGCGGCGTCGCGGCAGCCTCGGGCCTGGCCGACCGGCTGGGCCTGCGCAAGACCGTGGCCACCGTGCGCGGCAACCGCAGCGTGAAGAAGGTCGACATGGTGCACAACGGGCTGCTGCCGGTGATGGAGATCGACGCGCAGACCTATGCGGTGCGCGCCGACGGCCAACTGCTCACCTGCGCGCCGGCCACGGTGTTGCCGATGGCGCAGAAGTACTTCTTGTTCTGAGCGCCGCAGGGTCAAACAGCGCCCTGCCGCGCCACTGCTCCTCAAGACTTGCGGTGTGGCAAGCTACGGGCTCGACGCCCGGAGAAAGCCCATGTCTGTTCCTGTTGAACTCCTCGCGCAGCAAGTCCTCCAGCTTCCGCCTGCGGAGCGGGCACGCCTGCTTGACCAGGTCATCAGCAGCTTGGACGCAGACCGTGAACGAGATGCGCGATGGATCCAGCTGGCAGCCGAGCGCGACGCAGAGGCCGATGCTGATCCATCGGTTCTGGTGCCTGGCCCTGAGGCCCTGGCTCGCATCCGCGCGAGCCTCGGTTGAGCTACAGCCTTCATCGTGGCGCCGAGCTTGACCTGCTCGAAGCAGCTCGTTTCTACCGCAAAGAAGGCGGCGCCAAGCTGGCTGATCGCTTCCTCAAGGAGTTCGAGCGGGTTGTTGATCTGCTCGTCCAGTTCCCGGCCATTGATTGGTACGCCGGCAGACGCCAGTCGCCGCGTGCACCCACTTCAGGACTTCCCGTACGCCGTGATCTACCGTCAGACAGGCGATCACATCCGGGTGCTGGTGATCCGTGCGCATCATCGCGATCCTCGGCACGGTGATCTGCGGCGTTAGCCACCCGTTCAACCCACCAGCGCGGTGCGCGTCGCGTCGCCGGGCCCCACGCCGGGCCTCGAAATCGGCTGTGCAACACTTTGCGCATGCTGGACGACATCAAATAAACACTCCGGGCCACCGCCGACAAGCTGCGCGCCAACATGGATGCGGCCGAGTACAAGCACCTGGTGCTGGGCCTGATCTCCGCTCGGCCGGCAGCTACCCGACGGTGATCGGCGACAACTACAAGCGCCAGGACAGCACCGGCGCCTGGGCGGCGCTGGCCGATGCGCCCAAGGCCGCGCTCACCGGCACGCTGGCGGCCGTGCCCTCGGTGAAGGTGGCCACGCCCGATGCCGGCGCCGCCGCCATCCTGCAGGGCTACACCACCCAGGTGGCGGCCGAGAAGGCCAAGACCATCGGCACCGCCACCGAGGCCCTGTGCCTGGTGCGCGTACCGGGCGAAAGCACCAACCGCAGCGCCGGTGTGACCGGCTGCGAGGCGGCCAACACGCTGGCACGCGGCAGCGATGCGGCACAGGCCGTGGCGCAGGCCTTCCTGGCCGGCAGCAAACGCGCGAACTTCGTGCTGCAGAACGCGGGCGGGGTGCGCATTCCCGTGCCGGCCGGCACGCTGACCATGAACACGGCCTTCACGCTGCTGCCCTACGCCGCCGGCCTGCGCTGGGACCTGGACATGAGCCAGGCCAAGGGCAGCCGCTTCAGCAACGTGCAGGCGAAAGACCGTGTCACCGGCGCCTGGAGTGCCATCAACCCCACGGGGACCTACGTGGTGGCGACGAACGACTTCATCGCCAGCGGCCAGGACGGCTGCACCACGCTGGGCGTGGCCTACCGGGCGGGCCGCTACGTGAACACCTACCTGCTGTACACGCAGACCTTCGCCGATTGGGTGATCGCCAACGGCAGCATCGCGCGGCCGGCGCGCGCGGAGTATTCGCACCAGGTGGTGATCACGCGCAGCGGGGCCACGCTGCCCTGATCAATCGCCAGCGGGCCCGCCGAGCGGCCCGCCACCGAACAAGGGCTGGTAGGCCGGGTGGGCACACCAGGCCGGCCAGCCGCCTGGGGGCAGCTGGCCCTGCACCACCACCCGCGCCCACTGCCGGGCGGCCTGCTGCCACGCGCGGGCTTCGTCATGCCGGCCGGTGGCCACCAGCACCCGGTGCAACAACGCGCGCCACTCGCCCCCGGGCACGTAGAGGTGGCGCACAGCGTCCGCATGCTGCTGCAGCCAGCGCAGATCCTCCAGCGCGGCGTCGTGTTCACCCACGCGCCAGGTCCAGGCCGCCCGCCGAAGACGGACCAGCCCTTGCGCGGGCATCGCGCCCGCCTCTTCCGCGCGCACCAGCAAGTCCGCCAGCAGCCGACACGCATCGGCCGGCGGCAGCACCACGCTGGCCAGCGCCAGTGCGCGCAGGGCAACGCCCACGCCTCGGGCGTTGCCGGCCGCGGCCAGGACCCGCTGCCAGGCCCGCACGGCGCGGTCAGACTCCCCCAGGCTTTGGCGGCACATGGCGGTGACCACGTCGTGGTTCAGGCGCCGCGGCAGCGGGGCATCGTCGGCCGGTGGTGGCCCCAGCACCGCCAGCGCACGTGCCGGCTGCCCGATGCGCCACCAGATCTCGGCCCGCAGCTCCTGCGCGATGCCCACGATATCGGCGCCGAGCTCGGGGCCGGCCGCCAACGGGTCCAGCAGGGCCAGGGCATCGAGCAGCCGCTCCAGGCCGACCAGGGCGATGGCCTCGTTCACCCGGCTCACCTGGGCGCCCTGGGTGTCTCCCATGCGCTGCTGCAGCGCGGCGGCCTCGCGGGCACTCGCCAGGCCGGCTTCGACGTCGCCCATCTGCACATGCAAGGCGCTCAGGCTGCACTGTGCATCAGCCGCCAGCGCGGTGTGGCCGGCGGCCTGGGCGGCCTGCCACTGCCGCTGCAGTGCGTCGCCGCAGGCCTTCGGCCGGCCGATGGCGTGCTGCACCACGGCCCAGTGGTTCCACAACGACGCGCACAGCAGCGGCGCCGACTCGGCCTGCAGCCGCGCCTGCAGCGGCGGCAACTCGGCCTGCAACGCCGAGCCCTCGCCGAGCATGGCGCGGGCCGCCACCAGCAGCAGCCCGGCGCGCAGGGCCTCGGTGCTGCCAGCGGGCGCCTCACGGGCCGCGGCCCCGGCCGCGTCGCGTGCCCCGGCCAGGCGGTAGGCGCCCAAGGCCACCTCGGCGCGTGCCAGGGCCAGGGCCACCCGCTGGCCCGGTTGCACGGCGGCGACGGCCAGGGCATCGGCCTGCGCCAGCGCCGCGTCCGGCCCGGCCACCGCGCGCCGGCTGTCGATGGCTGCCAGCCGGGCCTCGAAGGCTTCGGCCGCGTGGCCAGCCGCATCGTGGGCCTGGGCCGCCTGGTCCAGCCACGCCAGGCGCTCGCCGAGGCGGCCCACACGCAGCGCGTCGTCCGCCGCCTGGCGGGCGCTGCGGGCAGCGGCATCGTGCAAGCCAGCGGCCACAAAATGCCGCGCCAGCGCCGCCGCCGGGGCACCCCGCTGCTGCAACGCAAAGGCCACCCGTTCATGCAGCGGCGCCTGCAACGCCTTCGGCAGGCCGGCCAGCACGACGGCCCGCAAGGCGTCGTGCAAGCGGCCATCGCTGCGCAGCAGCTGGGCGGCTTCGGCCTCCTGCCAGGCGTCGGCCAGGGCCAGCAGCGGTTGGCCCAGCACGGTGGCCACCAGCTCGGGCGCTGTTTCGCCATCGGCCACGGCGGCGACGCGCAACAAGGCCAGCGCGGGCACCGACAAGCGGGCCAGGCGCCCGGACAATGCGGCTTCCATGCGCGCGGGCAAGGGCAGGCTGGCGGCGTTGGCGGCGCTGGGGTCCAGCAGCAGCAGGCGCAGGGTCTCAAGCAGGAAGCCGGGGTTGCCGGCGGCGTGCTGCACCAGGCGCGCCGAAATCGGCGTGATGCCGGCTTCGGGCAGGTCCAGCAGGCCGATCAGCTCGGCCGCTGCGGCGTCGTCCAGCGGGCCCAGCGTGATGCGCTGCAGGCCGTCCGGCGGCGCTGCATCGCCCGGCCGCTGCGCCAGCCCCCAATGCAGGCCGTCGCCGTTGCGGGCGGCGGCAAGCAGCACCGCCGCCGATGCCGCGTCGGCATGCTGGAAGTCGTCGACCAGCACCGCGGCCCAGCCCCGCTGCGCCGCGCGCTTGAACACCGCCAGCAATGCCGCGTGCAGCAGCACCTCCAGCCCCGGGGCCGCGGGGGGCGGGCCCAGCTCGGGCAACAGCCTGGCCAGCTCCTGGCGGGCCGGGCCTTCGGGCCAGAGTGCACCCGCATCGGTCTGGGCGGCCAGCTGCTGCAGCAGGCGCAGCAAGAGCGCGTAGGGCACGGTGGTGTCCCCGGGCAGCGCCGCCACCAGCAGCACGCCCGGCTGCGCGGCCGCCAGGTCGGCCAGCAGCCGCGTCTTGCCCAGGCCCGCCTCACCCACCAGCACCCAGCCCCGGCCCTGTTGCCAGGCCTGGCCCATCCGCTGCCACTCGGCCACCCGCCCCACCCGCCGCGGCGGCCGCAGCAAGGACGGTGGCAGTGCCGGCGCCGGCACCGGCGGCACCGGCTCTGCCAGGGCCTCGACGCGGGCCAGCAGCGCCTGCGTCTCGGGCGAGGGCCGCAGGCCGAGCTCCGCGCGCAAGACCTGTTCGCAGCGCTCGAAGGCGGCCACCGCAGCGGCTCGGTCGCCGCGCAGGAAGTGCAGCCGCATCAGGCGCCGCCACGCGTGTTCGAGCAGGGGTTCCAGCACCAGCAGCTGTTCGGTCAGGGCCAGGGCCGCGGCCAGGGCCCCGGCGGACTCGTGGCGCGCCGCCAGGCCGGACATGCGGTCGGCACGGCGGGCGAGCCAGCGGCGGCGCGCGTCTTCCAGCCACACCTGCACGGCATCGTGTTCCGGGGCCAGGCCGGCCAGCAACGGGGCCTCGAAGGCGGCGGTGTCCTCGTCCAGGTCGCACGACACCTGGCGGGCGAGCTGCAGGCCGTCGTCACCCTCGTGCACCAGCGTGCCACCCGCCTGGCGCAGGCGGAACAGACGCTGGCGAAGGTTGGCGTGCGCGCGGGGCAGCGGCACGTCCGGCCACAGCCAGGCGGCCAGCGGGCTGCGGGCCTGGTGGCCTTCCAGCGCCAGGCGGGCGAGCAGCGCCGCATCCTTGCGCGGCAGGGGCTGCCAGCGCTGTCCGTCGGTGGACCAGGCGGCCGGGCCGAGCAGGCGCAGGTGCAGGGATCGTTCGGCGTCGTCTGTCTGCATGGGCCGTGACGGGCCGGTAACGGCCTGCAGGGACATTGGAGCCTGCATTGTCCAACCCGGGAGCGACGCCATGCACCAGACCCCTTTGCCGCGCAAGCGGGCAGCCTTCACGGTTCTCTCGGCCTTGGCCACCTGGGCCCTGGCCGCACCAGCCGGCGCGTACAGCGTGCAAGCCCATGCCAGCCAGAACCCTTCGCCCCGCGCCAGCGATGTCAACGAGGGTGGCTTGGCCTACGCCGAATGGCCGCCCGGCGCCTGGGCCCGCGCCACCCGCACGGCGCAGGCCGTGAGCACCGATGGGCAGGCCGGGTCGACGGCGACCACGGCGTTCGGCGCCACGGCCGCCGCAAAGTCGGCCTACGACCTGTGGGACCTGACGACCGGTGTCGCGCTGAGCGAGGCACAAGCCGACGCCATCGACCTGCTGTTCCACTTCCAGGTGGACGGGCACATGACGGTGGATCCGGTGTCGCTGTCGGTCGCCAGCATCTCGCACGGCGCCGTGCTGTACAGCACAGGCTTTGAACAGAGCGGCAGTTACTCCAGCGTGGTCTATGGGCCGATGGTGGGGGGCGAGGGTTACCTGGCCACCGGCGACGGCTGGTACGGCGACATCGACGTTTCTTTCACGCTGACCCACCGCTCCAAGGCCGACGGCATCGTCGACACCGGGGTGACCGTGACGTCCGCCAACCAATCGCGCTCCTTTGCCACGCTGAGCCTGGAGGCGGTGACGCTGCTGGCCGGCACGCTGCCCGGCGGAGGCCTGGGCATCCGGCTGCGTGAGACGGGTGAAATCATCGCCGTGAGCGCGGTGCCCGAGCCAGCCACCTGGGCCCTGTGGGCGGGCGGGCTGGCCGTCGGTGGCTGGCGGCTGCGGCGCCAGCGGGCGTTGGACGCCCGAACAACCGCCTGATCAGGGCCACGGCTGACGCAAGGCAGGACAGCCTGCGCTGCCGGTGTCAGCCTTGGTCGGTGGCGTCCTGCACCGGCAGCCGCTCTGACCGCCAGCGCAACATGCCGCCCGCCAGGTTGGCCACCACGCTGAACCCGGCCTGACCCAGCTGCAGGGCGGCACGCGCCGAGCGGGCACCCGAGCGACAGACGGTGACCACCGGCCGGCCGGCTTGCAGCTCAGCGCTGCGCGCGGCCAGCTCGGACAGTGGCATCGGCAGCGCACCGGGGATGTGGCCCAGCGGGCCGGTGAACTCGTGCGGCGCCCGCACGTCCACGACCTGCACCGCAGCGGCCGGCAGCTCCTGCAGCGCGGCGGGCTCGATCTCCCAGAGGCCGGCGAAGCTCCAGACCAGCGGCGCCCATCCGGGCTCCGGCGGCGGCGTGATGTCGCCCTCGGGCCGGCCGCAACGCAGGTTGGCCGGCACCGCCAGCGCCATCTGCCGGGGGTGCGGCAGGCCCAGGTGGTTCATGGTCTCGACGAAGTCGCCCTCGTCGCTGAGGCCGCCGAAGCGCGGGTTCCAGCGCCGTTCTTCTGCCACGCTGGTCACCGTCAGGCCGCGGTAGTCGTGGCCCGGGTACAGCAGGGCCTCGGGTGGCAGGCTCAGCAGCTGTTCATGCACGGAGCGGTACAGGCGCTGCGGGCTGCCCTGCTGGAAATCGGTGCGGCCACAGCCGCGGATCAACAAGGCATCGCCGGTGAAGGCCAGGCTGTGATCGTCCAGCACATAGCTGAGGCAACCGTCGGTGTGGCCGGGGGTGGCGCGCACCTCGAGCGCACGTGCGCCGAAGGACACGCGGTCCCCATGGCGCAGCGGCAGGTCGGCGCCCTCTGCACCGGCCGCGACGGCCACGCCGATGCGGCAACCGGTGCGCTGCTGCAGCAGCCAGGCGGCGCTGACATGGTCGGCGTGCACATGCGTGTCCAGCGACACGATCAGTTCCAGGTCCAGTTCGCGCAGCAGGGCCAGGTCACGCCGCGCCTGCTCGAACACCGGGTCGATCAGCAGCGCCTGGCGTGTGTGCCGGTCCGCCAGCAGGTAGGTGTAGGTGGACGAGGCGGGGTCGAAGAGCTGTCGAAAGATCATCGTTCGCCCCGCATGAACAGCGTGTCGTGCAGAACAAAACCGGCCAGCATCGCGGCGACGAACAGCGCCGCGCCCGGCAGGCCGGCCGCCATGGCCACCAAGGCCGGCCCGGGGCACAGGCCGACCAGGCCCCAGCCCAGGCCGAACAGCACGGCACCGCCCACCAGCCGGGCATCGATGGCGCGGGCCGTGGGCCAGTCGATGGCGGCGCCCGACCAGCTGCGGGTGCGGCCTTTGGCCCAGGCAAAAGGCAGCACGGCCACACCGACGGCACCGCCCATCACCAGGGCCAGGCTCGGGTCCCAGCGGCCGGCCAGGTCCAGGAAGGCCAGCACCTTGGACGGGTCGGCCATGCCGCTGAGCAGCAGGCCCAGGCCGAAGACCAGGCCGGCTGCGGCCGCCCAAAAAACGCTCATGGCAGCTGCCTCACCCCGTAGACGGTGGCAAAGGCCACCGCCATGAAGACGGCCACGCTGACCAGCGAGCGCGGCGAGCGCCGGGCCAGGCCGCACACGCCGTGGCCGCTGGTACAACCGCCACCGAGCCGCGTGCCCAGGCCCACCAGCAGACCACCCACCACCAGCAGCAAGGGGCTGGCGTCCAGCGTGGCGGGTGGCAGTGGCGCCAACAGCTGCCACACCGCTGGTGCCGCGAGCAGGCCGGCGATGAAGGCCAGGCGCGGCCACTCCGGCGCCCAGGGCCCGCGGCGGCGCAGCGCAGCCAGCGGCTCGGCCAGCAGGCCGGTGATGCCGGCGATGCGGCCACTGCCCAGCAGGTAGAGGGCGGCGGCGGCGCCGATCAGGACGCCCCCGGCCAGCGAGGCCCAGGGAGTGAAACGAAGCCAGTCGATGGCCATGACGGGGGTCCGGGTGGAGACCCCGTCATCGTAGAACGCTTCAGCGCGCCAGGGTGCCCCGGCGGCGGCGCACGCCCATCCCTCCGCCGGGCTCCCGCGCGCCCCTGGGCCATGGGGCTGCGATCTGAGGGGGCAAGACCGGCCTGATCCACCCTTCAAGGGGGCAGGCGCTGCCCAGAATGTGGGGATGAACGTGATGCGCACGGCCGACGTGGTCGCCCGCGTGGTCGCCTGGCACAACCGGCACCCGCTGGCGCGCCGCATCACGGCCGACCAGGTCAGCGGTGTCGGCATCGTCGTGCTGCCGTTTGCCTTGAAGGGCGCCTTGAAGGGCACACCACCCGCGGCACCGGAAGGTGACGACATCACGGCCACGGACATACCGGCGCCGGGCGACACCGCCGCCCCGGCCGAGCTGACCCCGATCTTTGGCGACGACTGGCTGTTCCGCCCTGGCTCACGCCGGCTGGGCGACTGGACGCGCCTGCACGGCGTGTACCCGCTGCACGGCGTGCCGCACTGGCCGCTGCGCCAGGTGGAAGCCGACCTGAGCCTCTCGCACCGCGCCGACGCACAAGGCCTGGAGGGCCGCACCGCGCGCCACCTGGTGACGGCCGTGGTGGATGCCGGCGGCCAGCGTGTGCGCCTGCTGCTGAAACCGGGCCCGATGGCGCAAGCCCCGGTCTTGGGCCCGCGCCTGTACAGCCTGCCGCGCCTGGGCGGGCTGGCCGGCGCCGGGGTCATGGCCTCGCTGGCGCTGGGCCTGGCGGCGCTGCTGCGGCCCGCCGCCCCGGGGCCCGCCGTGGTGGTGGCCCACGCGGCGTCGGCACCGCAGGTGGTCGGGGTGGCGGTGTCGGCCGCGGCATCGGCTGTGTCCGCATCGGCATCGGCAGCGGCCGAGGCCGTCGCCGCGCCGGCATCCACCGCCGCATCAGCGCCCCACCACGACGTGGTCCACGTGGCCGACGCCGCTTCGGCGCCGGCGATACCCGCGGAGCTGCCGCTGCCCGCCGACGTGCGCCCGCAGCACCAGAGCCGTGCCGCGGGTGACCCCCCACTGGCACGCATCCGCCCGCAGCTGACGGAAGACGAGCGCCGCGAGGCCCGCCTGCAGGCGGCATCGCTGCGCACGGCAGCGGCGCCGGCGGCGGCCTCGGCCGCGTCCGCCCCGAACCTCAAAGGCCCGGTCTACGCCCTGGCCACACCGCCGGTGCGCAACCGCGACGACGCGCTCGCCCAGCAGGTGCTGCTGCAGGGCATGAAGGCCCAGGTGAGCACGCCGGTGCCCACGCAGCTGGATGTGATGTCGGCCCAGGGCCGCTGGCGCGTGGTGTGGTGGCCGCACCCGCAGCAGCAGGAGGCCGAAGCCCTGCTGCTGCAGGCCCGTGCCCGCGGCCTGAAGGTGGAACTGATCGCCTTCTGAACGCCCGCTGGTCCCCCAAGCGCTGGCTTACAGTGCGGCCCATGCTGACGATCAACAAACTCATCCCGCAGGGCCGCGGCCTGGCACCGGTGCTGCTGAAGCGCGCCGCCACCGTCGAGCTGGACTGGGACACCCGCGCGCGCAGCCGCTTCGACGCCACCGACAGCCAGGGGCGCACGCTGGGCGTGTTCCTGCCGCGGGGCACCGTGGTGCGCGGCGGCGATGTGCTGGTGGCCGAAGACGGCACGCTGGTGCGCACCATCGCCGCGCCGCAGCCGGTGCTGGTGATCCGCCACTGCACCCACCACGGCAGCCCCTTCGACCTGACCCGCGCGGCCTACCACCTGGGCAACCGCCATGTCGGCATCGAGCTGCAGCCGGACCACCTGAAGATCGAACCCGATGCGGTGCTGGCCGAGATGCTGCGCCACATGCACCTGATCGTGCACGAGGAACAGGCCGCCTTCGAGCCCGAGGGCGGGGCCTACGCGGCCGGTGGGCACGGGCACGACCATGGCCATGACCACCACCACGGTCACGACCACTGACAGCGCGCTGCTGCAGCTGATCTGGCTGGCCTCGCCGGCACTGCCGGTGGGGGCCTTCAGCTATTCGGAAGGCCTGGAAGCCGCGGTGGACAGCGGCCGGGTGCACGACGAGGCCAGCGCCGGCACCTGGCTGCACGATCAGCTGCGGCTGGCGCAGGCGCGCAGCGAGCTGCCGGCCGCCGCCGCCGCCTGGTCGGCCTGGGACACCCACGACGAGGGCCGCCTGGCCGCGCTGAACACCTGGGTGCTGGCCACGCGCGAAAGCGCCGAATTCCGCTTGCAGACCGAGCAGGCCGGCCGCTCGCTGACCGACTGGCTGCGCCAGCGCGGGCCGGAAGACGACCCCCGCCTGGCCACGCTGCGCGCGCTGACACCTTCACCCGCCTGGCCGGTGGCGCTGGCCCTGGCCGCGTGGCGCGCCGGGGCGCCGCCGCGCGCGGCGCTGCTGGCCATGGCCTTCGGCTGGGCCGAAAACATGGTGCAGGCCGCGGTGAAGGCCGTGCCACTGGGCCAGAGCGCGGGCCAGCGCCTGCTGGGCCGGCTGGCCGACGCCATCCCGGCCGCGGTGGACGAAGCCCTGGCCCACGACGACAGCAGCCGCCAGGCCTTCACGCCCATGCTTGCGATCCTGTCGGCGCAGCACGAGGCGCAGTACTCGCGGCTGTTCCGCAGCTGACAGGGCGATGGGCCCCGCCGTGCGCTGCCTGCTCGTCGACGACGACCCCGGCATCCGCCAGCTGCTGCAGGCCTACCTGCAGCAGCACGGCATGCAGGTGGAAGCGCTGGTCGACGGTGCCAGCCTGCGTCGGCGGCTGCCGGCGCCGGACGTGGACCTGCTGATCCTGGACCTGATGCTGCCCGACGACAACGGCCTGACGCTGTGCCAATGGGTGCGCGAGGTGCAGCCCACGTTGCCGCTGATCATGCTGACGGCCCAGGGCGACCCGATCTCGCGCGTGCTCGGGCTGGAGATGGGGGCCGACGACTACCTGCCCAAACCCTTCGAGCCGCGCGAGCTGGTGGCCCGCATCAAGGCCGTGCTGCGGCGTGGCCGCGGCACGGCAGCCGCCGCCGACGACAGCACCGAACTGCGCTTCCAGGGCTGGACCTTCGACCGCCTGCGCCGGCAGCTGATGGCGCCCGACGGCAGCGTCGTGGCCTTGTCGGCGGCCGAGTTCCGGCTGCTCACGGCCCTTTGTGCGCACCCGCGCAAGGCCTTGTCGCGCGAACGCCTGCTGGACCTCACCCGCGCGCCGGGCACCGAGGTGAACGACCGCAGCATCGACCTCGCCGTGTCCCGCCTGCGCGCCAAGCTGGGCGATGGCGGCGCCACGCCGACGCTGATCCGCACGCTGCGCGGCGAGGGTTACCTGTTCGACGCCGAGCTGCGCTGATGGACGCCGGGCCACGCGGCTGGCGCCGCTTCGACACCCTGGGCCTGCGGCTCTTCGTGCTGATGTGGGTGGTGCTGGTGGCCAGCCACGGGGTGGCGTTCTGGTTGTCCGTGCCGCTGGGCCTGGGTGAGGCGGCGCCGCCTCCGGGCCCAGGCGGCCCGCCGCCCGGGCTGCCACCGGTGCGGGCGCTGCCCCCGGCCGACCTGCCAGGCGCCGTGCAGTGGGTGGACCTGCTGCTGCGCGCCGGCGTCATCGCGCTGGGCGCG
>CAYTWU010000090.1:0-11981 GCA_964442175.1 uncultured Rubrivivax sp.
CCTCGGCCGTGCCGATGAAGAACAGGCCGCCGGGCCGCAGCCGGGTGAGCACGCGGTCGACCACGGCGCGCTTGGTCTCGGGGTCGAAGTAGATCAGCACGTTGCGCAGGAACACGGCATCAAAGGGGCCGATGTCCTCGATGGGCCGGCACAGGTTGAGCTGGCCGAAGCGCACCCGCTCGCGCAGCGCGGGGCGGATCTGCACCAGGCCCTCGGACGCGCCCTCGCCGCGCAGGCAATGCCGGCGCAGGCGCTCGGGTTCGACGTGGCGCAGCCGCTCGGCCGGGTAGACGGCCTCGATGGCGCTGCGCAGCACGCGGTCGCTGATGTCGGTGCCCAGGATGTGCCAGTCGGGGCCGATGCGGCCCTGGGCCTGCCATTCGGTCAGCAGCATCGCCAGCGTGTAGGCCTCGTCGCCGAAGGACGAGGCCGCGCTCCACAGCGCCAGCGGCCGCTTGCCGGCCTTGGGCAGCTCGCGCGCCAGCAGCTCGAAGTGCGCCGGTTCGCGGAAGAAGTAGGTCTCGTTGGTGGTGAGCAGGTCCACCGCCACCTGGAACTCGCCGCCGTCGTCGGGCCGCTCGATCAGCGCCAGGTAGTCCTCGAAGCCGTCCAGCCCCAGGCGCTGGATGCGCGTGGCCAGGCGCGACGCGATCAGCGCCTTCTTGCTGTCGGCGAACGACAGGCCCACGGTGCTGTGCATCAGGTCTGCGATCGCGCGGTAGGTGGTGTCGCGCAGTGCATTCATGTCAGGTCCGCACGGCCGTTCCGAAGGAACTGAGCACCCCCTCGGGGGGCAGTGAACGCAGTGAGCGTGGGGGCCTCATGTCATGCGGCCAGGCGGGTCTGCGCCGTCTCGCAGAGCTGGGCCATCTCGTCGACGTCCAGTGCGCGGTCGGGCTCGAGGATGATCACGAAGCCCTGCGCCACCTTGCCCATGCCGCGGATGAAGTCGCGCCGCACCGGGCCGCCGAAAGCCGGTGGCGGCTCGATCCGCTCGTCGGGGATGTCGATGACCTCGCTCACCGCGTCCACCAGCAGGCCAAGCTCGACCCGCTCGCCGCTGCGCACGGCGTCGAAGATCACGATGCAGCTCTTCTTGCCCAGCCGCGCCACGGCGCGGCCAAAGCGGGCCTGCAGATCGATCACCGGCACCACGGCGCCGCGCAGGTTGATGACCCCGCGCACGAAGTCGGGCATCAGCGGCACGGGGGTCATGGGGCCGACCTGGATGATCTCGCGCACGGTGCGGATGTCCATCGCAAACACCTCCGTGCCGAGCGAGAAGGTGAGGTACTGCGCACCGGCGTCGGCCACGCCGCTGGCTGGGGTTTCACTGCGCATCGCGGCCTCTGCCTCAATAGGGGCGGAAGTTGCCGTGTGTGCCGGTGGCCTTGGCCGGCGATGCCGCCGGGCGCTGGCCACCGCGCATCGGCGAGTTCGGCGCGCGCCGTTCCACCGGCGCGGCCACCGCACGGGCCGCCGGCTGGCCCAGGTTGAAGAAGGCCACCGACTGCTGCAGCTGCTCGGCCTGGCCGGAGAGCTCCTCGCTGGTGGCGGCCAGTTCCTCGGAGGCCGAGGCGTTCTGCTGCGTGGCCTTGCTGAGCTGGCCCATCGCACCGCCGATCTGCGTCACCGACTGGCTCTGCTCGGCACTGGCCGCCGCGATCTCCTGCACCAGCTCGCTGGTCTTCTGGATGCTGGGCACGATCTCGTCCAGCAGCTTGCCGGCCCGCTCGGCGGTGCTGACGCTGTTGCTCGCCAGGTCGCCGATTTCCTTGGCCGCTTCCTGGCTGCGCTCGGCCAGCTTGCGCACCTCGGCCGCCACCACCGCGAAGCCCTTGCCATGTTCGCCGGCGCGGGCCGCCTCGATGGCGGCGTTCAGCGCCAGCAGGTTGGTCTGGTAGGCGATGTCGTCAACGATGCTGATCTTCTGCGCGATCTGCTTCATCGCCTGCACCGTCTGCGTGACGGCCGAGCCGCCCTCGCCCGCTTCCTTGCTGGCCTTGGTGGCCATGCCGTCGGTGACGCGGGCGTTGTCGCTGTTCTGCGTGATGCTGGCGCTCATCATGTCGATCGAGGCGGTGGTCTCTTCGACCGAGCTGGCCTGCTCGCTGGCGCTCTGGCTCAGGCTCTGCGCGGTGGCACTCACCTGGTTGGCCGCACCGGTGAGTGCATCGGCCGCGGCGCGCACCTCCTCGATGATGGCGGCGAGTTTTTCGCTGGTGCTGTTGGCGTCCTGCTTGACCTGGTCGAACACCCCTTCGGCGTCGCGTGTGATGCGCTGGCTCAGGTCGCCGGCGGCCAGCGCGCTGAACACGCGGCCCACGTCGTCGATGATGGCCGAGAGTTTTTCGCTGGTGGCGTTGGCGTCGTCCTTGACCTGGCCGAACACGCCCAGGTAATCGCGGCTGATGCGCTGGCTCAGGTCGCCGGCCGACAAGGCGCCGAAGACCCGGCCCACGTCGCCGAAGATCACCGAGGTGGTCTCCATCAGCGTGTTGACACCTTCGCACAGCGCGCGGATCGGGCCGTTCTTGCCCTCCAGCGGGATGCGCTGCGTCAGGTCGCCGTCGCGCGCGGCGCTGGTCACCTGCTGCGCCTGCTCCACCGCCTGCTCGAGCATGCGCGCGGCGACCACCTGCGCGGTGACGTCGGTGGCGATCTTGACGATCTTGGCCACGCGGCCCATCTCGTCCTTCACCGGCGCGTAGACGGCCTGGATCCAGATCTCCTGGCCGCTCTTGCCGACACGCTTGAACACGTCCTTCTGCGCCTGTCCGGCGTTCAGGTTCTGCCAGAACTGCGCATACCCCGGGCTGTTGACCAGCGTGGCATCGCAGAACATGCGGTGGTGCCGGCCCTTCACCTCCTCCAGGGTGTAGCCCACCGTGTTGAGGAAGTTGGCATTGGCCTGCAGCACCTGGCCCGCGAGGTCGAACTCGATGTAGGCGTAGCTGGCGTCGATGGCGCCCAGGATGCCGCGTGCGTTCTGGCGCTCGATCTCGGCCTCGGTGATGTCGTAGCGCACGCCCAGGTACTTCATCGGCTTGCCGTTTTCGCCCAGGATCGGGGCGATGACGGCGTCCACGTAGTAGGGCGTGCCGTCCTTGGCGCGGTTCTTCACCACACCGCGGAAGATGTCGCCGCGGCCGATGGTCTGCCACATCTGCTTGAACACCGCCTTGGGCATGTCGGGGTGGCGCGTGGTGTTGTGGCCCTGGCCGATGAGTTCGTTCTTCGGGTACTTGGAGACCTCGAGGAACTTCTCGTTGACGCACAGGATGTCGCCCTTCTTGTCGGCCTCCGAGACGATGCTCGTGACGTTCATGATGTCGGTGCGCACCTTCAGCTCGGACTCGACGGCTTCGAGGCGGGCGGTCAGCTGGGCCAGCGTGGCTTCGGCGTCGGCCCGGGCCGTTTCGGCATCGGCGCGGGCCTTTTCGGCCGCTGCACGTGCGGCGTCGGCCTGTTGCAGTTGCGCGCCGGCGAGGAGGCGCGCCACCCAGGAAGTTTGAGGCTGGTTCATGACACGAGTCCTTCTGAGGCAGTGGAAACCACCCGGGGGGTGGGCGCGGCCGGTTCAGCGGCCAGTTGGCTGAGGGAAAACACGTCGAAGATCAACGCGACTTCGCCGTTGGCGAGGATGGAGGAGCCGGACATGCCCCGCAGGCTGCGGAACATGCGGCCCAGGGGCTTGATGACGGTCTGGTGCTGGCCGAGCAACTGGTCCACGCACACGCCAAAGCGCTGCACGCCGGCCTGGATGACGACCACGCTGCAGCGCTCGGGTTCGGGTGAATCGAGCGCGTACAGCGCCCGCAGGCTGACCACCGGCAGCACCTGGCCGCGCAGTTCGACGCAGGCGCGACCGCGGGCATCGACACTGCCGGTGGTGGGCCGGTTTTCGATGACCTCGACCACCGCGTCCAGCGGCAGGATGAAACGCGAGCTGCCGACACCGACCAGGAAGCCGTCGATGATGGCCAGCGTCAGCGGCAGGCGGATCTCGATGGTGCTGCCCTCGCCCGGGCGGCTCTGGATGTTGACGCTGCCACGCAGCGCTTCGATGTTGCGGCGCACCACGTCCATGCCCACGCCGCGCCCGCTGAGGTTGGTGACCTTGTCGGCGGTGGAGAAGCCGGGCTCGAAGATGAGCTGGAAGATCTCGGCGTCCGGCGGCGTGACGCCGCGCTCGACCAGCCCGCGTTCCCAGGCGCGGGCCAGCACCTTGTCGCGCTGGATGCCACGGCCGTCGTCGGTGATGCGGATCAGGATGCTGCCCGCGTCGTGGCAGGCCGACAGCGTGAGCCTGCCCTGCGCCGGCTTGCCGCTTTCCAGGCGCAGCGCGGGCGGCTCCAGGCCATGGTCCAGCGCGTTGCGCACCAGGTGCATCAACGGGTCGGCGATGCGTTCGACCACCGATTTGTCGAGCTCGGTCTCGCCGCCGACGATGTCGAGCAACACGTCCTTGCCCAGTTCGGCCGCGGTGTCGCGCACCACGCGGCGGAAGCGCGAGAAGGTCTCGCCGATGGGCACCATGCGCAGCTGCAGCGTGCCGTTGCGGATCTCCTCGATCAGCTGGCCGATCTGCTCGTTGGCCTCGATCAGGCTGGCCTGCCGGGTTTCGCGCGCCAGCAGCGATGCGCCGGCGCCGGCGATCACCAGCTCGCCCAGCAGGTTGATCACCGCGTCCAGGCGGTCGGCCTGCACGCGGATGAATCGGTGGTCGTCGGCCGGTGCCGGCGCGGCCGTGGCCGCGTCGCGCGCACGGGGCTGTTGCGGCGCGGCGGCCGGGGCCGCGGCAGGCTCGGGCACGGTCGCCGAGGTCACCCGGTCCGCCGTCTGCTCTGGCGCCTGCAGCAGCAGCGCACAGTCGTCGCGCACGAAGCTGAAGGCCGATTCGATGGTGTCCTGCGTGGCGCTGGTGTCGAGCGCGAAGCGGAAGCCCAGGTGGCAGCTTTCCGCGTCCAGCGCATCGAGCTCCGGCACCGCGCCGCTGTCGCACGCCAGCTGCCGGATGCTGCCCAGCGTGCGCAGGTAGTTCAGGATCGCCAGCGGGTCCATGCCGTTGCGGAAGGTGTCGGCGCCAAAGCGCACGTCCAGATGCCAGCTTGGCAGGTCGTCCGCGGCGGCCTGCGCCACCGGAGGCTCGGCCGCGGGCACGACACCCTGCACCGCCTGCAGGCTGGTGATCAGCGCGGCGCGTTCGGCCGGCACCACGCCGTCGTCTGCACCGCTGGCCGCGGCTTCGATCAGGGCCCGGATCTCGTCGTTGCAGCGCAGCAGCAGCGTGCTCAGCGACGGCGTCAACGCCACCTGGCCTTCGCGCAGGCGGTCGAGCAGCGATTCCACGTGGTGCGTGAAGCTCACCACCGCGTCCAGGCCAAAGATGCCGGCCGAGCCCTTGACGGTGTGCGCACACCGGAACAGCGCGTCGAGCAACGCACGGTCGTCGGGGTGGTCTTCCAGCTGCAGCAGCAGCTGTTCGAGCTGTTCGGTCTGCTCCTGCGCCTCGCTGATGAAGGCGGGCAAGGCCTCGCGGATGAAGCTGTCGTCGCTGGTGTTGTTCATGCGCCGGCCTCCGGCGCGGTGCCCAGCAGCTGTGGCGCCACGCCCAGCCATTCGCAGGCCTGGGCCAGCGGGGGGCTGGGCCGGTGCAGCTGCAGGCCATGGCCCTGGCGCGCCAGGGTGTTGGCCAGCGACAGCAGCAGCTGCACACCGGCTGCGTCCACCTGGTCCACCGCGCCGGCATCGGCCACCAGGGGCTCCTCCGGCTCGGCCTCGGCCAGGGCGGCGCCCAGCCAGCCGCGCCAGTCGGCGCGCAGCTCGGCCACGGTATAGATCGTCAGCTCAGCCGGCAGGGCCAGGGCAGTTGCCATGGGGGCTCCTAGGGCAGGATCAGCTTGGACACGGCGTCCAGCAGCTGGGGTGGGTTGAAGGGCTTGACGATCCAGGCCTTGGCGCCAGCGGCGCGGCCTTGTTCCTTCTTGGCATCCTGGCCTTCGGTGGTCAGCATGATCACGGGCGTGAAGCGGTGGCGCGGGTGCTGCTTGATCTGCGTCACCATCGTGATGCCGTCCATGTTGGGCATGTTCACGTCGGACACCACCAGGTGCACCTTGGCGGCCTTGTCCAGCTGGGCCAGGCCTTCTCGGCCGTCGCCGGCCTCCAGCACCTCGTAGCCGGCACGCTGCAAGGCCATCTTCACGACGGTGCGCAGCGACGCGGAGTCGTCAACGATCAGGATGGTCTTGGCCATGGGGTGGGGTCGGGGTCAGAAAAAGGTGGTTTCGCTGGGCGCCTGCGCGCTGGCCGCCGCGGTGGGGGCATGCACGGCACGCTGTTCGTCGGTGGTGTAACCCTCGCTGACCAGGGCCTGCCAGGCCTGGGCCGAGGGCACGCTGCCGCTGGCGGCCGCCTGGGCCAGCTGCTCGCAGCCACGTGTGATCGACGCGGTGACCTGGTCGAGGATCTGGTGCACCCGGTCCTGGAACTGGAAGGCCACCATCAGCTGCTCCACCTGCGCGCGCACAGCCTCGCCGCGGGCGCTCAGTTCTCGGGCGCGGGCATTGAGCTGGCCGACGGCATCGTCGACCTGGCCCACCACCTCGCCCACCGTGGCCTCGGAGGCCTGGATGACCTGGGCGTCCTGCGCCGTGCGTTGTTCGGCCTGCTTCAAGGCCGCGTGCATGCGGTCGCCGAACTCGTTGACCCGTTCGGTGATGCGCTGGCCGGTGTCGCCCGATTCACCCGAGAGCCGCCGCACCTCGGCGGCGACGACGGCAAAACCACGGCCGCTGGGACCGGCGCGCGCGGCCTCGATGGCCGCGTTCAGCGACAGCAGGTTGGTCTGGCGGGCCAGCTTGGCCACGTCTTCGGCCATGTCGCGCAGGCCGGACGAGGCGTCGGACAAGGCACGCACCGAGCCCATGACCTCGTCGCGCGACTGCACAAATCCGTGGAAGTTCTCGATCAGGCCCCGCAGCCGGTCTTCGCACTGCGTGAGCATCGCGCTGCGACGGTCCAGGCCGGCGGCATCCACCGCGGCACCCGTGCGGTCGGGTTCGACGATGGCGTCCAGTTCCTGCAGGATCTGTGCAAAACCCTGCAGCAGCTGGTCGGTGGCGTCGCGCATCTGGGCCTGGGCCGTGCCCAGGTGCCGGGTCCAGACACCAGCCGCCTCCTGCAGGCGCGCGCCCAGGGCCTGGCCCAGGGGGTCATCCGTCCGGGCGAGGCCGGCAGGTGTGCGCCAGCGTGCCCTCCAGCGTGTGAGGCGGCCCGGGGCGGCGGACGGCGATGAATCCATGAAAAACGAGCTCCAATCCGTCGACCCTGCGTCAAGGACAGGTGCCCGAGTCGGCTGAACGCAAGGTTGACAATCGCAGTATCGGCAGCCCAGCGGCCGAACATGAGCGGAGATTCGAGGTCTTCACCGCGCAGTTCTGCGCGCTGCGTTCAAGGACCCACTGGTCAGCGGCGGCGGGCGCGCGGGTGGGCCGCGTCGTAGACCTGGGCCAGGTGCTGGAAATCCAGCCGCGTGTACACCTGGGTGGAGGTGATGCTGGCGTGGCCCAGCAGCTCCTGCACGGCGCGCAGGTCGCCGCTGGACTGCAGCAGGTGCGAGGCAAAGCTGTGGCGCAGCATGTGCGGGTGCACATGGGTGGGCAGGCCCGCCGACAGCGCCAGCGCCTTGAGCCGGGCCCGCACCTGGCCGGCGCTCAGGCGGGCACCCCGCTGACCGACAAAAAGTGCGCACTCACCTTCGTGTGCAACGTGGTGGCGCACGGCCAACCAGGCCACCAGCGCCTGCAGCGCCGGGCCGCCCACGGGCACGCTGCGGCGTTTGCCGCCCTTGCCCAGCACCTGGGCCGTTGCGTCCGCCGTGTCGATCCAGCCCGCGGCCGTGGACGAGGGCTGCGCATCCAGCGCCACCAGCTCGCCCACACGCAGGCCGCAGCCATAGAGCAGCTCGACGATGCAGTGGTCGCGGCAGGCCAGCAGGTCGTCATCCTCCCCGGGCTGGTGTTCGGCCAGCGCCACCGCCTGGTCCACCGCCAGCGCCTTGGGCAGCGGCCGGCCACGCTTGGGCGCACGCACCCCTTCCACCGGGTTGGCATTCACCAGGCCTTCACGGCCCCACCAGCGGTACAGGCCGCGCCAGGCCGAGAGCTGCAAGGCCAGGCTGCGCGGTGCCAGGCCGCCGCGGTGCAGCTGCGCGACCCAGCCGCGCACGTGGTGGGCGCGCACGGCGGTGAGCTCGATGCCGGCCTCGGCGGCCAGCGCCTGCAGCCGCGCCAGCGCATCGCCATAGGCCTCCAGGCTGCGCGCGGCCAGCCGGCGCTCGACGCGCAGGTGCTCCAGGTAGGGCGTGAAGACCGGCGGCGTCACACGCAGGTCAGACCCGGGTCAGACCAAGAGGCGCGACAGCCCGGCGCTGGCCACCTCGCCGATGCGCACCAGGAACTCGGTGCCCATGTCGGACGCGTAGCGCGTGGGGTCGGGCGAACCCAGCACCAGCAGGCCAAAGGCGCCCTCGCGCCGTGCGTCGCGCAGCGGGATCATCGCCATCGAGGCCACGGTGCCCGGCATCTCCAGCCAGCCGGCCGCCTCGAAGCCGGCGTTCACGCCGCAGTAGGGCAGCGTCAGGCTGGCCGCGAAGGTCTGCACGTCGTCGCTGACCGGCGCCGCGAAGTCGTCGCTCTCGAAGCCCGCCGGCAGCGACCACAGCCGCAGCGCGGCCTGCGGGATCATGAACTCGTGCTGCAGCTGCGCCAGCAGCACGCCGGGCAGCGTGCGCGGCACGGCGGTGAGCAGGATGGCGCGTGTCCAGCGGTGCAGGCGGTCGGCGATGGCCACGTTGTCCTGGCCATGGCGGATCATCTCGACGATCTTGTGCTCCAGGCCCTTGATGCGTTCGCGCAGCATTTCCATCTGCCGCTCCTGCAGCGAGACGGCGCGCTGGCCGTGCGGGCTGGTGAGCTGGATGCTGGCCAGCAGCTCGGCCTGGCGCTCGAAGAAGCCGGGCGTCTGCGCCAGGTAGTTGGCGATGTCGGCCTCGGTGATGGCGCCTTCGATGCTCACAGTTCGATCTCTCCTTCAAAGACGGTCTCGGCCGGCCCGGTCATGAACACATGCCCGCCCGTCCACTCGATCTGCAGGTGGCCGCCGCGCAGGGCCACGTCCACCCGATCATCCAGCCAGCCGGCGCGGATGCCGGCCACCACGGCGGCGCAGGCCCCGGTGCCACAGGCCAGGGTTTCGCCGGCATCGCGCTCGAACACGCGCAGCCGCACCGCATTGCGCGACAGCACCTGCAGGAAACCGGCGTTCACCCCCAGCGGAAAACGCGGGTGGCGCTCGATCAGCGGGCCGTCCTGCAGCACCGGCGCGGTGTCCACGTCGTCCACGCGCTGCACGGCGTGCGGGTTGCCCATGGACAGCAGCATCAGCTGCACGCGGCGGCCGTTGTCCAGCGACAGTGTCTCGAACATCGGGCCGGGTTCGAACTCCGGCGCGCCCATGTCCACGGTGACACGGCCGTCGGCCTGCTCGGTGAGGTTCAGCACGCGGTTGACGGTCTGCACCCGCACCTGGCGCGCATCGGTCAGGCCCTTGTCGCGCACGAAGCGCACAAAACAGCGTGCGCCATTGCCGCAATGTTCGACCTCGGCGCCGCTGGCGCCGTTGAAGATGCGGTAGCGGAAATCCACGCCCGGGGCGTCGGCAGTCTCCACCAGCAGGATCTGGTCGGCGCCGACACCAAAGCGGCGGTCGCCCAGGTGCTGCAGTTGCGCGGTGCTGAGCTGCAGCGGCGCACGTGTGCCGTCGAGCACGACGAAGTCGTTGCCCGCACCGTGCATCTTGGTGAACTTCAGCCGCATCGGCGCATTATCCGCCGCCATACAGCCGCGGCTGGCCTTCCGGCCGGGTCTTGAAGCGCCGGTGCACCCACAGGTACTGCGCCGGCAGGCGGCGGATCTCGCTTTCGATCCAGGCGTTCATCGCCGCGGCGTCGGCCGCCGGGTCGTCGGTGGGCCAGTGGTCCCAGGGATCGAGAAAACGCACGCGCCAGCCCTGGCCGCCGGGCAGCATCTGTGCCACCACGGGCTGCACGGTCATCTTCAGGCCGCGGGCCATCTTCGACGGTGCCAGCAGCGTCGAGGCCGGGATGCCGAAAAACGGCGCGAACACCGTCTCCTTGCGGCCGAAGTCCATGTCCGGCAGGTTGAAGAAGGCCATCCGCCGCTTGCGGATGGCACGCACCAGCGGCAGCGCGCCCTGGTCGTGGCGTTCGAAGACCTCGCCCAGGCCGAAGCGCAGGCGGCCCCGGCGCATCGCGGCGTCGAACACCGGGTTGCTCTGGGCCTGGTAGATCGAGCCCACCCATTGCGTCTGGAACAGCTGCGTGGCGGCACCGGCCACGTCCAGCGCCATGAAGTGCGGCACCAGCCACATCACCGGTTGTTCGCTGCGCGCGGCCAGGCCGATGTCGCCCTCCACCTGGATCAGGCGCTTCAGCCGCGCGGGCGAGGCGTACCAGAGCAGGCCGCGCTCCAGCAGGCTGCGGCCCAGGCAGGCGAAATGTTCGCGCAGCAGGGCCTCACGTTCGGCCGGGGTCTGGTCAGGAAAACAGAGTTCGAGGTTGCGCTGCGCGATGCGGCGCCGGCTGCGGCCAAGGCGCAGCAGCAGGGCGCCGAGCGCGCGCCCCAGCGCCGCCTGCACGGCCATTGGCAGCCATTGCACGCACCAGAGCAGGCCCAGTGTGAGCCGAGCCAGCAGGGTCTGCATCAGGCCGTGCCCTCGGCCCGCGGGCCCTTGTAGCGGAAGTAGCCCCACAGGTACTGCGTGGGGCACTGCTGGATCACGGCCTCCATCGAGCGGTTGATCGCGGTGGCGGCGGCCACCTCGTCGTCGTCCGGGCCTGGGGGATGCGCCAGCGGCTGTGCGTGCACCACATAACCCGCGCCCCGCGGCAGGCGCTCGCACCACAGGACGGCCAGCGCCGCACCGCTCTGGCGGGCCAGCTTGGCGGCCAGGGTCATCGTGTACGCCCGGTGGCCGAAAAACGGCGCCCACACCCCCATGCCGGCCGGCGGCACCTGGTCGGGCAGCATGCCCACGGTGTGGCCGGCCTTCAGCGTGCGCAGCAGCTGGCGCACACCGGCCAGGTTGGCCGGCGCCGTGGCCAGCCCGGGGCGGGCGCGCGCGGTTTCTTCCAGCCGACGGAAGAAGGCCTGGCGGGCCGGGCGGTACAGCGCCGTCATCGGCCAGCGCGACCCGAACCGCTCGGCATAAGCCTGGGCCGCGACCTCGAAGCTGCCCAGGTGCGGCGTCAGCAGCACCAGGCCATGGGCCTGGCCCAGCAGGCCGGCCAGCAGCTCATCGCCATCCCAGCGCACCGGGTCGGCCACGGGCTGCTCTGCGGGCCGCAGCCACAGCCGCGGCAGCTCGGCGATCATGCGGCCGGCCTCGGGCACCGAGGCGCGCAGCGTGGCCTCGTCCACGCCCGCACGCGCCGCGTTCAGGCGCATGCGGCGGCGGTAGGTGGGCGAGATCCACCAGGCCAGGCGCCCCATCGAGGCGCCGATGGCGTGCAGAAGCCACAGGGGGCGCCGGCCCAGCCAGCGCAGCAACGACATCATGATTCGTATAATTTGCGCGTCGCCGAGTTAACAGGACAACTTGCGGGGCGACGTTAAACACATCCGCTAAAGCGTTCGCCGCTTTCCAGATGCTCTTCCCGGGCCGGCGACGCAGGGACAACCTACTGGAGTTTATGCAAGTGGCGAACGACTTCCTCTTCACATCCGAATCCGTCTCCGAAGGCCACCCCGACAAGGTGGCTGACCAGATCTCCGACGCCATCCTGGACGCGATCTTCGCCCAGGACCCGCGCAGCCGCGTCGCCGCCGAGACCCTGTGCAACACCGGCCTGGTGGTGCTGGCCGGTGAGATCACGACCAACGCGCACGTGGATTACA
>CAYTWU010000091.1:0-11942 GCA_964442175.1 uncultured Rubrivivax sp.
CTCGAGCTGGTCCATCGCCTCCTTGAGCTCTTCGCGCTCCTCGCCCTCGATGCGCCGGCTCACGCCGCCGCCACGCGGGTTGTTGGGCATCAGCACCAGGTAGCGCCCGGCCAGGCTGACGAAGGTGGTGAGGGCCGCGCCCTTGTTGCCGCGCTCTTCTTTCTCGACCTGCACGAGCAGGCTGTCGCCTTCGCGCACGGCATCTTGAATGCGCGCGTTCTTGACGTCGGCGCCTTCACGGAAGTAGTTGCGCGAAATTTCCTTGAAGGGCAGGAAGCCGTGGCGGTCTTCGCCGTAATCGACGAAACACGCCTCCAGCGAAGGCTCCACCCGTGTGATCACGGCCTTGTAGATGTTGCCCTTGCGCTGTTCGCGCCCTTCGAGCTCGGTTTCGAAGTCGAGCAGCTTCTGGCCGTCGACGATCGCCAGGCGCCGCTCTTCGGGCTGCGTGGCGTTGATCAGCATTCTCTTCATCGGGTCTCCTTGAGAGGTTTGTCCGATGCACGAGAAAGGCCGCAGAACCGCATGGCGAAATGCCCTGGACTGCGTACCTGGGGGCGCCCTCAGGGCGCCGGGTCAGGCGCGCAGCGTTGGCGCGTGCGTGCCAGGGCCCGGGCGCACCCTGCCTGCCGACGCACGCGGCAGCGCGGGCCCGTCGGATCGTGTCCGGGGCTGGCAGCGTTGGCGGGGGTCGGGGTACGGCATGGGCGCGGTGCGGGCGTCTTGGCGACGCGGGTGCCAGCGCAGCCCTTGCAGGCCGTCTGCCACCCTGGTGTTTTCGTTGCTGGCCTGGTTGGGCCGGCGGGTTCTTCGTCAGTTCTCTGCCACCCCGTGTCGCGCGCCGCCAGCCTGCTTTGGCAGGCCGGCCCACGCTGCGGGCTCGGGGTGTTGCATCACCGGGGTCGGGCGCCTTGCGGTGCCCGCGTGGCCACATTCGTTGATGGGTGCCCGGGTAAACTCCGGAAAATCAAGCACTTACCGCACGAATGTGGAGCGGCTGATTATAGGGGCCAAATTGAGCGATCCACGGCCTGCCGTGCGCGAGCTGCCTGTCGACGAAGGCTCCGACGGCCAGCGGCTGGACAACTACCTGCTGAAGCTGCTCAAGGGCGTGCCCAAGACCCATGTTTACCGCATCATCCGCTCGGGCGAGGTGCGGGTGAACAAGGGCCGGGCCCAGGCCGACACCCGGCTGGCCCTGGGCGACCTGGTGCGGGTGCCCCCAGTGCGCGTGGCGGCGCCGGCCGAACATCCCGAGCCCGCGGCCTCGCTGGCGCCGGCCCGCGAGTTCGAGATCCTGCTGGAAGACGAACACCTGCTGGCCATCGCCAAACCCGCGGGCGTGGCGGTGCACGGCGGCAGCGGCGTCAGCTTCGGCGTCATCGAGCAGCTGCGCCGGGCCCGGCCGCAGGCCAAGTTCCTGGAACTGGTGCACCGGCTGGACAAGGAGACCTCGGGCATCCTGCTGCTGGCCAAGAAGCGCAGCGCGCTCACCCGGCTGCAGGACCAGTTCCGCGAGCGCGACACCGACAAGGTCTACGCGGCACTGGTGGCCGGGGTCTGGCCGGCCAGCTTGAAGGTGATCGACCTGCCGCTGCTCAAGGGCCTGGACGCCCAGGGCGAGCGCCATGTGCGCGTGGTCGACGCCAGCCACACCGAGGCCCGGCGCTCGATCTCACTGGTGCGCGTGGTGCAGGCCCACACCGGCTGCACGCTGCTGGACGTCACCATCAAGACCGGCCGCACGCACCAGATCCGCGTGCACCTGGCGCACCATGGCCACCCCATCGTCGGCGACCCGAAGTACGGCGACTTCGCGCTCAACAAGGCCGTGGCGCGCGAGCAGCGCTTCGGCCGCATGTTCCTGCACGCGCGCCGGCTGGCCTTCGACCACCCCGAGGATGGCCGGCGCATCACGCTCGATTGCCCGCTGCCGGCAGAATGCAGGGCTTTGCTGGAGAGACTCTGACCGTGCCGCGCCGCTTCGACCTCATCGTCTTCGACTGGGACGGCACGCTGTTCGATTCCACCGGGCTCATCGTGCAGTGCATCCAGAAGGCCTGTGCCGACCTGGGCCTGCCCGTGCCCGACGACCAGCGCGCCGCCTACGTGATCGGCCTGGGCCTGCACGACGCGCTGCAGCACGTGGTGCCCGGCCTGCCGCAGGAGCGTTACCCCGAGCTGGGCCGGCGTTACCGCCACCACTACATGGCGAGCCAGCACGCGCTGGTGCTGTTCGACGGCACGCTGGCCATGCTGCAGGCGCTGAAGGCCCGCAACCACTTCGTGGCCGTGGCCACCGGCAAGAGCCGCGCCGGGCTGGACGAATCGCTCACGCACGCCAGCCTGCACGGCCTGTTCGACGCCACCCGCACCGCGGACGAAACCGCCAGCAAACCCCACCCGCGCATGCTGAACGAGCTGATGGCGGTGTTCGGCGTGCCGCCCAGCCGCACGCTGATGATCGGTGACACCACGCACGACCTGATGCTGGCCAGCAATGCCGGCACCGCCAGCCTGGGTGTCAGCTACGGCGCCCACGAGCCTGAGAGTTTTGCCGCCCATGGCCCGCTGGCGGTGCTGCACAGCACCCGCGAGCTGCACGATTGGTTGCTTGAACATGCTTGAACCCAAACCCGTGCCACCGCCCGAGCCGCTGTGCGCCTCCGACGCACTGCAGGAGCGCGGCCAGGCCTTCAGCTGGGACGTCACGCAATGGGGCCGCCCGGTGCGCGCCTTTGCGCTGCGCTACGACGGCCGCGTGGTGGCCTACCTGAACCGCTGCGTGCACGTGCCGACCGAGATGGACTGGCAGGCCGATGAGTTCCTGGACATGGACAAGCGCTGGATCCTGTGTTCGATCCACGGTGCGCACTACGAGCCCGAGACCGGCCGCTGTGCCGCCGGGCCCTGTGGCCGTGGCCAGCTGACGCCCATCGCCACACAGGAGCGCGACGGTCAGGTCTGGTGGGTGCCCACGTCCGACATCCGGCCCGTCGATTTCGACGCCCCGGCCCCTGCTGCAGATGGAGCTTCCGATGGACCCCGTTGACACCCAGTTTCCGCGCGGCAACAGCAATCTCGAGCCGGCGCTGGAGCGTGCGCTGCGCGAGCTGCTGCAGGACCGCCGCACCGAGCGCAACTGGCGCATCCTGTTCCGCCTGGCCTGGCTGGCGCTGGTGGTGCTGGTGGCCTGGGTGCTGCTGCAGCGTGCCGGCCCGGCGGCGGCCGTGAGCTCGCCACACACGGCGCTGGTGGAGCTGCGGGGCGAGATCGCGGCCGACACCGAAGCCAGCGCCGAGCTGCTCGTGGCGGCGCTGAAGGAGGCGTTTGAAGACCCGGGTGCCGTGGCCGTGGTGCTGCGCATCAACTCGCCCGGCGGCAGCCCGGTGCAGGCCGGCATCGTCAACGACGAGATCCGGCGCCTGAAGACCCTGCACAACAAGAAGGTCTATGCCGTGGTGGAGGAGGTCTGTGCCAGCGGCGCGTATTACGTCGCGGTGGCGGCCGACGAGATCTTCGTCGACAAGGCCAGCCTGGTGGGCAGCGTGGGGGTGCTGATGGACGGCTTCGGCTTCACCGAGGCCATGGCCAAGTTGGGCGTGGAGCGCCGGCTCATCACCGCCGGGTCGAACAAGGGCATGCTGGACCCGTTTTCACCGGCCGACCCGATCCAGACCGCCTACGCGCAGGCCATGCTGGACCAGATCCACCAGCAGTTCATCACCGTGGTCAAACAAGGCCGCGGCACGCGGTTGAAGGAGACCGACCAGACCTTCACCGGCATGTTCTGGAACGGCGAAGAGGCCGTCAAGATGGGCCTGGTCGACAAGTTCGGCAACCTGGACTTCGTCGCCCGCGAGGTGATCAAGGCCGAAGAGATCATCGACTACACCCCCTACGAAAACCTGGCCGAGCGGGTGGCCAAGCGCTTTGGCGCCGCCGTCGGCGAAGGTGCGGTGAAGGCGATGCGCAGCATGGCGCCGATCCGCTGATGTCGGACACGATCAAGGTCCTCCCGCAGTACCTGCTGCCCAAGCAGGCCCTCACCACCGTGGCCGGCCGCATCGCAGCGGCCGAGGCCGGCGGCACCACCACGGCGCTGATCCGGCGTTTCATCGAGCGTTACCGGGTGGACATGGCCGAGGCGGCCGAGTCCGACCCGGCTGCCTACCCCAGCTTCAACGCGTTTTTCACCCGTGCGCTCAAGCCCGGCCTGCGGCCGCTGTACGAGGCCGACTGGGTGAGCCCGGTGGACGGCGCCATCAGCCAGTTCGGCCGCATCGAAGACGGCCAGATCTTCCAGGCCAAGGGCCACCAGTACAGCACCACCGCGTTGGTGGGTGGCGACACCGCCCTGGCCGCGCACTTCCACCACGGCAGCTTTGCCACGCTGTACCTGAGCCCGCGCGACTACCACCGCATCCACATGCCGGCCACCGGCACGCTGCGCCGCATGCTGCACGTGCCGGGCGCGCTGTTTTCGGTGAACCCGACCACCGCGCGCGGCGTGCCGGGGCTGTTTGCGCGCAACGAACGCGTGGTGTGTGTGTTCGACGGCGATGCCCGCACGCCCGGCCCCTGGGTGCTGGTGCTGGTGGGCGCCACCATCGTCGGCAGCATGGCCACGGTGTGGCACGGCCTCGTGAACCCGCCGCGGCCCGGCACGCTGCGCGAATGGTCCTATGCCGACGGCGAGCACGTGCTGCGCCAGGGCACGGAGATGGGCCGTTTCCTGCTGGGCTCCACCGTTGTGATGCTGATGCCCGGCCCGCTGCGCTTCAACCCGGCCTGGGCGCCGGGCGGCGCGATCCGCATGGGGCAGGTGATGGCCAACTGCGCGCAGTGAGCGCGCCGGGCCGCTCCCAAGCGCTCACGCCGCAGCGCGCAGCGCGGAGGCCTCTCAAGTGAGCGCCGGGAGCGCACGCGCGGCGCAGGTGCTGCTGTGGGTGGTGCCGGCGCTGTGGTCGTCCAACTACATCATCGCGCGGCTGGCGCCGGGGGTGATGGCGCCGCACGCGCTGGCGCTGGGCCGCTGGGGCCTGGCGCTGGCGCTGATGCTGCCCTTTGTCTGGCGCGAGCTGCGCCAGCAGCCCTGGCAGCGCGAGTGGCGGCAGCTGCTGGTGCTGGGCGCCACCGGCATGTGGATCTGCGGCGCCTGGGTCTACCTGGGCGGGCAGAGCACCACGGCCACCAACATCGCGCTGATCTACGCCGCCACACCGGTGGCCATTGCCGCGCTGGGCGTGAAACTGCTGCACGAGCGCATGAGTGCAGCGCAGCGCGTGGCCATCGTGTTTGCGCTGGCGGGGGTGCTGTTCATCATCGTCAAGGGCGACATCGGCAACTTGCTGGCGGTGCGTTTCACGGTGGGCGACGGCTGGATCGTCGGCGCCGCCATCTCCTGGACGGTGTATTCGGTGCTGCTGCGCCGCTGGCCGTCGGTGCTGGGCCCGGCGGCGCGGCTGGCGGCCATCATCGGCGGTGGCATCGTGGTGTTGCTGCCCTTCACGCTGTGGGAGTGGTGGGCCGGCCCGGCGCTGCCCATCTCGCCGGCCGCCATCGGCCTGGTGGTGCTGGCGGCCGTGGTGCCCGGGGTGCTGAGCTACACGGCGTACAGCTACCTGCAACGTGAGCTGGGTGCGTCCCGCACCGCGCTGCTGCTGTACCTGGCGCCGGTCTACGGCGCCTTCAACGCCTGGTTGTTCCTGGGCGAGATGCCCGGCTGGCACCACGCCATCGGCGCGGCGCTGATCCTGCCCAGCATCTGGCTGGCGACCCGGCGCTGAACAACCTCAGCCCGGCCAGTGCGCCTGCCACACGGGCGCGACGGCCGGGTGGGCCTGCAGTCGCTGCAGCAGCGCATGGAAGGCCGGTCGGCTGGCCGCCAGGTGCGCCCGTGCGCCGCTCCAGCGCGACACCACCACGGCCAGGAAATCCAGCGCGCCGGGCGTGTCGCCGCCGAGCCAGGGTCGGCCCGGAAAACTGTCGGCAAAGATGTCCCAGTGGCGGTGCAGCTGCGCCCGCGCGGCGGCGCGCACCTTGGCCTGGGCCGGCTTCGTGCGGGCCGTGGTCCAGCGCTCGGGGTAGTCGCCCACGCTGATCGCGCTGTAGCAGTTGGCGGCGATGAAGACCAGGCCCCGCAGCGCCTGCGCACGCTCGGCCGGCTCGGCCGGCAGCAGGCCCGGGTGCGCCAGGCCCAGGTGGATCAGGATCGCGGCGCTCTCCGTCATCACGCTGGCGTCGGGCAGCACCAGGGTCGGGATCTGGCCCAGCGGGTTCACGCGCCGCAGCTCGGCCTGGGCGGAATCGTCTTCCCAGGTCGAGGCGCGCACCACGCTGTAGGGCAGGCCGGCCGAGCGCAAGGCCATCTCGATGGCGGCCGAACCCGAGCCGCGTGAACCATAGAGTGTGTGCATCACGGCTCCCCGTTGTTGCCATGGGCGCGGAACCCCGCGCGTGTGTTCAGGCGCGCGCAGTAGTCGGCCACCGCCGGCAGCGCGGGGCGGTCCATCGGCGTGCTGAGCCAGCGGTGCGTGGACAGCCCCAGCACGATGTCGGCCAGCGTGAACTGCGGGCCGGCGGCAAACCCGCCGCTGCGCTGCAGCTGGGTGTCGAACAGCGTCATCAGCCGGTTCCACTGCGCCACGCTGGCCGCGATGGCCGCCGGATCGGCATGCGCCGGGCTGCGCCGCACCAGGCCCATGAAGGCGCCGCGCCAGGCGCTGTTCAGCTCGGTCGCCTGCCAGTCCATCCACTGCTCCACACGCGCCCGAGCGGCCGGATCGGCGGGCAGCAGGTCGTCACGCCCGGCGCGCGCAGCCAGGTAGCGGCAGATGGTGTTCGATTCCCACAGCGTGCCGTGTTCGTCCTGCCACACCGGCACCAGGCCGTTGGGGTTCAGCGCCAGAAAGGCCGGCTGCTGCGGGTCGCGGTGGCCGCTGCCCCATTCCTCCAGCGCGGGCTGCAGGCCCAGCTCGTCGCAGAGCCACAGCACCTTGCGCACGTTGATCGACGTGCGTTTGCCCAGCAGCCTCATCGGCGTGGGCCCGGCTTGGCTTTGGGCTCGCGCCGCCGCCAGTACTGGAATTCGTCTTCGTGCACCTCGATGTCGAGCTCGCTGATGCGCGCCTGCAGCCGCTCCTGCACGTCGGTCACGGCCTGGTTGTAGATGACCGGACCGATCTCTTCGAGCAGGAAACCCAGCAGCCCGCTGGCGGCCACGTTGCCGATGGGTTCGTCCATGTGCTCGCGGAAGTAGCGTTCGATGGACTGGATCGCGGCGGTGCGTGCTTCCTTGTTCAGCTCGATGCTCATGGCTTTGATTTCAATTCGTACACGGCCGCACGCTCGGTGTCGCCGAGGGCGCGGTACAGGTGGGCCAGCTCTTCGAACACGTAGCGGTCCGGCGTGCCGGCGGCGGCGTTTTCGCGTTCCAGCCGCAGCTGGAGGGCCAGGGCTTCGTCGTGGCGCTTCAGGCTGCGCAGCGTGTGCGCCACCCGCCAGTGTGCAATGCGGGCCCGCTCCGGCGGCCCGGTGCGGTCGCGCGCTGCGGCCGACTGCCGGAACTTCAGCAGGGCCTCGTCGAGCCGGCCCAGCGTGGTGAGCGACCAGCCCAGGTTGTTCAGCAGCGAGGCTTCCCAGGCGCGTGCCGCGGGTTGGGTCGACACCAGCGCCAGGTCCAGCGCCTCCTGCGTCCACTGCATGCCCTGTGCGGCGTCGGTGGTGGTGAAGGGCAGCATGTGCAGCGCGTCCACCGCCAGGCCGTCCAGCCCGGCGGCGCGGGCCCGCTCGGCCGCGGTGCGGAAGGCGCTGCGCGCGGCGTCGATGTCGGCTGGCGGCAGCTGGGCCGTGTTGTGCACGGCCGAGGCGAGCGAGCGGCCCCACTCCAGGTGCCAGCGCACCACGGCCTCGTCGCCGGCCTGGGCGAGTTGCGGCTGCAGCGGTCGCAGCACCTCGCGTGCCGCGTCAAAACGGCGCTGCAGGCCCTCGGTGCGTGCGATCTGGGTCTGCAGGATCAGCGCGTCGTCGCCGCGGGCCGTGGCCAGGCGGTCGCGGAAGCGCTGGGCCGACAGCGCGGGCTGGTTGAAGTCCCAAAGCGCGTTCAGGTCCAGCGGCGCTGCCGCGGCGGCGCCAAGCGCCAGCGTCAGGGTCCAGGCCGCTGTTTTCATCGAGCTGGCGCATCGGGCCGCAGCAGCCCCATGCTGACGGTGTCGAAGTACACCCCGTCGAAACACATGCCCCGGCGCTTGATGCCCTCGTGCTGGAAGCCCAGGCGCTCGTAGAGGCGGATCGCCCGGGTGTTGTCCGCCCGGGCCGAGAGCTCGATGCGGGTGAGCCCCTTCGCCCAGGCCTTGTGAATGCAGGCCTGCAGCAGCCGCGCGCCCAGCCCCTGGCCGCGCCAGGCGGGCAGCAGGCCCATGCCCAGGCTGCCGGTGTGGGCCAGGGCCTGGGCCCACTCGGGCAACACATCGGCCCAGCCGACGACCTGGCCGCCTGCCTCGCTGGTGGCAATGGCCACGAACTGCACCAGGTCCTTGCTGACGCTCTCGTGCACAAAGCCCTCGATGCGCTCCAGCGGTGGCGCGGCCACTTGTGCCAGGTAACGCTGCTCGCGCGCCACCGCATCCAGCGCGGCGTGGAAGCCGGGCACGTCGTCCATCGTGATGGGGCGGATCTCAACCGGGGACATGCGGGTCATGCGGGCTCCAGGCGCGAAAGCCCCCCCATCATGCCCCCTTCGGGCAGACGGTCAATCCACCAGGGCCGGCAGCGCCCGCAGGCCTTGCAGCGTCTGCAGGCAGGCCTGCGCGACCTCCTGGCCCTTGTGCACGAAGTGCTCGGCAAAGAAGTGCCGGTGGGTCTCGTGCTCGTGGAAATCGCGCGGCGTCAGCACGGCAGAGAACACCGGCACGCCGGTGTCCAGCTGCACGCGCATCAGGCCGTCGATCACGGCGCTGGCGACGAACTCGTGCCGGTAGATGCCGCCGTTGACCACCAGCGCACAGGCGATCACGGCGTCATAAGCGCCGCTGCGGGCCAGGTGCTGCGCGTGCAGCGGGATCTCGAAGGCGCCGGGCACCTGGACGTGGTCCACCCGTGGGGGTGGCGTCGGACTTCGAGCGATGGACTCTGTGATGGCCTGGGTGGCACGGTCCACGATGTCGGCGTGCCAGCGGGCCGCGACGACGGCGATGCGGAGCTTGGGAGTTTCAGTCATCTGATTCATGGGTGTCCTCGGTGGAGGGGTTGGCCAGAATCAGGGCGCACGCACACACGGCACGCTCCGCCAAGGCCAAGCGCGCCGCATCCACGCGATCTCTTTCATCCGGACTGTGACCGTCGGCCCTGGCCTCGCACCAGGTCTGCTGACCCCGCCCACGGCAAGCCGTGGGCGGGCGCTCGCGGGCTCCTGCAGTCGCCTGCAGATACCGCCGGTGGGGAATTCCACCCCGCCCTGAGAACGCTGCCGGCCTGCGAAGGCCGGCGGGTGAGTTTAGGGCGTTGGTGGACGCTTCGCCTGTCGCCTGCGGCTCAGCCGGCCTGCAGCAGGCCCCGGGTCTCGATGAAGCGCACCACGGTGTCCAGACCGTCGCGGGTCTTCAGGTTGGTCATCACGAAGGGCTTGCGGCCGGCGTGGTCGGGCCGCATGCGGCGCGTGTCGGCGTCCATCACCGCCAGGTCGGCGCCCACGTGGGGCGCGAGGTCGGTCTTGTTGATGACAAACAGGTCGCTCTTGGTGATGCCGGGGCCGCCCTTGCGGGGGATCTTCTCGCCGGCGGCCACGTCGATGACGTAGATCGTCAGGTCGCTCAGCTCGGGGCTGAAGGTGGCGGCCAGGTTGTCGCCGCCGCTTTCGATGAAGACGATGTCGGCGTCCGGGAACTTGTCCAGCATGCGGTCCACCGCTTCCAGGTTGATGGAGGCGTCTTCGCGGATCGCGGTGTGCGGGCAGCCGCCGGTCTCGACACCGACGATGCGCTCCGGGTCCAGCGCGCCGGCCACGGTGAGCAGGCGCTGGTCTTCCTTGGTGTAGATGTCGTTGGTGACGACCACCAGATCCCAGCGCTCGCGCATGGTCTTGCAGAGCATTTCCACCAGCGTGGTCTTGCCGGAGCCGACGGGGCCGCCCACGCCCACGCGCAGGGGCGGGAGCTTCTTGGTGCGGCCGGGGATGTGGTGCAGGGCAGGCGTGTTCATGCCCTGCATCATGGCATCACACCGAGATGCCAACCTCCAGCGTGGCGGCAAAGCCGTTGGCGGTGTCGCCGCTGATGCCGACCAGCTGCGTGTCGCTGCCATCGCTGAAGATGTTGTCGCTGCCGAGGCTGACGTTGCGCAGGTTGGCGGCGCTGCCGGTGTAGCCGCTGGTGGCGTAGACCAAGGCGCTTTCCGCCTGCGGCAGTGCCAGCTGCGAGGTGCGCAGCTTGTTGCTGTGGCTGGTGGCCGTGGTTTCGCTGCGGTAGATCTCGAAGTGCATGTGCGGCCAGCGCCCGCTGTAGCAGCCGGGGAAGATGGTGGTGAAGCTGACCTGGCCGTTGGCATCGGTGACCTGCACGCCGCGCAGGTAGTTCTCGCCGGTGACGCCGCTGGAGTACATCGAGTAGCGGCCCAGCGCGTCGCAATGCCACAGGTAGATGGCATAGCCTTCCAGCGCGGCGCAGCTGCCGTTGGTGTTGACCAGTTGCAGCGTCACCGTCAGTGGCACGCCGCTGGCCGTGCCGCTGGCGCCGGCCACGCTGCTGCGGATGTCGCTGCGCACGATGCCGGACAGCATCAGCGCGTTGGCGATGCTGCCGTTGGCGGTGTTGGAGCCGTCGCCGGGGTAGGGCCCGGCGGTTTCTTCGGGGATCAGGCTGCAGGTGCCCGTGCCCGTTCCAGTGCCTGCTCCAGTGGCGGTTTCCGTGCCCGTGGCGCTGCTGTCTCCGCCCCCGCTGCAGCCCGCCAGGCTCAGGCCGCCCAGGGCGAGCCAGCGCAGCGCACGGCGTCGGTCGGCGGTGTGTTGCAACAGGGTCTGCAGGTCGGCCTGCAGACCGAGGTCGTGGGGGTCGTGGTGGTCCATGCCCTGCATGTTCAGGGCGGGCCGTTGCCCGATTTCAGCCCTTGTGTGTCGGCGCCGACACAGAGCCGCTGAGCGGCAGCCACAGCGTTGCGCGCAGCCCGCCCTCGGGGCGGTTGGCCAGCGTCAGCCGGCCGCCGTCGCGCTCGGCCAGGTCGCGGGCGATGGCCAGGCCCAGGCCGTGGCCGCTGCGGGCGTGTGCCGTGGTCAGCCGCACCCAGGGCCGGAAGGCTTCGTCCATGCGCTCGGCGGGGATGCCGGGGCCGCGGTCGTCCACGTGCAAGGCCACGCCGCCATCGGGCATGGTGTGAAGCTGCAGCGTCGCGCTGCCGCCATAGCGCAGCGCGTTGCCCACCAGGTTGCCGACGATGCGGCGCAGTGCCGCCGGACGGGCGATGACGCGGTGTTCCGGGCCGTCCAGCAACTGCACCGCCTGGCCGCCGTCCGCCAGATCGTCCACCACGGCGGCCACGGCAGCGCGCAGCTGCAGCGTGCCGGGCGGGCTGCCGTCGCGTTGTTCGCGCAGCACGGCCAGCGTGCTGTCGATCATCTCGGTCATCTCGTGGATGTCTTGCGCCGCGGCCTCGGCCAGCGCGGGCGGGCCGTCTTCCAGCCGCATGCGCAGCCGGGTGAGCGGCGTGCGCAGGTCGTGCGACACCGCGGCCAGGTGCAGGCCGCGGGCATCGAACTGCGCCTGCAGCCGCTGCGCCATCTGGTTGAACACGGCCGCGCTGCGGCGCACCTCGGCCGTGCCCTGCTGTTCGTCCAGCACCGGCAGCGGCTGCTGGCGGGCCAGGCGCTGGCTCAGGCTGTCGGCCGCACGCGAGAGCCGCCGCATCGGCCGCGCCAGCCAGCGCGCGCCCAGCGCCGCGCCCAGCGCGAT
>CAYTWU010000092.1:0-11763 GCA_964442175.1 uncultured Rubrivivax sp.
GGGCCGCCAGCCGCGCCCGGGCGACGACCACGGCCTCGGCGGGCCTGCCGGCGGGCACCTCCTGCGCAGCGGCGCGGGTGGCCCAGCGGCGGTCTTCGGCGGTCCACAGCGCTGTGTCCGGCGCGTCTTCCACCGCCTGCAGCAGCAGCACCGCGCGGGCGTCAGACTCGGTCACACGCTGGCCTGCAGGCCGTCGGCCAGAGCGATGCGGTAGGCGCGCCAGCCCGGCACGGCGCTGGCCAGCAGGCCGCCGGCGCCCAGCAGGGCCAGCCATTGCCACTCGGTGGCACCCAGCTGCAGCGGCTGCAGCACGACGCCGAACTGCGCCAGCACCGCCGGCCCGGCCAGCGCCAGCACCAACGCGGTGGTGGCCGTGCCCAGCAGCAGGCCCGCCGCGGTGACCAGGCCGCCTTCCAGCGCCAGCAGCGCCGCCACGGTGCGCGGGCCGGCGCCCACCGCGCGCAGGATGGCCAGCTCGCGCCGGCGCTGTTCCAGCCCGTCCAGGATCACCGCCACCAGGCCCGCGACGCTGACCACGGCAACCAGCCCGCTCATCAGCAGCAGGGCCTGCTCGCCGGCGCCGATCAGGTCCCAGAGCTCGTCCAGCGCGACGCCGGGCAGCACCGCCATCAGCGGCTCGTCGCGGGTGTCGGCGATGCGGCGCTGCACCGAAAACACCGCCGAGCGCTGCTGCAGCCCCACCAGCAGCGCGGTCACGGCGCGGGGGGTGAGGTCGCGCTGCAGCGCCTGCTCGGGCGAGACCTTCATGCCCGGCAGCGGCACGCCGGCCAGCCAGTCGATGTGCAGCGCCTGCATGCCCGCGAGCGAGATGTGCAGCGAGCGGTCCACCGGTGTGCCGGTGGGCGCCAGGATGCCGACCACGGTGAAGGGTTTGTCGGCGTGGTCGTTGGCGGCAAACGTGCCGTCGCCGTGGCTCAGCACCACACGCTGGCCCAGCGTGTAGCCCAGGCGCCGGGCCACGTCGGCCCCGAGCACGGCCTCGAACACACCGCTGGTGTCGGCGGCAAAGGCACGCCCCTGCACGATGCGCAGCGGCTGGCGCTCGCCGTACAGGAAGTGCTGGAAGTAGCCGCCCGTGGTGCCGACGACGGCAAACCCGCGGTGCGAATCGCCCAGCGAGATCGGCACCGTCCAGGCCACGCCCGGCATCTGGGCCACGGCCTGCGCGCTGCGCCAGCTGATGTTGTTGGTGGCGTTGCCGATGCGGAACACCGAATACAGCAGCAGCTGCACCGAGCCCGTGCGGGCCCCGACGATGAGGTCGGTGCCGGAGACAGCCTGCGCAAAGTTCTGCCGCACGTCGTGGCGGATGCGCTCGATGCCCAGCAGCAGCAGGGTGGACAACGCGATGGACGCCACCACCAGCGAGAGCACGAAGCGCCGGTTCCAGGCGCTGCGCGCGGCCAGGCCCAGCAGCGCGGTCATGCCGTCACCTCGTTGAGCTGCGCCAGGTCCACCACGCGCTCAAACCGCGCCGCCAGCCGCGCATCGTGGCTGACGAAGACCAGCGCGCTGCCGGCCTCGGCGCAGCAGCGCTGCAGCAGCGCCATGAAGGCATCGCGGCTGTCTTCGTCCAGCGCGGACGTGGGCTCGTCGGCCAGGATCAGCGCCGGCCGGCCGATCAGCGCCCGTGCCGCAGCCACCCGCTGCTGCTGGCCCACCGAGAGCTGCGCCGCGGGGCGTGTGAAGAGGGCCGGCGCCAGCCCCATCGCGGCCAGCAGGCGCTCGGCGTCACCGGCGGCGGCCTGGGCGCGGCGGCGGGCCGAGAAGCGCAGCGCCAGGCCGACGTTGTCGCGCACCGAGAGGTAAGGCAGCAGGTTGAACTGCTGGAAGACCACGCCCAGGTGGTCGGCCCGCAGGCGGTCGCGCGCGGCGCCGGAGAGTCGGCCCAGGTCCTGCCCCAGCAGCGTCAGGCGGCCGGCCGTGGGCGCCAGCACACCGGCCAACAGCGCCAGCAGCGTGCTCTTGCCACTGCCGCTGGCGCCGCGCAGGAACAGCTGTTCGCCGGCCTGCAGCACCAGCGATGGGATCTGCAGCGTGTCCGCCGCCGCACCGGGCCAGCGGTAGCGCAGGCCTTGCAGTTCGAGCAAAAGGGGACTCATGCCGCCAAGGCGCGCCCGATCAGGATCTTCTGCACCTCGGACGTGCCCTCGTAGATCTGGCACACACGCACGTCGCGGTAGATGCGCTCGACCGGGAAATCGCGCACGTAGCCATAGCCGCCGTGAACCTGGATCGCATCGCTGCACACACGCTCGGCCATCTCGCTGGCAAACAGCTTGGCCATCGCGGCTTCTTTCAGGCAGGGCCGGCCGGCGTCCTTGAGGGCGGCGGCGTGCCAGATCATTTGCCGCGCGACCTCGATCTGCGTGGCCATGTCGGCCAGCTTGAACTGCACAGCCTGGTGGTTGAAGATGGGCTGGCCGAAGCTGCTGCGGTCACGGCTGTAGCGCAGCGCGGCCTCGAAGGCCGCCCGTGCCATGCCCACGGCCTGGCTGGCGATACCGATGCGCCCGCCTTCCAGCCCGCTGAGCGCGATCTTCAGGCCCATGCCTTCGTCCATCAGCCGGTTTGCCACCGGCACACGGCAGTTCTCGAAGCGGATCTGCGCCGTGTCGCTGGCGTGCTGGCCGAGTTTGTCCTCGACGCGGGCCACCACGTAGCCCGGCGTGGCCGTCGGCACCAGGAAGGCGCTGATGCCCTTCTTGCCGGCGGCCTTGTCGGTGACGGCCATCACGATGGCCAGGTCGCCGTTCTGGCCGCTGGTGATGAACTGCTTGACGCCGTTGAGCACGTAGTGGTCACCGTCGAGCACGGCCGTGGTCTTCAGGCCGCCGGCCTCGGAGCCCACGTGCGGCTCGGTCAGGCAGAACGCGCCCAGCATCTCGCCACGCGCCAGCGGCTTCAGGAAGCGCGCTTTCTGCTCCGCTGTGCCAAAGGCCATCAGGATGCTGCAGACCGGGCAGTTGTTGACGCTGACGATGGTGCTGGTGGCGCCATCGCCGGCGGCGATCTCCTCCAGGATCACGGCCAGCGCCAGGTAGTCCAGGCCGGCACCGTCCCACTCGGCGGGCACGGCCACGCCGTAACAGCCCAGCGCGGCCAGGCCTTGCAAGGCCGCCGCGGGGAAGGTGTGCGCCTGGTCCCAGGCGGCGGCGTGCGGCGCCACCTCGGCCTGCACGAAGCTGCGCACGGCGTCCTGGACGGCGAGGTGGTCTTCAGAGAGGAGCATGCTGGAGGGGCCCGCCCGGCGGCCGGGCGAACACAACAATTGGCGGCGGGACGACCCCGTCTTCCTGAGCTTAACCCGGCGCGGAACAGGCATATTCCGGGCGTGGTCGGACGCTTCGCCCACGGGAACCACCCTTGACCGCCCCACCCCCCTCCGACGATGCCCGCATCGTTTCGCGCTGGCCCCCTGTGCCTGCGGGCGCGCTGCTGGTGGTGCTGGCCCTGCTGCTGAGCGCGCTGGCGATCCTGTGCATCCTGCTCATCTCCTCGGTTCGGGCCTACGTGGGCGGCGAAAGCCAGTGGTCCAAGGGCCAGAAGACCGCCACGCTGGCCTTGTTGCGTTATGCCGAAGCCCGGGACGCCGCCGAGTGGCAGCGCTACGAAGCGGCGATTGCCGTGCCGCTGGGCGACCGCCGCGCGCGTGAGGAGCTGGAACTGGCCGACCCCGACCTGGAGGCGGTGCGCGAGGGTTTCCTGCAGGGCGGCAACCACGCCGACGACCTGGACGGGATGATCCGGCTCTTCCGCTGGTTTCGCCGCGTGCCCTTCATGCACGAGGCCATCGCCATCTGGGCCGAGGCCGATGGCCTGATCGACGAAACCCGCGTGACCGCCGAGGTCCTGCACGGCGCGGTGCTGCGCGGTGCCGACGCGGCCACGCTGGAGCAGCTGCGCCTGCGCGTGCTGGACATCGACGCCCGCGCCACGCCGCTGGAGGACCGCTTCTCGGCCACGCTGGGTGCAGCCGCCCGCACCACGCAGACGCTGTTGTCGGCCACGGTGCTGGGCGTGACGCTGTTGCTGACCGCCCTGGCCGCGGCATCGATGCGGCGCGACCAGCGGCAAGCGGCGCGCCAGACCGCTGCGCTGCAGGCGAGCGAGGCCCGGCACCACCGGGTGCTGATCGGCAGCTCCGACGGCTTCTGGGAGTGGGACCTGCAGCACGGCACGGCCTACTTCTCGCCACGGTTCGAACAGTTGCTGGGGTACGAGCCGGGCAGCCTGGTCCCGGAGGTGGACGTGGTGCAGGCCCTGCTGCACCCCGAGGACAAACCGGCCGCGCGCCGGGCCCTGGGCGCGCACCTGCGCCAGGGCCTGCCCTACGACGTGGAACTGCGCATGCGGCACCGCGACGGCCAGTGGCGCTGGATGCGCTCGCGGGCCCAGGTGGACCGTGGCGCACAGGGTCTGTCGCTGCGCCTGGCAGGTTCCATCAGCGACATCACGGAGCGCCATGCCGCCGAAGCCGCGCTGCGGCGCAGCGAGGTGATGTTCCGCTCGCTCTGGGAGACCACGAGCGATGCGGTGCTGATCATCGACACCACACATGTGATCCGGTTCGCCAACGCGGCGGCGCACAGCTTGTTCGGGCATGCCGCGGGCAGCCTCGTCGGGCAGGGCCTGGCCCGGCTGCAGCCGGCGCGCATGCAGGCCGGCCATGTGCACGGCACCCGGCGCTACCGCAACACCGGCCAGCGCCACCTGGATTGGCGGGCCAGCGAGATCGTCGGCCGCCATGCGCTGGGCCATGAGATCCCGCTGGAGATCTGTTTTTCGGAGTTCGAGCTCGATGGCCAGCACCACTTCGTGGGTTTCCTGCGCGACATCTCGGCGCGCAAGCTGGCCGAGGCGGCCTTGCGCGAGGCCAACGACCAGCTGGAGGCCCGCGTCGCCGAGCGCACGCAGGCGCTGACCGACGCCAACCTGCGCCTGCGCGAGGCCGACCGCCTGAAGTCGGAGTTCGTGGCCACCATGAGCCACGAGCTGCGCACGCCGTTGAACGCCATCCTCGGCTTCAGCAGCCTGCTGCTGGAGGCCCGGACCGAGCCGCTCACGCCCACGCAGCGCCAGCAGCTGGGCCATGTGAAGGACGCCGGCCACCACCTGCTGGCCTTGATCAACGACCTGCTGGACCTGTCGCGCATCGAATCCGGCCGCATGGAACTGGACACCGAGGCCGTGGAGGTGGTGGCCTTGGTGCACCAGGTGCTGACCCTGCTGAAGCCTGCGGCCACGGCCAAGGGCCTGGCCCTGGCCACCGACCTGCCACCCACGCTGCCGCTCACCACCGACCGGCGCAAGCTCTACCAGGTGCTGCTGAACCTGGTGAACAACGCCATCAAGTTCACGCCCCAGGGCGAGGTGCGCGTGCACGCGTGGTGCGCGGACGGTGCTCTGCACATCGCCGTGTCGGACACCGGCATCGGCATCCCCGCCGAGCAGATGGGGGCGCTGTTCCAGCCCTTCCGGCAGCTGGATGCCTCGCTGCGCCGCACCCACGAGGGCACGGGCCTTGGCCTGTACCTGAGCCAACGCCTGATGGGCTTGCTGGGGGGCCGCATCGAGGTGCGCAGCAGCCCCGGCAGCGGCTCCTGCTTCACGGCCGTGCTGCCGCTGACGCGCTGATCCCGGCCGGCCGGCTCACCAGGCCAGCGGCTGGCCGTCGTGGTTGAAGAAGCCGCCGTTGTCCGCCGGGCCCAGGCCGGCCAGGGTGCGCCGCAGATCGGCCACGCTGGTGGCCACGTCCAGGTCGGCGCCGGCGCCGCCCATGTCGGTCTGCACCCAGCCGGGGTGGCAGGCGACGCACACCGCCCGGCCGGCCAGCACCAGCGAGGCATCCTTCAGCACCGAGTTCAGCGCCGCCTTGCTGGCGCGGTAGAGCCAGCCACTGGGGCTGGCGCGCAGGGCCATCGAAGCCATGCGCGAGGAGATCACGGCCAGCCGCGCACCCGGGGCCAGCGCCTCGGCCACCTGTGGCAGCAGGCGCATCACGCCCAGCACGTTGGTGTGCATCACGGTGTCGAACTCGTCGGCCGTGGGCGGCTGCAGCCCGCTGCTGCGCGGGCCGTAGACCCCGGCATTCAGCACCACGGTGTCGAAGGCCTCGCCATCCACCAACCAGGCCAGGCCGGACACGCTGGCGGCATCGGCCACGTCCAGCCGCAGCGCGGTGGCGCCCAGCGCCTGCAGCCGCGCCAGGCCGGCGTCGTCGCGCGCGGTGGCCGTCACGGCATCCCCCGCCGCGCGGTACTGGCGCACGAACTCCAGGCCGATGCCCCGCGAGGCGCCGACGATCAGGACTTTCATGTGCCCACCGGCCTTTCACGCAGGATCCGCACGGCCAGCCCGATGAAGAGCAGGCCCCCGACACCGTTGAGCGCCCGCCGGACGCCTGGCCGGGCACCCAGCCGGCCCAACCGCGCGGCCAGTGCCACCAGGGCCAGCGAAAACACCGTGCTCTGCGCCACGAACCATGTGCCCAGCAGCAGGAAGGAGGCGGTGGCGCTGGGTGAATCCGCCGGCACGAACTGCGGCAGGAAAGCCAGGAAAAACAGTGCCACCTTGGGGTTGAGCACATTGGTGAGCAGGCCCACGCGGAAGTCGACCGTCCACGGCCTGGCCGGCGCAGGCGCATCGGCCGGCAGCACCAGCGACTCGCCGCGCTGCAGGGCCTGGCGCAACATGCCGATGCCCAGCCACACCAGGTAGGCGGCACCCGCCCATTGGATCAGCCGGAACGCGCCCGGGTGCACGGCCAGCAGCGCCGCCAGCCCGAAGGCTGCCGCCAGCGCATGCAGCACACAGCCGGCGTTGATGCCGGCCACGGCCGAGATGCCGGCGCGTGCGCCACCCTGCAGCGTGCGTGTGACGGTGAGCAGGAAATCGACGCCGGGCGTGGCGTTGAGCACGAAGACGGCGGTGGCGAAGAGCCAGAGGTCGGTGGGCAGCAGGGCGGTGAACATGGGCACGGCTCAGGTTGGCAGCACAGGCGCCGGCACACCGGCCTTGGCCATGGCGGCGGCGAGGGCAGCATCGCGCGTGGCCAGCGGCAGGCCACGCCGCAAGGCCAGCTCCAGGTAAGCCGCGTCGTAGGCGCTCAGGCCATGACGCGCCGCCAGTTCATCCAGCACCGGGATGGCCACCGGCTCGCGGTCCACCCGCAGGCGCAGGGCCGATGCCGCCAGCGCGAGTTCACGCCGCTTGTCGGCGTTGATGCGTTTGCGGCGCTGCGCGCTGAGCAGCAGGTTGCCGATCTCCAGCAGCCACAGCGCAGGCACCCAGAGCTCGTGCGTGGCCGTGGCCTGCAGCGCGGCCTCGGAGCCTGGCGTGGCCTCGTCGGGCAGGAACCAGGCCGCGCTGACCGAGGCGTCCACGACGAAGCCGCTGGCCGTCGTCAACGCCGTCCTTCGCGGATCAGGTCCCGGCTGCTGCTGCGGCCCAGGCTGACGCCCTGCCGGCTGGCGCGCAGCGCCGCAATCGCATCCAGCGCGCGTTGCCCGGCATCCTGCGGAGCCGGCCCCACCAGGCGGGCCACCACCTTGCCACGGCGGGTGATCGCAATCTCTTCACCCGCCTCGACGCGGTGGATCAGCTCTGACAGGCGGTTCTTGGCTTCGAACAGGGCGACGTCGTTCATGGTCGTGCCGGTGCAACAACTGGCACGCAGTTTAGCGCGCTTCGAGCTAGCTAGCCAGCTTGCCCTCAGAGCATCTCCACCGCCAGCGCCGTCGCTTCACCCCCGCCGATGCACAGCGCGGCCACGCCACGCTTGAGCCCGCGCTTCTTCAGCGCACCCAGCAGCGTGACGACGATGCGGGCGCCGCTGGCGCCGATGGGGTGGCCCAGGGCGCAGGCGCCGCCGTGCACGTTGACGATCTCGTGCGGCAGCTGGAACTCGGCCATCGCGGCCATGGTCACGGCGGCGAAGGCTTCGTTGACCTCCCAGAGGTTCACGCTCTTGGCGTCCCAGCCGGCCTTCTTGAGCACCTTGTTGATGGCGCCGGCCGGTGCGGTGGCAAACCACTGCGGCTCCTGCGCGTGCACCGCGTGGCCGACGATGCGCGCCAGCGGCGCCAGGCCATGGGCACGCGCGGTGCTCTCGCGCATCAGCACCAGCGCGGCGGCGCCGTCGGAGATGCTGGACGCGTTGGCGGCGGTGATGGTGCCGTCCTTCTTGAACGCGGGCTTGAGCGACGGGATCTTGTCCAGGCGGGCCTTGGCCGGTTGTTCGTCCATGCGCACCACGGTGTCGCCGGTCTTGCCCGGCAGCGTGACGGGCGCCACCTCCCAGTCGAAGCTGCCGTCTTCGTTGGCGAGCTTGGCGCGGGTGGTGGAGGTGATGGCGAACTGGTCCTGCGCCTCGCGGGTGAAGCGGTACTTGTCCACGCACTGCTCGGCGAACACACCCATGGCCTTGCCACGTTCGTAGGCGTCTTCCAGGCCGTCCATGGCCATGTGGTCGAACATGGCGGCCGCGCCGTACTTGACGCCCTTGCGCGCGAACACCAGGTGCGGTGCGTTGGTCATGCTCTCCATGCCCCCGGCCACCACGACGTTGGCGCTGCCGGCGGTCAGCATGTCGTGCGCGAACATCATGGCGCGCATGCCGGAGCCGCACATCTTGCTCAGCGTCACGGCGCCGGCGCTGTCGGGCAGGCCGGCCTTGCGCACGGCCTGGCGCGCTGGGGCCTGGCCCTGGCCGGCCATCAGGCAGTTGCCGAGCAGCACCTCGTCGACGCTGTCGGCCGGCACGCCGGCGCGTTCGACGGCGGCCTTGACGGCCACGGCGCCCAACTCCCAGGCGGCGAGCGAGGCAAAGTCGCCCAGCAGGCCGCCAATGGGCGTGCGGGCGGCGGAAACGATGACGATGGGGTCAGCCATGGGGGGCTCCTGGGGCGCTGAGCTGGCGGGGCAGCGAAGTGAACCGCTTCTGCGGCTCGTACGGAAAAACATCCTGCACCGCGCCGGCCGCGATGCGCTCCTTGTGGCCCTGCCAGAAGGCGGCGTCCAGCAGGTCGGCGTGGTGGGCCATGAAGACCTCGCGCACCGCCGGATTGCCCAGCAGGAAGGGGCCGAAGGTCTCGGGGAACACGTCCTTGGGGCCGACGGAGTACCAGATCTCGCCCGACATCTCGTCTTCTTCGTTGCGCGGCGCAGGCACACGGCGGAAGTTGCAGTCGGTGACGTACTCGATCTCGTCGTAGTCGTAGAACACCACCTTGCCGTGGCGCGTGACACCGAAGTTCTTCCACAGCATGTCGCCCGGGAAGATGTTGGCCGCCACCAGGTCCTTGATCGCGTTGCCGTACTCCACCACGGCATGCGCCAGCTGCTCGGGGCTGGCCTCCTGGATGTGGATGTTCAGCGGGATCATGCGGCGCTCGATGTAGCAGTGGCGGATGACGAGCATGTCACCGTCTTCTTCGATCAGGCTGCCGCAGAAGTGCTTGAGCTCGGCGATCAGCTCGTCCTCGAAGCGGTGGCGCGGGAAGGCGACGTTGCTGTACTCCAGCGTGTCGGCCATGCGGCCCACGCGGTCGTGTTGTTTGACCAGCAGGTACTTGCCCTGGATCTGCTCGCGCGTGGTGTCCTTCTGCGGCGGGTAGAAATCCTTGATCAGCTTGAAGACATAGGGGAAGGACGGCAGGTCGAACACCAGCATCACCATGCCCTTGATGCCGGGTGCGATGCGGAAGCGGTCGCTGCTGTGGCGCAGGTGCTGCAGCAGGTCGCGGTAGAACAGGTTCTTGCCGTGTTTCTGCAGGCCCAGCGCGTTGTAGATCTCGGCGCGCGGCTTGCGCGGCATCAGGCCGCGCAGGAACTGCACGTAGGCGCTGGGGATCTGCATGTCCACCATGAAGTAGGCACGCGCAAAGCTGAACAGCATCAGCAGGTCGTCTTCGCCGAACAGCGCGGCGTCGATGACGAGCCCCCCCTCGGTGTGCAGGATGGGCAGCGCAAACGGCGTCTCGGTGAAGCCGTTGATGATCTTGCCGACCAGGTAGGCGCCCTTGTTGCGGTAGAACAGGCTGGACAGCACCTGCAGCTGGAAGTTGGCGCGCGGCCGCAGGCCGCCCAGCTCCGCCAGCATGGCCTGCAGCACATGCTCGACATCACCTTCCAGGTCGCGGAAAGGCGTGGCGAGCTGGAAGTTGTGCACGATGCGCAGCCAGGTCTCGCGCAACGAATCCTTGGTCGGGTAATACGCGCGGTAGGTCGGCATCGCCGCCGGTTCGTCGTTTTCGATGTACTCGGTGCTGACGGCCGGGCGCACGAAGATGAAGTCGTTGCGGAAGTAGCTGCGGTGCAGCAGCTTGGCGGTGACGGAGTTGAAGAAGGTCTCGGCCAGCTCGGGCTGGTGGTGGTCGGTCAGCAGGCCGATGTAGTGCAGCTTGGCCTGCTGCCAGCTGTCCATCGAGAGCTCGTCCACGCTGAACTCGTCGCGCAGCCGGGCCACGGCCTCGCGCACACGCTGGTCGTAGAACTCGATGCGCTCACGCTGCGCACGCTGCTGGCCATGCCAGTCCTGCTGCTCGAAGCGGTGTTTGGCGCGGGCGCTGGTCTCGCGGAACAGCCGGTAGTGTTTGTTGAAACCGTCCAGCATCGCGTGCGCGATGTCGAAGGCGCGGCGGTCGCTCAGCTGGTGGGGGAACATGGGTTCTCAGCTTTCGTCCTGGGCACTGCCCAGTTCGGCCTGGCGCTGCCACCAGCGCCGCTTGACCTGCACGAGTGCACTGTCGTAGCGGGCGTTGATGCTGTCCGGCGCGCCGACGCTGAAGCTCAGGTCCTGCAGCAGGCCGTTGTGCAGGCCGTAGACCCAGCCGTGCACCTGCACCACCTGGCCACGCTGCCAGGCATCCTGGGCCACCGTGGTGCGGCAGACGCTGCGCGCCTGCTCCAGCACGTTCAGCTCCACCAGCGCGTCCACCTGCAGGCTGGGGTCCAGGCTGGCGAGGAAACCTTCGTGCGTGTCGCGCACGTCCTGCACGTGGCGCAGCCAGTTGTCCACCAGGCCGGCACGCACATTGGTCATCGCGGCGCGCACGCCGCCGCAGTTGCTGTGGCCCACGACGATGACGTGCTTGACCTGCAGCACCTCCACCGCGTACTGCAGCACCGAGAGTGCGTTCAGGTCGCTGTGCACCATCAGGTTGGCCACGTTGCGGTGCACGAACAGCTCACCCGGCAGCAGGCCCACCAGCTCGTTGGCCGGCACGCGGCTGTCGGCGCAGCCCACCCACAGGTACTGTGGCGCCTGCTGGCTCAGCAGCTTGGTGAAAAAACCCGGCTCACGGGCCTCGGTGGCGGCGGCCCAGTCGCGGTTCTTCGCAAAGAGGTCGGCGAGTCCGTCCATCACATGGTCTCTGCGAACAGCTCCCGCCCGATCAGCATGCGGCGGATCTCGCTCGTGCCGGCGCCGATCTCGTACAGCTTGGCGTCGCGCCACAGCCGGCCCAGCGGGTACTCGTTGATGTAGCCGTTGCCGCCGAAGATCTGCACGCCGTTGCCGGCCATCTTCGTGGCCTCTTCGGCGCACCACAGGATCACGGCGGCGCAGTCCTTGCGCACCTGCCGCACATGCTGCGCGCCCAGCGCATCCAGGTTCTTGCCGATCTGGTAGCAGAAGGCGCGCGCGGCCTGCAGCACGGTGTACATGTCGGCCACCTTGCCCTGGATCAGCTGGAACTCGCCGATGCTCTGGCCGAACTGCTTGCGGTCGTGGATGTAGGG